>JAEUMX010000107.1 GCA_016791285.1 Burkholderiales bacterium
AAGTGGCCAAACCAATCACAATCGCTGGCGCGCCAAGTGACGATGCGAAGCACTACCAAGAGCGCGCCGTGAAGCGCGCGATTGAGGAGTCGAAATCATGAATGAGAGCGCGAAATACGCAAAGATCGTGGAATGGTCCGACCAAGACCAGTGCTATGTGGGCAGCGCGCCCGGCCTGCTTTATGGCGGCTGCCACGGCTCCGATGAGAAAGCCGTGTTCGAAGAGCTCTGCCATGTCGTTGAGGAAACGATCGCGCTTTATCACGAGGATGGCAAACCTCTCCCGCCCCCAACGTCGGGCCGCGACTTCGCGAACAAGATGCAGAATGTCGCATAACCACGCGTTCGACCGGAGCGCCCGTCAGCAGGGCTGCCGGGTGCCCTCGTCGCTTCGCTCCTCGGCGCCCGCTCAACGCGATCGTTTGAATCTGTAGAAAAAGTCTGAAACCATCGTGTAGCTTCGGTATACTCTATGCCATAAGCATCGCATAGGGAGGCGACACGATGGCGCGCTACAAGCCCTACGACTACGGTCAGATGAAGCTGCTGCCGGTTTCTTTCGAGCGCCAGATCCTGCCCGGCAGCTTCGAGTACACGCTGAGTAAGCTGATCGACGAAGAGGTCGATCTATCGGTGTTCGAGGCGCGCTACCGGAACGACGACACCGGTGCGCCCGCCTACGACCCGGCGATTCTTCTGAAGATCATTCTCTACGCCTACTCCAAGGGCGTGACCTCGAGCCGCGAGATCGCGCAGCTGTGCCGAGACAATGTTGTGTTCATGGCGCTCTCCGCCGACACCGCGCCGCACTTCACCACGATTGCCGATTTCATCGCGAGCCTGGAAGCGGAGATCGTCTCGGTGTTCCGCGATGTGCTCCTGGTATGTGACGAAGTGGGGCTGATCGGGCGCGAGATGTTCGCGGTGGACGGGGTGAAGCTGCCTTCGAATGCCTCCAAGGAATGGAGCGGAACGAAAGCCGACTTCGAGAAGAAAGCGCAAAAGATGGAGCGGGCGATCGGCCATCTCGTGGCGCGCCATCGCGAGGTCGATGCCGCGGTGGAGGACGAGCGGTTGCGCGCGGCGCGCACGAAGCAGATCGAGACCTTGCAGGCGGCGCTGGAGAAGGTGCGCGGGTTTCTGCGCAGCGGTGAAGACAAGCTCGGACCCTCGGGCCAGATCAGGAAGAGCAACCTCACCGACAACGAATCGGCCAAGATGAAGACCTCGAAAGGTGTGATCCAAGGCTACGCCGGGGTCGCCATGGTCGATGCCAAGCATCAGGTCATCGTGCACGCCGAGGCCTTCGGCGAAGCGCAGGAGCACGCGCTGCTCATTCCGATGCTCGAGGGCACGCGCGAGACGTTTCGCGAGCTGGAGCTCGCCGACGATGTGCTGGAGGGGGCGGTGGTGGCGGCCGATGCCGGATACTGCAACGAGGCCAATGCGAAGTACCTGTTCGAGACCGGCATCGACGGCTATCTCGCCGACACCTTCTTTCGCAAACGCGACCCGCGCTTTGCCAGCGCCGAGCGTCACAAGCCCGCCCCGGCCGAAGATCCGGAGCGGCCGTTTCGGCCTGAGGACTTCAACGTCGCCGCCGATCACAGCTTCTGTGTTTGCCCCGCCGGCAAGCGCCTGTACCGCAACGGGGCGAATGTCGTGATCAACGGCTACGCGGGGGTGAAGTTCCAGGGCGCAAAGCGCGACTGCGGGCCGTGCACGCTACGCCATCGCTGCCTCAAGCATCCCAGCCGTACACCCACGCGCCAGTTCGTTTTCTTCCAGGGTCGTGCCCCGGGCAAGCCCGAGACCTACAGCGCGCAGATGAAGCGCAAGATCGACACCGAAGTCGGGCGCCACCAATACGGCCGGCGCTTAGGCACCGTGGAGCCGGTGTTCGCCAACCTCTGTAGTGCCCACCGGCTCAAGCGCTTTAGCCTGCGCGGCAAGCGCAAGGTCAACACGCAGTGGCTGCTCTACTGCCTGGTGCACAATATCGGCAAGGTGCAGCGTTACGGCAAGTTCGATAAGGAGCTACCATGAATAGGGGCAGCGCGAAAGCGCATCGAAGCGCATCAGTACGCAGAGGCAGAGCTCTGATGTAGAACGAGACGCGATCACCCTCGATTTCGCTCGTGCCCCACCGGCGCGAGAGAACAGGTTGGCTTTCGAAAGAGGTTTTTCTACGGACTCGTTTGGGCGTCAGGTATCCAATTCAACTTGGAGATCGGCACAATGAAACGCAACCTGATGAAGCAGACGTCCAGAGCCCGCAGTTTTAGCCGACGAGAGATGCTCGGCTTCACCGGAGCAACAGTCGTCACAGCGCTTATGGGTTCCAGCCCTGGCCCGTCCGGCGCAGGCGAGCCGACGCGTGCGTCAACTCAGAGACCGACGAGGA
>JAEUMX010000122.1 GCA_016791285.1 Burkholderiales bacterium
GAAGTCTACGATGCGCTGCGTGCTCGCGCGGCGATGCTCTGCGTGACCGACACCGACGAGGGTGATACGCTGTTCGTGGCCACCTCGGATTGCGGGTACGTGCGTTTACGGCGGACCCATTACGACGACGGCAATCTGCGAGGTTGGGTCGAGCGCATTGCAGCCGCGCGGCTTGCGCGCACCTACGTCTACTTCATGCACGAGGACGAAGCGCTGGGGACAAGGTTCGCGCAGCGCATGAGCGAGCTATGGAACGCCAGGGATCACGTCTGAACCTGCCGATGTCATTCAGCCGGCGCGCCGGGGCGGCTGCGTCCGCGCTCTTCTGCGCGCTGCTTGCCACGGCCGCAGCAGGCACCGCCGAACCGCTGCCGGCCTACAACGTCGATCTCGCTCAAACCACCGTGTCGGGTGTCTCTTCGGGCGCCTACATGGCGGTGCAGTTCGGCGTGGCGCATTCGTCGATCGTGCGGAGTGTCGGCGCCACGGCGGGAGGACCGTACCTGTGCGCGTTCGACCGCGTGCCGTCGCTGCGCGGCACGCTCGCCACCGCGCTCGCGCGCTGCATGCAGGGCGACCCGGATTTCCCCAGGCAGGCGATCACGCCGACGCAGCTGAGCCGGATGGCACGCATGACGGACGCGTGGGCGCGCGCGCGGCGGATCGATGCCACTTCCCACCTCGCGCGGCAGCGCATCTGGCTTTTCCACGGTTACAACGACGGCCTCGTGAAGGCGCCGGTGACGGACGCGCTGTATGACTACTACGCGCGCTACGTCGACCGCAGCCGCATCTTCTACAAGGACAATCTCAACGCGGCGCACGCGCAGATCACCGTCGACTGCGGCGCGGGCGACGCCGCGTGCAATCCGTGTCCGCGAACGGGCGGCAGTTTCCTCAATCTCTGTCACGACCGGGCCGCGGACGACACGCCCTATGATGCCGCCGGCAGCATGCTGCAAATCTTCTATGGCGAGCTACAGCGCCGCGACCCGGAGGCCCCGCCCAAGGGCAGGATCATCCGTTTCGCGCAGGACGAGTTCGCGATCGACGGTCGTGGCGCGTCGACGCCGCAGCGCATTTCGATGGGCGACGAAGGGTACGCCTATGTTCCGGACGCCTGCGACCGGGGCGAACGGTGCCGGGTGCATATCGCCTTTCACGGCTGCGGGCAGTCCGCCGAGCAGATCGGCAGTGCCTTCTACGAGCACGCCGGCTACAACCCCTGGGCCGACGAGAACCGTCTCATCGTGCTCTATCCGCAGACGCAACCGACGCAACCGAGCCCGCGCTCGCCCCTGCTGCCGCTCAATCCCCAGGCCTGCTGGGACTGGTGGGGATACAACGACGGGCTGAACAATCGTGGCCGCTTCGCGACCCAGGCAGGGCTGCAAATCGCGTCGGTGCGACGGATGCTGGACCGGCTGGCGGGGGGGCGCACGGAAGCCGCGACGCCACCGGCGGCCCTCGGCGAATTCGGTGAGCCGGCAGGACTCACCGTCGGCGATTTCACGCACCGCCAGGTCGCGCTGCGCTGGACAGCCGTGGACGGAGCGGTCGGCTACAACGTGTACCGGAGCATGTCGGCGGGCGGACCCTACGGGCGAACGCAGCGGCTGAATGCCCGCCCGATCGACTCGGCCTTGTACGTGGACACCGGGCTCACGCCGCGCACCCGCTACTTCTACATCGTCCGTGCGGTCAACCGGGGAAACCGCGAGAGCGGCGACTCCACCGAAGTCGCGGTGCTCACGGCCGCCACACCGCCGCCGTGCGACCCGTTCTTTTCACTGCGCCAGGGCACGCCGGTCACGCGCAACAACAAGCCGACCGAGGCGGTGTGCCCCTAAGTCCCCGAGGTCGGCGCGCCGCTCGCACCGCGCCCGGTCAGGCGTGCGAGGGCTGTCCGGGCGGCATCCGCGGCTTTGCTGCCGTCATGCACCGCCACCCGCAGCCGCCACAACAACCACGGCAGCGGATCCTGCGCGGGAGGTTCTGCCGGAAGCATGCCCTGCGCAAGCTGCTGCAATGCCGGTGACGGGACATCGGGTGGACGGTCCGGCGTCAGGGACGCGTCGAGCGCGTCCTTCGCCGCTGCGAGGGCGGCTGCCGCTTCCGGGCGATCCAGCTCCGCGCTGCGGTGCGTGAGCAGCAGGCGGATCATCGACAGGTGGGCCATCAGCCGGTGGCCGTGATCGAGCAGCAGGGCGAGTTCGCGCTCCGGCGGGCGCACGCGGACGGGTTCAAACGCGCTGCGTTCCAGGGCGGTGGCAACCACCCCGAGCGTGTCGTAAGCGCGGCGCCGCGCAAGACGCTGTGCGACTCCGGAGTCGGCATCGGTACGCAAGGCATGCCCCACGTAGTTCTGCAGTGCCTTCAGGGTGCGGGCGATGGCTTGCGGCAGACTGCGCCTTTCCCAGAACGGCAGCACATAGCTGAAGGCCCACGCGAGCAAGGCGCCGAGCAGCGTATCGGCAAGGCGCTCGCCGATGGGAAAGCCGGAGGCAGGTGCGACCAGGTGCACCTGCAACAGGGCCATGATCGTCGCCGCCACGGCCGTGACGAGGTATCGCTCCACCACGAAGCCATGCGCGAGACCCGCGGCAATCACGAACACCAGCATGAGCGCGTCGGGCGACGGAACGTGCGCGAGCGGCAGCACGATCATGCAGCCGAGCACGGTGCCACCTATGCGCGCGTTGCGGCGGGCGAGCGTCTGCTGGAGGTTGCCACGCAACACCACGCCCACACCGAGCACGAGCCATTGCGGATGCGCGGTCCACGGCAGCGCCAGAGCCAGATAGTAGGCACTGCCCAAGGCAAGCGCGGCACGCACCGCGTGCCGGAACACCGGCGAATCGATCGAGGCGTGGTTAAACAGAGCGCGCAGCGGCCAGTCTTCCGGGGCGACGAATTGCCGCAGCTCGGCGCGGGATAGCGGTAAGTCTTCATGCTCACCGCGCAGCAGGGCGTCGATGCGGTCGACATGGTTGTTCAAGTGTCGCAAGCGATTGGCGAGCGCGGGCAGGAGCCGCGCGCGTGCATCGTCGGTCGGCATCTGCATGGACCCGAATACTCTCTCGACGGTGTACTCGCCGCAGGTGGATGGTTGCGTCGTGGTCGCGCCGCGCAGCAAGGTGCGCGAAGCATCCACGGCATCCGCCATGCGGCGCAGCTCGAGGGCCAGACCGGCGCGGATCTGCCGCGCCACGGCATCGTTGCCCATCAATTCCAGATCGAGCGAGCTCGCGAGCAGGATGTCCCGAAGATCTATGACGCGCAACAGCACAGCGCTCTCGCGCTGTGCACGTGGCGTCCGCGCTGCAGGGAACAACAGATTGCGCGCGGTTTGCAGGCGCTCGGCTAGCGCCGCCTCGTCGCGCACCCAATGCTGCAAGGCGCTGGATTGGGTTTCACCGCCGCTGGCCCCATCCAGCATGCTCGCGCGCGAGCGCAGCAGCCGCGCCGCGGTACCCAGCACGGCGGCCAGCGCGAGGCTCCGGTAGCGCGGCTGCAACAAGGTAGTGACGGCAAGCGACCAGGCCAGATAAACGGCCATGCCCGAAAGGTGCCAGCCCACCGTCCGCAGCGGATCGTGTCCTGCCGGCAGACCGATGGTGAAAACGATTGCCAGCACCGGGGCGAAGGAGATCGGACCGGCCCGCGGCCCCCACGCCAGCGTCATCATGGCGACGATGACGACGAGCACCGTGCCCGCGCCGAGCGCGAGCGGGAACGGCTTGAGCAGCAGGATCACCAGCGCAGCGGTACAGCCCAGCACGCCGGCGGCGAGCACCTGTCGCCACGAACGGCTGGGCGTGTCGGGCACGTCGGCCAGGCTGGCGTAGATCGCACCGCAGATCGCGAGCTGGGCGGCCTGCGCGTCGACGCATTCCCTGAACAGCAGGTAGACCAGCCCGATGCCCAACGACACGGTCGTGCCGTTGACGACGTGAGCGGGCAGGCGGCGGAGCGGGTGGACGGGGTGCAAGGCGGAAGAGGTGGGGCCCGAGCGTGCTCAGCCTGGCCGTGTTCGGTCGCGAGTCAAGCGGGGACTGCCACGGGCGAAGTCCGTTTCATTTCGAACGGAAAGCCGGTCGTTGCAGACGCACGGCGAGCGTGCTCTCCGGCAGCGTCCGGCCGGTGCGAGCCGCGGCTATTCCGCACGCAGCTGCGGGAAGAGAATGACGTCGCGGATGCTCGGGCTGTCGGTGAGCAGCATCACCAGCCGGTCGATGCCGATGCCTTCGCCCGCGGTCGGCGGCAGGCCGTATTCCAGCGCGCGAATGTAATCGGCGTCGTAGTGCATGGCCTCGTGGTCGCCGGCCTCCTTCTGCCGCACCTGTTCGCGGAAGCGCGCGGCCTGGTCTTCCGGATCGTTCAGCTCGGAGAAGCCGTTGGCGATCTCGCGTCCGGCGATGTAGAGCTCGAAGCGCTCGGTGATCTCGGGATGCCGGTCGCTTGCGCGCGCGAGCGGGCTCACCTCGGTCGGGTAGTCGATGATGAAGGTGGGCTCGAACAGGAACTGCTCGACCAGGTTCTCGAACAGCGT
>JAEUMX010000170.1 GCA_016791285.1 Burkholderiales bacterium
CGCAGGCACTCGTACACGGCACGACCGTAATTCTTGGCGGAGAGCCCGAGCTTCGGCTTGATGGTGCAGCCCAGCAGCGCCCGGCCGTACTTGTTCAGCTTGTCGCGCTCGACCTGGATGCCGTGGGGCGGGCCGTTGCAGGTCATGACGTAGGCGATGGGGAAGCGCACGTCTTCGAGGCGCAGCGCGCGGATCGCCTTGAAGCCGAACACGTTGCCGACCAGGGACGTGAATACGTTCACCACCGAGCCCTCTTCGAAGAGGT
This sequence comes from Burkholderiales bacterium, assembly GCA_016791285.1. Next base: position 266 of record JAEUMX010000170.1, read on the forward strand.
CGATGGGGTAGGCCACGAACGAGTAGAAGCAGCTGTCGTCGCCGGGCACGTCCTCGATGCGGTAGGCGCGACCCTTGTAGTAGTCGAGGTCGGTCAGGAGATCGGTCCACACCGTCGTCCAGGTGCCGGTCGACGATTCGGCCGCCACGGCCGCCGCCGCTTCCTCCCGGTCCACGCCCGGCTGCGGTGTGATCTTGAAGCAGGCCAGGATGTCGGTGTCCTTGACCTGGTAATCGGGTTCCCAATAGGTGCTGCGGTATTCCTTGACCCCGGCGCTGTATTTCTTGACGGCCATGATGGCTCCTCCAATGCGGCTCGTTTCCGGACGCGAAGCGTGCTGTGCTCTCGCGACGCTCACTGCAAAACACGGGTGGAACTATAGTCCGCGCCGAAGCATCAGAACAAGATAATAATACTGATCATTATGATAAGATCGCGCGAACGTCGGGAGCAGGAATAAGCGCGCCGTGCTGCACCTCACCTTGCGCCAGTTGCGGGTCTTCGAGTCGGTCGCCCGCCACTTGTCCTTCTCGCGCGCGGCGGAGGAGCTGTACCTCACGCAGCCCGCCGTCTCCATGCAGATCAAGCAGCTCGAGGACAACATCGGGCTGCCCGTCTTCGAGCAGCTCGGCAAGAAGATCTACCTGACCGACGCCGGCCGCGAGCTCTTCCAGTACAGCCGCTCCATCGCCCAGCAGCTCAAGGAGATGGAGGAGGTGCTCGATCAGCTGAAAGGGCTCGATCGCGGACGGCTGATCATCTCGGTCATCAGCACGGCCAAGTATTTCGTGCCCAGGCTGCTCGCCAGCTTCCAGAGGATCCACCCGAAAGTCTCGGTCAGCTTCTACGTCGCGAACCGGGAGCACGTGCTCAAGCACCTTGCCGACAACGAGGTCGACCTCGCTGTCATGGGACGCCCGTCCCAGGGCATGGACGTGCTTGCGGAACCCATCATGGACAATCCTCTGGTATGTATCGCCGCTCCGGACCATCCCCTCGCCAAGCTGAAGAAAGTCCCGCTGTCCCGGCTCGAAGAGGAGAGCTTTCTCGTGCGGGAGCCGGGATCGGGCACCCGGCACGCGATGGAGCGTTTCTTCACCGAGCACGGCATCAAGCTCAACCGCGGGATGGAGATGGACACGAACGAGGCGATCAAGGCGGTCGTGGGCGCGGGGATGGGGCTGTCCGTGATTTCCCTGCACACCTGCGAGCTCGAGGTCGAGACGGGCCGACTCGTGGCCCTCAACGTCGAGCATTTTCCGATCGTGCGCCAGTGGTATCTCGTGCATCGCACGCACAAGCGCATGACCGCGGTCGCGCTGGCGTTTCGCGAGTACCTGCTCGCCGAAGCGCCGAAACTGATGTCCCTGCCAAAGCGCCGGCGCGGGGCGGCGCGATAGGGGTCGGGCCCGCGCCGATGGCAACGGCGGGTCGGTGCGTCGGGCGCTGCTGATCGCCGTCGAGGAGGACGCAACTGGATCTGCCGCTGTCCGTCATTGCCATCGCTGTCGCCGTCGTGGGGTTGGCGTGCCTGGTCGCCGCTGTCGCCGCGCTGACGCGCTCGCGCCCGCTCGCTTTCACTTTGCGCACGCTGCTGGGCGTACTGCTGATCGCGGTGGCGGGACTGCTCGCGATCATCAGTGTTGGCACCGTGGGCTATAACGCGCTGACCAGGGAAGAGGTGGCGGCGTGGGTGCGGGTCGAGCCGGCGGGGCCGGAGCGCTTCACGGCGAAGTTCCGCTTTCCCGACGGTCGTACCGCGACCTACGCGCTCGCGGGCAACGAGCTCTACGTCGACGCCCACATCCTCAAGTGGAAGCCCATCGCAAACGTGCTCGGCCTGCACACGCAATACGAGCTCGATCGCGTCGCCGGCCGCTATCGCCGGCTGGAGGACGAGCAGGCCCGGGTGCGGACCGTCTACCCGCTGGGGCACTCGAAACCGCTCGACATGTTCGATCTGCGGCGCGAGATCCCGGCGCTCGCGCCACTGCTCGACGCCGAGTACGGCTCGGCCTCGTTCGTGCCGGCCGACCGTTCCACCGAGTGGGAGCTGCGGGTCTCGACGAGCGGGCTCCTGTTCCGTCCCGTGACTGCGTCGCCCCACCCCCGCGACGCTGCTCAGCCGGGCTTGAGCCCCGGCCACTGGCCTGGCCAGTACTCGAGCGGATCGCGTCTGAAGCCGCTTTTCGCGAACTGGTGCCAGCGCCCGGCGACGTAGGACATGATGAGGTTCGCCTGGGCCGCGGCGTCGAACTCGCGCTGCGTCTCGTTCTGGCTGACGGCAAAGCGCAGCGCCTGCTTGATGGTCGCCTCCAGTCGGTCGTGCAGCTGGTTGATGCGAAGCTGCAGCCGTTCGTTTTCATGCACCAGCGCATCGCCGATCAGCACCCGGGTCATGCCACGATTTTTCTGCGCGAACGCGAGCAGCATCGAAATCAGGCGTTCGAGCTGCTTTAGCCCGCTCGTCTCCTCGGCGCTGATCTTGTTCGCCAGCGCGAAGATCGTCTCCTCGATGAACTCGATCAGCCCTTCGAACATCTGTGCCTTGCTCGCGAAATGTCGGTAGAGCGCCGCCTCGGAGACATCGAGCCGGGCCGCGAGTGCCGCTGTGGTGATCTTCTCCGGCGCGGGCCGCTCGAGCATCTCGGCCAGGTTCTCCAGGATCTGCTTCTTTCGTTCCCCAGGTCTGCTGAGCGGCATCCCGTGTCCCTCCCGATTCCTTTCTTGTCAGCCGAGCGCGGCGGCCGCGGCTGGTAGATCGCGCACGCTGCGCACGGTCACGTCCACGTAGTCTGGCGAGCGTCCCCGGTCGCTGACCCACACTGTCTTCATGCCCAGCCGCCGTGCGGTCATCAGGTTCGGCAGCGAATCCTCGATCATCACGCAGCCGCGTGGCTGCAGCCCGTGACGCCGCAGCAGCCGCAGGAAACCGGCGGGGTCGGGCTTCGGCCGGAAGCGCATGTGCTCGATGGTGAAGACGTCGTCGAAAAGGTCCGCCACGCGCAGGATCCGCAGTACCGCGCGGGCATAGCTTACGGGCGCATTGGAGAACACGATCTTGCGCCCCGGCAACCGGCAGAGCGCCGTGCGCAGACCCGGTTCGCGCAGAATCATGCGCGGCAGATCCGCAAAATCGTGCGTGACGCGCAGGAAGTGATGCGGATCGGTGCCGTGGTGGCGCATGAGTCCCAGCAGCGTGGCGCCGTAGCGTTTCCAATAGTGACGCCGCAGGCGGCCCGCCTCCTCCTGATCGAGGTCGAGCTGACGCTGCAGGTATGCTGTCATCGTACGGTGCAGGTGTGGGAACACGTACGGCGAAGCGTCGTGGAGGGTGTTGTCCAGATCGAAGATCCAGTTCCACGAGCGTCGGTGCCGGGCAGGCACGAGCGTCATTTCGACCGGATCAAGGTGCCCACGCCCTCGTCGGTCAGGATCTCCAGCAGCAGCGCATGCTCGACCCGGCCGTCGATGATGTGCACGCTTCTCACGCCGCCTCGCGCGGCGTCCAGGGCGGAGGCGATCTTCGGCAGCATGCCGCCGGAGAGGGTGCCGTCCGCCACCAGCTCATCGATGCCCTTGGGGGTCAGTCCGGTGAGCAGATTGCCGTCGCGGTCCAGCACGCCCGGCGTATTGGTGAGCAGGATCAGCTTTTCGGCCTGCAGGATCTCGGCGAGCTTCCCGGCCACCAGATCGGCATTGATGTTGTAGGACTCGCCCTGCGGCCCGACGCCGATGGGCGCCACCACCGGGATGAATCCGCCCTGCTCGAGGGAGTCGATCACGCCGGGGTCGATGCCCGCGATTTCCCCCACCTGACCGATGTCGATGAGTTCCTCCGGCCGCTCCTTGCTCGGCAGCAGCAGCTTGCGGGCGTGGATGAAGTGCCCGTCCTGTCCGGTGAGACCGACGGCCTTGCCCCCCGCGCGATTGATGAGGGTCACGATGTCCTTGTTCACCGCACCGCCCAGGACCATCTCGACCACGTCCATGGTCTCGGCATCGGTGACGCGCATGCCCTGCACGAACTCGCCCTTCTTGCCGAGGCGCCCGAGCAGCTGTTCGATCTGGGGTCCTCCGCCGTGCACCACTACCGGGTTCATCCCGACCAGCTTGAGCAGCACGACATCGTGGGCGAAGCTTTGCTGCAGGCCCAGGTCGGTCATGGCATTGCCACCGTACTTGATCACGATGGTCTTGCCGTGAAAGCGGCGGATGTAGGGCAGCGCCTCGGCGAGGTACAAGGCCTTCTGCGCGGCGGCGGACGGGGTGAGCGTCATGGCGGTGTCCGGTGTCGACAATCGCGCGGAATTCTACACCGGCGTGCCAGGCTGCGCGGTCCAAGGCCGCCCTGGCCGGACGCCGGGCGCGTCCTCGCCAGAGACGGCGGTTCAGTCGGCGGGGATCACAGTGAGCGGCGTCACGCGCCGCGGGCTCAGCGCGATCTGCAGCCAGTAGGTTCCGGCAGCCGGGAGCGCATAGACGAGCACCTTCTGCGCGCCATCGCAGTCGAAAGCGCCTTCGTCTGGCGATGGATCGAGCAGCTTGCCGGTCGCCGCGGCGAGGTCCACCCACACATCGCGGTCGACGCCGACGCGGTAGACGCCGGGCCGGGCCGCCTCGACGCGCACCACCCCCGCGTAAGTCGCGCCCCGCGCCTTCGCTCGTTCCCGTTCGAGGTCGGCGGACGTGCCCGGGAGCACCACCGATTTCTCCGGAGAGAGCTCCAGGGTCAGCCGCTGGCGCAGGGGGACCGTGCGCGCCTGGGTCGATGCGCGGCGCAGTGCGGTCATGATGACCGGCTTCGTCGCACACAATCGCAGCTCGGGCGCGGGATCGACCGGGGCTGCGATGGCGTGTGGGTGTGCGAGCCAGGCACCCGGCAGGGCGAGGAGGCACGTCAACCAGCGCAAGGTCAGCGCTCGCGAGCCGCCGTGTGCGTCCGCGCGGGGCGATCAGTGACGGTGGTTGCTGCCCTTTGCGTCCCTCACCTCGGCATCCACGGTGAGCTTCTCTGACTTGCCGCCGGCGTCGAAAACCAGCGTGAGCGGCACCTTTTCGCCGACCTTGAGCGGCTGCTTGATGTCGATCAGCATGACGTGCAGTCCGCCGGGCTCGAGCTTCACTTCCTTGCCCGCGGGAAGATCGATCTTCGCGATGGCGCGCATCTTCATGACGTCACCTTCGATCTTCATCTCGTGCAACTCGACGAGCTTGGCAGCGGGGGACTCGGCGCGCACCAGCGCCGCGGGGGCGTTGGCGACGATATCGAGATAGGCGGCGGCCACGTTCTGGCCCGGTGCGGTGGACCTTGCCCAGACGTTGCTCACCTTGACGCCCGCATCGGCGAGCGCGAGAGCGGGGCAGAGAAGAAAAACGGACAAGGCGAGCGCCGAACCTGCGCGACGCACGAACTGGCTGCGAATCATGATGGCTCCCTGGTTGACTTGAACTTGAATGGTCTGCCGCGCACGCGGCGCCGCCATGATAACCGACCGAGTGGTTAACCGAAGATGAGTCCGCGCGCGCCGTGCACGAGCAGTCGCGACAGCGGACCGCGCAGGGAACGTGGCAGGCCGACTGGCTTGAGCAGCATCTTCACCGACATCTCGAACGGAAAGTTGCGCTGCATGAGGCGCTTCAAGTTTCGGTTGTAGTCGCGGTAGTAGCGCTCCTCGAACGCAATTTCGGGGAAGCGCACCTGAAACGCATGCCGATAGGCGACCAGCGAATCTTCGCTCTTCGCCTCTGCGATGCGCTTCAGAATGGCGCGGATGATGCGGCTGCGGCTCACGGTTTCGATCGCCCGGTAGCGCTGGAAATAGCGATAGAAGTAGCTGAAATGGCGCACCTCGTCGCTCTTGATGCGGCGGGTCAATTCCTTGAGCAAGGGCTCGTCGGTGTAGTCGTGGATGGCGCGATACAAAGACGATGTGCCGGTCTCCACCACGCACCGCGCGGCCATCTCGAGGCCGCGGGTCGGTTCGAACTCGTCGAGCGTACACATCGCGGAGTACTCCGCGAAGAAGCCCGCGTTGGCGCGCGTCCAGTCGAACTCCGGCCAGACGGCCTGCACGTAGGCGCGCAACGCGCGACCATGCTGCATCTCCTCGTGCTCCCAGTGGTTCCTTAGCCAGTCCTCGACCTCGCGATCCCCGGCGTAGTAGGCGCTGAGATTGCGGGTGTAGAGGTCGGATGCGGCTTCGACGAACGAGGACATGACGAGAAAGAAGAACAGGGTGTCGTCGTTGCGAACCCGTTCAGGTTCCAGCTTCGAGAAGTCGATCTCTTCGAGCCGCCAAGGTAATCTGGGGGCGATGTCGGCTTGGTGCGCCTGGGCAAGTTGTGCAGTCACGACACTTTCTATTCGGCCGTTACCGGGATGTGACAGTTTATCAGCGGCCCTTCGGGGCTGCCATGCCACGGCGCGAGGCTGACTTTTCGTGAGTGAAGCCGCGTTACCGATCAGACATTCGTGGGTGCTCTCGCCGCGCGATGCGAGCGCGCTGCAGCGCGAACTCGCATCGCGCGTGATCCGTACCGGCGAGCCGTCGCCCTTGCTGCTCGTGGCGGGCGTGGACGTGGGAATCATCGCGGGCCGTGCGCGCGCCGCGGTCGCGGTGCTCTCTTTCCCGTCGCTCGCGCTCGTGGATCACGCGGTCGCCGAAGCCCCGGTCACTTTCCCTTACGTCCCCGGTCTGCTCTCGTTTCGCGAGATTCCGGTGGTGCTCGCCGCGCTGGGCCGGGTGCAGGCGCAGCCCGATGTTCTGCTGTGCGACGGCCAGGGCATCGCGCATCCGCGCCGTTGCGGCTTTGCCAGCCATCTGGGACTTTGGACGGATCTGCCCACCATCGGTGTGGCGAAGAGCCGGCTGATTGGAACGCATGGCCCGGTACCGGACGAGAAAGGCCGGTGGGCGTACCTGCTGCACGACGACGAGATCATCGGCGCGGCGCTGCGGTCGCGCCCGGGCGTCGCGCCGATCTACGTTTCGGTCGGCCATCGCATCGGGCTCGAGAGCGCCATTCGCTGCGTGCTTGCGTGCACCACCCGCTACCGTCTGCCCGAAACCACACGCTGGGCGCACCGGCTCGCCTCCGTGATGACGCGCCAGGACGGGGGTCCGAAAACGCCGCGGCGGCCCTGAAGGCCGCCGCGACAGATGCCAAGCGCTCTTGCCTTCAGGATGGAACGGGCGCGCTGAATTCGCGCACGACGTGCTGCTGGCGCCGCGAAACCGGGAGCTTCTCCGCGATGCTGTCGAGCCGCACGACCCAGTGACCGTCACCGTTGTCATTGGTGATGCGCTCGAAACCGGTCACGAAGGCGCGGCCGACCAGGCAGTTGCGGTGGACGCGCAGAAACTTGTCGGCGAACTCCTCTTCGAGCCGGGTCAGCGATTCCTCGATCAGGTATTCGCGCTGGGCGGTGCGTATCGTCACGTACTTGAGCTCGGCCTTGAGGTAGATGATCTCCTTGATCGGCACGAGATGCACACGTCCCCGCTCCTGCACCGACAGGTGCGAGCGCGGTTCGGGCTTCGGCTGCGGCACAAGATCGAGCGGCACGGGCATCAACTGGCGCACGCGGTTGAGTGCGTCGAAGAGACGGCCGAGACGGATCGGCTTCACCAGGTAGTCGACGGCGTGCAGCTCGAACGCCTTGATGGCATATGCATCGTACGCGGTGGTGAAGATGACGATGGGGGGGTCCGGCAGCTTTCGCAGTTGCTCCGCGAACTCGATCCCGTCCATCTCCGGCATGCGGATGTCGAGCAGCACCACGTCGGCCGGCTGACTGCTCAGCACGTCCAGCGCGGTGCGCCCGTCGGCCGCCTCGCCGACGATCTCGATGGGCATCTTGTGGCTGCAGTCGCTCAACAGATCCCGCAGGCGGCTGCGTGCCGGCGCCTCGTCGTCGACGATGAGAATGCGCAGCTGACGACCGACGATGCCCATCGGCCGGTCTTCAGCGGGCTGCAGCAGTGACGTATGGGATAACGATGTGGACATTGTAAGTACTCTCCGTCGCGGTGTTCGTGATGCTGGCTTCGGCGTCGAAGTGGAGCGCGAGCCGCTCCCGGATGTTCGCCATCGCCATCTTGTTTCCAGAGTGATGTCGCCCCTGCCTGCGCACGGGATTCGTCACGACTGCGTGCAGCGCCTTGCCCTTGCGGTGAATGCTGATGTTGACCGTGCCCGGTTCGATCGCCGGTTCGATGCCGTGGTAGACGGCGTTCTCGATGATCGGCTGCAGCAGGAGCGGGGGCATCAGGGCATCCTCGGGCATGTCCTCGACATGCCATGCCACCCGCAGCCGCGGACCCAACCGCAGCTGCTCGAGATCCAGATACTGCCGGCAGAGCTCCACTTCTCGCGCAAGCGGGGCGAGCTGGCGGTTGTCCTGCATCAGCACCCGAAACAGATCGGCCAGATCTTCGAGCGCGGCCTCGGCGCGGCGCGGCTCGGCGCGGATCAGGGAGAGCACAGCGTTCAGGCTGTTGTAAAGGAAGTGCGGGCGGATGCGCGCCTGCAGGGCCTGCAGGCGCGCGATGGTGAGTGCCGGCGACAGCAGGCGGCTGCGCAGGTTGAAGTAGCTCACGATGAACGCGGACGCCGCGATGGCGATGATCAGGGCCCGGGCGAGTCCACCCCCTTCGACCGGGGTGGCGCCGTACTGCCACACGAGGATCGTGACCAGTGCCGCGAGTCCCAGCACCGCGAGGATTCCGACCGGATAGGGCAGCCGCTGCAACGACGGGCTCACCGCAATCAGCCCGAGCAGGCTGAGCAGAAGAATCGGCTGGAAGAGCGTTGAAATCTCAACGAGCTGACGACCTGTCGTGTCCAGGCTGGGAGCTTTGACCACCGCTGCCGCCAATGCCAACGCATTTGCGATGACGAGCACGCGCAGCATGACGCCGAGATTCCGGAAGTTCGGCAGCGCAACGGCCTCGCCGTTTTGATTTATACTCGCCATGTCCCTGGGGGGTGGCAGAACTCAAGGATTTTGCAGGTGTTTTTCCGAAGAATCGCCGGGCGCGTCGCCGCGCTCGGGCCTCCTTCAAAGCAAACCCGATGCCCGACGAAAGGTTGCCTGGACCTCTCACCCCCGGCGGAACATGGTCCGGCCGCTTTGCAGAACCGCTGGACGAGCTGACGCGCCGCTACACCGCCTCGGTCGGTTTCGATCACCGGCTCGCAGAGTTCGATATCCAGGGCTCGCTCGCCCATGCGCGGATGCTCGAGGCCGCGGGCATCCTCGGCGCCGAGGACCGGGCCGCAATCGAACGTGGTCTGGCGACGATCCTCGCGGAAGTGCGCGCAGGCACGTTTCCCTGGTCACTCGACGACGAGGACGTTCACCTCAACATCGAGAAGCGCCTGACCGCGCTCGTGGGCGACGCGGGCAAGCGCCTGCACACGGCGCGTTCGAGAAACGATCAGGTCGCAACCGACGTGCGCCTGTACCTGCGTGCCGCCATCGACGAGATTGCGGACTTGGTGGCGGGGCTGCAGCGCGCGCTCCTCGATCTGGCCGAGACGCACGCGGCGACCATCATGCCGGGGTTCACACACCTCCAGGTCGCGCAGCCGGTGACCTTCGGCCACCATCTCATGGCCTATGTCGAGATGCTGGAGCGCGACCGCGGGCGACTGCTGGACTGCCGCCAGCGCACGAATCACCTGCCGCTGGGCGCTGCAGCCCTGGCCGGCACTTCATTCCCGATCGATCGCGAGGCGGTCGCGCGGGAGCTCGGCTTCGAAGGCATCTGCGAGAACTCGCTCGATGCGGTTTCGGATCGCGACTTCGCGATCGAATTCACCGCCGCGGCGGCGCTGATCATGACCCACCTGTCACGGCTCTCGGAGGAGTTGATCCTGTGGATGAGCCCGCGCTTCGGCTTCGTACACCTGGCCGATCGCCACTGCACCGGCTCGTCGATCATGCCGCAGAAGAAGAATCCGGACGTGCCGGAGCTCGTACGCGGGAAGACCGGGCGCGTTACCGGCCACCTGGTCGCACTGCTCACGCTCATGAAAGGCCAGCCGCTCGCCTACAACAAGGACAATCAGGAAGACAAGGAGCCGCTCTTCGACACGGTCGACACGCTGACGGCGACGCTTGCGATCTACACCGACATGATGCGTGGCGTCACGGTCGATGCCGGGCGCATGCGGACCGCGGCCCTGGAAGGGTATTCGACGGCAACCGATCTGGCGGACTACCTGGTACGGAAGGGACTGCCGTTTCGCGACGCGCACGAGGCGGTCGCCCGTGCGGTGCGGCTGGCGGTCGAGCGCGGCTGCGATCTCGCGGCCTTGAGCCTCGCAGACCTGAGAGCGTTCTCTGCGCTCGTGGAGGCGGACGTTTTCGCGGTGCTGACGCCGGAAGGTTCGGTGGCCGCCCGAAACCATCTCGGCGGCACCGCGCCGGCGCAGGTTCGCGCGGCGATTTCGCGGGCGCGGGCGCGGCTCGCGTAGGCGAGCCGCGCTCTACTGCTGCTGCATGCTGCCTGGCCTCAAGCGGCCACCTTGTCCTTCATCAGCTTCTGCAACTCGCCGCTCGCATACATCTCGCGCATGATGTCCGAGCCACCCACGAATTCCCCTGCCACGTAGAGCTGGGGAATCGTCGGCCAGTTTGCAAACTCCTTGATGCCCTGGCGAATGTCCGGTTCTTCGAGGACGTTCACCGAGAAGAAATCCCGCACCCCGCAGGCCCGCAGGATCTGCACGGCCGCAGCGCTGAAGCCGCATTGGGGGAAATCGGGCGTGCCCTTCATGTACAGGACGACCGGGTTGGTGGTCACCTGTTTCTTGATTTCGTCGTGAACGCTCATGGCAACTCCTTGAAAATGGGCGCCTTAATGGCCGATAGAAAAGCTCGGGAATAGTACGGTGATTCACCCGTCCCGGTCAATGGAGCCGGGTTTGACCGCCAGTCACGCGTTCCATTCCAGCCAGATCGGTGATCGTTTGCACGCCTTCGAACCGTGCGCATTCGAGCAGGGCGCGGCAGGCGGCGGCCTGATCGTGGCCATGCTCGAAGTAGAGCGCACCGTGCGGCTTCAGGTGCCGGGCAGCGCCGCGCACCAGCGTGCGGATGCAGTCGAGGCCATCCACCCCGCCGACCAGGGCCACGCGCGGCTCGAAGCGCAGGTCGCCCTGGCCGAGGTGCGGATCGCCGGCCGCGACGTAGGGAGGGTTCGACACGATGACATCGAACCGCTCGGGGCCGAGCGCGGCGTACCAGTCGCCTAGCAGGAAGCGGATGCGCGTCACCCCGAGGTGGGTCGCGTTCCCACGGGCTATGTCCAGGGCGGCGGTGCTGGCGTCGACCGCCGTGATGCCGGCGAGCGGCCGCCGGTGCGCGAGGGCGATCGCCACGGCGCCGCTGCCCGTGCCGAGATCCAGTATCTGTACCGCCGTGTCAGGTTCCAGCCGGGCGAGCACCGTATCGACCAGCAGCTCCGTCTCGGGCCGCGGAATCAGAACCGCCGGGGTGACGCGAAGATCGAGGCCGTGGAACTCGCGGCGCCCGACCAGATAGGCATACGGCTCGCCCCGGCCGCGGCGCGCGATGAGGTGCTCGTAGCGCGCACGGATCCCCGCATCGAGCGCGTCGCGTCGGGACGCCGCCAGCTGTGCCCTCGAGAGTCCGGCGACATGGGCGAGCAGCCCTTGGGCCTCGCGGTAGCCGGCTGCGAAATCGAACCCGAGCGCCGCAGCGAGGCGCGCACCGTCTCGGGCGAGCGTCGCACCGATCGTATCCACCGGCTGCGGGGACGTCCCCGTCGCGCGCGCCGCACTCACGTCTCCTCCGCCAGCGCGGCGAGCTGCTCCGCCTGATGCTCGGCCAGCAGCGCACCTACCAGCTCGTCGAGATCGCCGTCCATGATCGACTCGATCTTGTACAGCGTGAGGTTGATGCGGTGATCGGTGACGCGGCCCTGCGGAAAGTTATAGGTGCGGATGCGTTCCGAGCGATCGCCGCTGCCGATGAGGGTCTTGCGGGTCGCCGCCTCCTGGGCAAGCTGTTCCTGCAGCTGCCGGTCCTTGATGCGCGCGCTCAGCACCGCGAGCGCCTGCGCCTTGTTCTTGTGCTGCGAGCGGTCGTCCTGGCACTCCACGACGATGCCGGTCGGCAGATGCGTGACCCGCACGGCGGAGTCCGTCTTGTTGATGTGCTGCCCGCCGGCGCCCGACGCGCGGAACGTGTCGATGCGGATCTCGGCCGGGTTGATGACGACATCGCCGACCTCGTCGGCCTCGGGCATCACCGCGACGGTGCAGGCGGAGGTGTGGATGCGGCCCTGGGTCTCGGTCACCGGGACGCGCTGCACGCGGTGTCCGCCGGACTCGAATTTGAGCCTGGAGTACGCGCCGGTGCCGACGATCCTGGCGATGATCTCCTTGTAGCCGCCCAGGTCCGACGGACTCTGCGAAACGAGCTCCACCTGCCAGCGCTGGCGTTCGGCAAAGCGCGAATACATGCGGAAGAGATCGGCTGCGAACAGCGCGGACTCGTCGCCGCCGGTGCCGGCGCGTATCTCGAGGAACACGTTGCGCTCGTCGTTCGGGTCTTTCGGCAGGAGCTCGCGCTGCAGATCCGCCTCGATCTGCTCGATCCTCGCCCGTCCCGCGCGCAGCTCCTCCTCGGCAAACTCCCGCAGCGCCGGATCGCCCGCCATCTCCTCTGCGGTGCGCACGTCCTCCAGCCCGCTGCGGTAGGCATGATAGAGCGCGACCACGGGCGCGATCCCGGCGTGCTCGCGCGAGAGCTTGCGGTAGGCGTCCAGGTCGGCCGTGGCGCTCTCGCTCGACAGGAAGCGATCGAGCTCCGCCAGGCGCCGGGAAAGCTGTTCGAGCTTTCCGGCGATGGAAGGCTTCATTCGTGATGGTGGATGTTGTAGAGCCGGGACAGGATGGCGAGCAGCTGCCTGCGGTCTTCCGCCTCGGCGCTGCCGAGCGCGTGCGTGGGCGCGTGCAGCAGCTTGTTGGTGAGCGCGCGGCTCAAGCGATCGAGCACCTGCCCGGGATCGTCGCCGCGCGAAAGTCGGCGCAGCGCGCGCGCCATCTCGTGGCGCCGGGCGCGTTCCGCCTGGTCGCGCAGCGCGCGGATCGAGGGCACGGCCTCGCGGTGCTCCAACCAGTGCAGGAAGTCCTGCACCTTGTGGTCGATGATGGCCTCGGCCTGCGCCACCGCGGCCTGCCGCGAGCTCTCGCCCGCCTGCGCCACGCGGCCGAGATCGTCCACGGTGTAGAGGAACACGTCGTCGAGCTCCGCCACTTCGGGCTCGACATCCCGCGGCACGGCCAGGTCCACCATGAAGATCGGCCGGTGCCGGCGCGCCTTCAGGGTGCGTTCGATCATGCCCTTGCCGATGATGGGCAGCGGGCTTGCCGTACAGGTGACCACCACGTCGTGCGCGGGCAGGTGCTCGGCCAGCTCGGTCAAGGTGATGGTCGCGGCCCCGTAGCGGCGGCCGAGCTCCTCGCCGCGCTCGATGGTGCGATTGGCGAAAGTGACCCGCCGCGGCCGTGCCGCGCAGAAGTGCGTGGCACACAGCTCGATCATCTCGCCCGCGCCGATGAAGAGCACGCTCTGCTCCGCGATCGACGGAAAGAGGCGCTCGGCGAGCTGGACCGCACAGGAAGCCATCGACACCGCGCTCGCCCCGATCTCCGTTTGCGTTCGCACCTCCTTTGCCACCGAGAACGTGCGCTGGAAGAGCTTGTGCAGCAGCACGCCGAGGGTGCCGGCGTGCGCGGCGGCGCGCACCGCCTGCTTGAACTGGCCGAGGATCTGCGGCTCGCCGATCACCATCGAATCGAGCCCGCTCGCAACCCGGAAGGCGTGCTTGACCGCGCCTTCGGTCGGCAGCGCGTACACGTAGGGTTGCAGGCTGTGGGCGCTCAGGCGATGGTACTGCGCGAGCCAGTCGATCGCGGACTTCGGCTCATCGGTGTTGCAGTAGAGCTCGGTGCGATTGCAGGTCGAGACGATGGCGGCTTCATGCACCGGCCGGTGGTCGACCAGATCGCGCAGCGCGGTTTCGACGCCGTCGCCCGGGAATGCCACCTGCTCGCGCACGGACAGCGG
>JAEUMX010000176.1 GCA_016791285.1 Burkholderiales bacterium
CAGGAAGTACAGCATCCCGCGCCGCTGCACCCAGTCCTTCTGCGGATTGCGATAGAGGGACACGATCTGGTCGATCGACTGCTCGTCGCCCAGGAATGCGAACGGGGCGATCAGCGCGCCGGTGCTGACACCGGTCACGGCATCGAACTCCGGTTTGGCCAGCGGATGCTGGGCGGGTACTTTTTGCCACCCCTTCAGGAATCCCGCCCCGAATGCCCCCCAATCGCCGCCGCCGGATACGATCAGGATATCGATAACCGGCGGCGTCTTCAGCTCGCCGGCAGCGTGCCGATCGTGCTCGGCCTTGGCGCGCGCGAGCACCTGGTCGAGCATCCTGCGCCCTTCCGCCAGTGCCTGCTCATCGCCCGCGCTACGCTGCTTTAGCAGGTCCTGCTCCGTCACTGGGGGGCGCGTCAGAGGAGGGGCACAACCACCGAGCGCAAGGCTTGCCGCGACGAGCGACGCTGCGATCAGCGACAGCGTCCGGCGGGCGGTCACCCCGACCTCGGGGAGAAACATTCCAAGTGGTGCTGTACTCATCGGTTGCCTCCGTGGCGAACGCCCGCGCTCGAGCGCTGCGAGCATGGCTTCTGCTTTGCCATTTGCTCACTCCTTTCAAACGTTGTGTCGCAACAGGGCTTTCTTTCCACTTGTTCAACGCTCTTCACCGGTTCCTCCGTAGCCGCTGCGGACCTTGCCGCGGAAGACCCAATAGACGCCGATGGTGTAGGCGGCGATGACGGGCAGAACCACCACGCCGCCGTAGAACAGGAATCGCAAGGAGACATCCGGCGCCGCCGCGTCCGCGACCGTGATGGAATACGGAAGCATGTACGGCCAGAACATCACCCCCAGGCTCAGGAACGCAGCGAGGAAGAAGAGCGCGGTGATCGCGAACGGCACGCCGTCGTGGCGCTTGCGATGGACGCCGACAGCCAGCCCGACCAGCGCAAGCACGCCGAGAGCGGGAAACACGAGGCCCCAAGGCCTTGCCTGCAGGTTGCTACGCGCGAGCACGCTGTAGTCGAATGTAACCGTGAACGCAAGCGCGAGAACGGCGAGCACAGCCGCGGCCAGCCACCGGATGCGGGCGTAGGCCCACTCGCGCAGTGCGCCGTCGCTCTTGAGCACGAGCCAGCCCGCGCCGAGGAGCGCATAACCGAGCACGAGTCCGATCCCGGTGAGGACTGGAAACGGGTGCAGCCAGCCAAATGGACCGCCGGCGTACTGGCCATTGACGACGGGGATGCCGCGCATCATCGCGCCCACGGCGGCACCCTGCACGAACGCGACCACCGTCGATCCGAGAAAAAATCCCCAGTCCCAGAAGCGGCGCATGCGTTCGCTGCGAAAGCGAAACTCGAACGCGATGCCGCGGAAGATCAGACCGATGAGCAGCAACAGCACGGGCAGATAAAACGCACCGAGAAACACGGCATAGACATCCGGAAAGGCGGCGAAGAGCCCGGCGCCGATCACCACGAGCCAGGTTTCGTTGCCATCCCAGAACGGCGCGATCGTGTCCATCATCCGCACCCGGTGCGCCTCCTCTCCGGTTGCGCCGAAGAGCACGCCCACGCCGAGATCGAAGCCGTCGAGGATGACGTAGATCAGGATCGCGCACGCCAGCACGCCGGCCCAGAACGATGCAAGAGCGCTCGGTTCCATGGCGCTCATCCCCCGGTCCTCGCCGTGCTGCCGGTCGCTGTCTCGGCGCTGTCGGCGAACGCCAGCGGGCGGTTGCCGGTGGCGCCCGGGATGGCTGTTGCGTCGACTGTCGGCCCCTCACGCAACAGCTTGTAGATGTAGTACGTCCCGAACGAGATGAACACGGTGTAGACGAGTACGTAGCAGACGAGCGAGAACAGCACGTCGCCGGTCGTGAGCGAGGGCGTCACCGCGTCCTTGGTGCGCAGCAGCCCGTAGACGACCCAGGGCTGGCGTCCGACCTCGGCGGTGAACCAGCCGGTGAGGATGGCGATGAAGCCGGTCGGAAACGCGAGGAACGTTCCCCAGAGGAACCAGCGCGTGGTCTCCAGGCGGCCGCGCCACCGCAGGAAGTTCCCGAACCAGGAGATCGCGAGCATGATCAGTCCCATCCCGACCATGATCCGGAAGCAGAAGAACGGGATCAGCACCGGCGGCCGATCTTCCTTCGGGAACGCCTCCAGGCCGGTCTCTTTCGCGGTCCAGTTGCCCGAGGCGATCATGCTGCCGAGTTTCGGAATCTCGATCGCGAAGAGATTGCGCTCGTTTGCCTCGTCGGGAATCGCGATCAGTACTTCACTCGCCGGCTGCTGCGTCTTCCAGCGCGCCTCGATCGCCGCGAACTTCGCCGGCTGGTGCTCGAGCACGTACAGGCCGGTCAGATGGCCGAAGTAGAGCTGGATCGGGATCAGCACCGCGACCAGACCCAGGCCCCAGTGCAGCATCACGCGCGCCTCGGCGCGATGCACGCCGCGCAGCACGTACCAGGCGCCGGTGGCGGCTACGCACATGCCCGTCGTCAGAAAAGCCGCGAGCAGCATGTGGGGCCAGCGCACCATCATCACGGGTCCAAGCACGATCTCGCTCCAGTCCGCAGGAATGATCCGGCCATCGACGATCGCGTGGCCGAGCGGCACCTGCATCCAGCTGTTGTTGGCGAGGATCCAGAACGACGAGAACAGCGTGCCGAGCGAGACCATGCAGCACGCGAAGAAGTAGAAGCGCGGCGACACGCGCTCGCGCCCGAGCAGCATGACGCCGAAGAAGGTGGCCTCGAGCATGAAGGCGGTGAACGCTTCGTAACCGAGCAGCGGACCCTGGATCGAGCCGGTCTTCTGCGCCAGCACGCCCCAGTTGGTGCCGAATTGGAACGCCATCACCATGCCGGTCACCACCCCCATGCCGAACGAGACCGCGAACACCTTGAGCCAGAAGTCGAACACGCGGCGGTAGAGCGCGTTGCCGGTTGCGAGCCGCGCGCCTTCGATCGTCGCCAGCCACGCCGCCAACCCGATCGTGAACGCCGGGAAGATGATGTGGAAGCTGATGACGAACGCGAACTGGACGCGCGAGAGAAAAACGGGATCGAGTTCCATGGTTTCGCCCTCAGCGCGCGACAATCAGCTTCAACCGAACGGGCCCACGTTGAACACCATGCTGGCGATGGCCAGGATCCCGATCGCGAGCAGAGCCAGCGCAACCATCAGCGTCAGCGACAAAGGAAACTGGCTCTCCGCATGGATGAGCCCGTCCGCCTTGAGTTGCGCGCGTTCGCGCCGCAACGCGAGCATGTAGATGACGTGAAAACCGATGCCGACCACGAGCATCGTGATCCCGAGCGCCACGAGGGCGATGCCGAAGTGGCGCGGCGCCGCGGCGCTCTTCAACAACTGCGCCTCGTGCGCCTTCTGGAACACCTGGTAGATCGTGAAGCCGAAGCCGATCAGCGACAGCGAGGTACGAATCACCGACATCAGCGTCCGGTCCGCGCTCATGCGCGTGCGCTGGAACGACATCCCGGTGCGCCGCGACGCGAGCTCGGTCGAGATGCTCGCGGAGTCCGACTTCGAAGTGACGCGTTCCCTGGGATTCTCGTCCATGCGATTCATCCCAACGCGCGGAGGATGCAGCGGAAACCGAGGTGGCACGTCGAGGTATCGATCGGCTGCGCCATGCGCGCGGCCGGGCGATAGCGGCGGCAGTAGTTCGGCGCACACAGATACGAACCGCCTTTCATCACCTTTCTCGGTATGCGGACCTGCGGCTGGCGCGGATCATGGCTTTGCTACGCCTCGCCGGGGATGTAAGTCCACCAGTTGTGGGGATCGCGCAGATCGACCGGGCCGGCCGCTTTGCGGAACAGGACCGAGGACGGCGCGAGAAGCTCCGGCTTGGCGCCGGGATAGTCGGCAGCATTGGCCGGCTTCTCCGCGAGCGTGACGTGCCCGGTCGCTTCGACAAAACGGCGGAAATCGGCGTTCGTGACTGCATACCGATCCATCCAGAAGCCGCTCACGGTGACGCGATGGGCCGGCGCCTCCTCCGGGTAGTGATCGTTCGACCCCATCAGGAAGGTCCCGCCCGGAATCCAGACCATGTTG
>JAEUMX010000211.1 GCA_016791285.1 Burkholderiales bacterium
GATTCGCGCGTGATCGTCGAGTATCTGGATTGCGCATCACCGGTGTCGCGGCTGCTGCCGGACATCAACCGGGAGCGGGTGCAGGTCAAGCGCTGGGAAGCCCTCGCCGACGGTGTGTGCGATGCGACGGTCGCCATCGTCATGGAGAAGCGACGCCCAGACGTGAAGCAGGATGCGGCCTGGATCGAGCGTCAGTCGCAGAAGATCGAACGTGGCGTCGCCAAGATGGCGGAAGAGCTTGCGGCGCGGAACTGGTGTTACGGCGACAACTACGGTCTTGCCGACATCGCCGTCGGCATCACGCTCGGCTACCTCGATCTGCGTTTCTCCGGGATGGACTGGCGCACCACATACCCCAACCTCGCCACACACGCGGAGAAGCTTTTCAAGCGTCCGTCGTTCCGCGATACCGCGCCGCCTGCCTGATCAGGGCACGGGACACGCGGCGCTCGCGATGATGCCGCCGCCGAGGCACACCTTGCTCTCGTAGACGACCACCGACTGTCCCGGCGTGATCGCCCATTGCGGTGCCGCGAACTCGACCGCGAAGCCGGAATCGTCCAGGCGCGAGATTGTGCAAGGCGCAT
Organism: Burkholderiales bacterium; assembly: GCA_016791285.1. The sequence goes on from JAEUMX010000211.1 coordinate 588, forward strand.
CGGGTTGGCGGTAGCGCGTCTTCGCAGCGTATACCCAGTGACAATGGGGCGGCTTGGCCGCGATCCAGTTCATGTCGGCGGCGTTGAGCCGCTCAGAATAGAGGGCCGGATGATCGTGACCCTGCGCCACCACCAGCGTGTTGCGCGCGATGTCCTTCGCCACCACGTACCACGGTTCCCCCGCACCGCCGATGCCCAGGCCCTGACGCTGTCCGATCGTGTAGTACATCAGACCGCTGTGGTTGCCCATGTGGCGGCCCTCGGGGGTCACCATGTCGCCCGGCTGCGGCGGCAGGTAGCGCATGAGAAATTCGCGGAACGGGCGCTCGCCGATGAAGCAGATGCCGGTGCTGTCCTTCTTGTCGTGCACCGAAAGGCCGAGCCGCCGCGCGATGTCGCGCACCTCGCGCTTGTATAGTCCACCGAGCGGAAAGAGCGTCTTCGCCAGTTGGCGCTGATCGAGGCGATACAGGAAGTAGCTCTGGTCCTTGGTGCCGTCCTCGGCCTTGAGCAGTTGCATGAGGCCGCCGACTTCGCGCACCTGCGCGTAGTGCCCGGTCGCGATGCGCTCCGCGCCGAGTGAAAGCGCGTGATCAAGGAAGGCCTTGAACTTGATCTCGGCATTGCAGAGCACGTCGGGGTTGGGCGTGCGACCAGCCTTGTATTCGGCGAGAAAGCTTACGAACACGCGCTCGCGATACTCGGCGGAGAAGTTCACGGCGTCGATCTCGATGCCGATGCGCTCGGCGACTGCCACGGCATCGACGAGGTCCTGCCGCGACGAACAGTATTCGTCGGTGTCGTCGTCCTCCCAGTTCTTCATGAAGAGACCCACGACCTCGAAACCCTGCTCCTTGAGCAGCCACGCGGCCACCGACGAGTCGACGCCCCCCGACATGCCGACGACAACCTTGCCCTTGCTCATGGAGGCGATGCTGCCGTTTCAGACGACGTGGTGCAGCAGGTCGAGCGAATGCCGCTGACCGGCGCGATAGTCATCCACGCAGCGCGGCACGAGCGGACTGCGGTGCCGGTGCGCTTGCGCGAAGATCTCCTCCGGCGTGAGCCAGAGCGTGCGCACGATGCCGATGTCGAGCGCGCGCTGCGGATCGTGGTCGAGCAGGGTTCCGCCGAACGCGAAGCGTAGGTAGGTAAGCTCCTTCTCATACGACTGCCACAGGTAGACACCGACCAGGAACTCCGGGCGAAAGGTGCAGGCGGTCTCTTCCAGAGTTTCGCGCGCCACCCCCTCGAGCAGCGACTCATGTTGGTCGAGATGACCCGCCGGCTGGTTGATGGCAAGACCGCTGGCGGTCTCTTCCTCCACCAGCAGAAAGCGTCCGTCACGCTCGATCACCGCGGCGACGGTCACGCGGGGCGTCCAGATCATGAAGGTCGTCC
>JAEUMX010000218.1 GCA_016791285.1 Burkholderiales bacterium
GTGCTGCTTCTGTTTCTGTTCAGCCCGCTCCTGCTCGCAGTGGCCTTCCTAATCTGGCGGCACGACGGCGCGCCCGTACTGTTTGCGCACTACCGCGTGGGGTGCGACGGAAAGCTCTTTCGCTGCCTGAAGTTTCGAACGATGGTTCGAGACTCCGAGCGCGTGCTCGCAGAGGTTCTGCGTAGCGATCCTGTCGCGCGCGCGGACTGGGAGCACGGCCAGAAGCTGACCGACGATCCGCGCGTGACGCCGATCGGATGCTTCCTGCGCCGCACGAGCCTCGACGAATTGCCGCAACTGCTCAACGTGGCGCGCGGGGAGATGAATCTGGTGGGTCCGCGGCCGATCACCGTGGCCGAGCTCGCACGCTATGGCAGGACGCGCTGGCACTATCTGAGCGTGCGCCCCGGCATGACGGGGCTTTGGCAGGTCAGCGGTCGCAACAATACGACCTACGAAGAGCGTGTGGCGCTGGATCGGCGCTATGTCGAGCAGCGTTCGTTCTGGCTCGACCTCGGGATCCTGTTCAGGACGTTGCGGACGGTCGCCGTGCAGGAGGGTGCGAGGTGACGGCGAACGTGGTGTGCGTCTCCGAGGCCTTTCGCGGGCCCGTCGGCGAGCGTTGCGAGCCGCGTTGGCCCGACCCGACCACCGCAAGAGTCGTCCACATTGTCGGCCGCGTTACTGACGAAGTGTTCAGCTTTCTGGGCCCTGCAACCAGCGCGCTTGCGCGCCTCGGCCTGAGGCAGGCGGTAGTGATGATCGACGACGCGCGCTATCGTTACCATCTGCCGCGGATCCACGAGTCAGTCGAGATTATTCTCACGCCGAGCACCCGGAATCCGATCCACCAGTGGCGAGAGGTATTGCGAGCGTGCCGTTTGTCACTGGCGCGCGGTCCGCTCCACGCCGTGCATCTGCATGGTCTGCTTCCCTGCCTGGTCGGTGCGGGGGCGGTGCGCTCGGCGCGATTGCGGCTGCCGATTCTCTATTCGCCGCACGGTTCGCGATCGCTCGGATCGATGCGGACGATGGGCGTGATCGCTCCGTCGCTCATCCGGCCGCTGATTCACCCGCTCCCTCACGCGGCGATCGTCACGATGCCGCGCGAGGCCTTTGCATTCGAGAAGTGGGAGTCGGTGGCGGTCGTCGAGAATCCGGTGGCGGAAGCCTTTCACAAGGTTCGCCGCCATGAGGCACGGGATCCGGTGATCGTGACGGGCGGACGCGGTCAGGACCACCGAAGTGTCGTCCGTTTCGCGCAATTGGCCGTGCTGCTCGGCGGAGGTCTTCAGGTCAGTTTCGACTGGCTCGGAAACGTCGATGTGGGGCACAGGCAACGACTGGCGGCAGCGAATGTCGACGTCTTCGACGTGACGAGCGAGCAAGAATGCGCGGCGCGTCTTGCTTCTGCCTGGATCTATGTCGCTCCCGGTGCGACGCGAGGCTTTCCACTGTTTCTCGCCCGTGCGATGGCCGTCGGCCTGCCCTGCGTGGTCGCCGACAACCCCCATCACCGCGGAGTAATTCGACACGGCGAAACGGGCTTTCTGTGCCGATCGGAGCGCGCCATGCTCGAGCGCACCGCGACACTTCTCGATAATCCTGGGCTGCGTGCGCGCATCGGCGCGGCGGCGCGCGACGAGGCCAGGCGAAGATTTGGCGAGAACCGCTTCAGTGCAAGTCTGCTGGCAGCCTACGCGGAGAACGCGTTGAGGATGGGTATCACCGAGATGGGTGAGGCATATGGCAGCAACCATTAGCGGCCAGCGAAGGGGGTTGAATGCCCGCACCATCTGCGGGGAAGCCAGGGTAGATAGGATCGGCTTGGCGCCGACGGTCGAGTCTGAGATCAGGGGAGTATGAAGATGCCCATGACGATCGAACAGTTCCTCGTCATTCTGACCGCGCGGTGGCGCGCCGCGGTGACCGTGTTTGCCAGTATCGTGTTTCTCGCACTGGCGGTGAGTCTTCTGATGCCCAAGCGCTATACCGGGGCGGCATCGGTGGTGCTCGATGTGCGCACGCCGGACCGCGCCGCAGGCGGACCCAACACCCCGCTGGTGGTCACAGGCATGCTGGCCCCTAGCTACATGACGACGCAGGTACAGGTCTTGAGCAGCGAGCGGGTGGCGCGCGGGGCGATCCGCATCCTTGGCTGGCAGAACAACGCAGAGCTCAAGGCGGCGTGGATCGAGGACACGGAAGGCAAGGGCGACTTCGAGGCCTGGCTCGCCGTATCGCTGCAGAAGCGACTCGACATTACGGCCGCGCGCGACTCCAACGTCATCGATATCTCCTACTCGTCCCCGGATCCCGCGCTGGCGGCGGCCGTGGCCAACGCCTTCATGCAGTCCTATATCGACACGACGCTGGAGCTCAAGGTCGAGCCTGCGCGCGCCTATAAGAGCTTTTTCGATGAGCGCGCCAAGCGTCTGCGACAGAATCTCGAAGCGGCGCAGATGCGCCTTTCCCGATTCCAGAAGACCAATCAGATCCTGGTGTCGCCGGATCGCATGGATGTCGAGACGGCGCGTCTCGCCAATCTAACGGCGCAGCTTGTGGAACTCCAGTCGAGCGCCGCGCAGAACGAGGGCAAGCGCGCTCAAGCGGGAGGAGCGCGTCAGGACCAACTGCCGGAGGTGATCGGCAATCCGCTCGTGTCGCAGCTTTCCGCCTCGCTGGCGAACGAGGAAGCGCGCCTCAAGGAGTTGACGTCGCGCTATGGCCCGAAGCACCCGCAGTTGATCGAGCAGCGGGCACGGCTCGCAGAGATCCAGAGCAAGTTGCAGGCAGCCACGGCGCGCGCGAGCGGGAGCGTGAGCGTCAACACAACCGTGAACCAGGCGCAGATTGCTCGCATGGAGAGACTGCTGAACGAGCAGCGGGCCAAGGTCTTGAAGCTGCAAGGTCTGCGTGACGAGGGAGAACTGCTGCGCCGGGACGTCGAAATTGCCCAGACTGCCTACAGCGCCATGGAGCAGCACGTCGCCGAGACGGGAGTCGAGAGCGAAAACACGAGCACCAACGTTTCCGTGCTCAAGCGTGCCACGGAACCCGCCACACCGTCCTCGCCGCGGCTGCTCCGGAACATGGCGGCAGCCATAGTCCTCGGCGCGCTGCTGGGATTGGCAACAGCACTTGTGCGCGAGATGCGCGACCGGCGCGTGCGCACTGCCGCCGACGTAGAGATCCACCTCGGGCAACCGCTCATGTTGATCTTGCCGAGAGCGACGTTTCCCAAAGGAGGCAAACGCAGGATGCAGGGGCGCTCGATCTTTGGTAACCGCATACCGTTGCTCGGCATACGGCGCCCGGGCGCCACCGCAAGCGGAGTACCCGTCTGATGAGCTCGCGTCCAAGGTTCGCCCCGCTCGCAGAAAGACCCGGCAACCTGCTTGCCGCCGAAGAAGCGAGACCGGTCGGCCGCGAGCGGCCGCTCGGGCGCATCCTGCGCGAAGCCAGCATGATCACCGACAAGCAGATCGGCGAGATCCTCGCCTACCAGCGCAGCCGCGGCCTGTGTTTTGGTGAAGCGGCAGTGGAACTCAAGCTCGTCACCCGAGAAGACGTGGCCTGGGCGGTTGCGCAGCAGTTCGAGTATCCGGTTGCACACGACGGTGCGCCGGGCAACGCTGAACTGGTGGTTGCCACGAAGCCGTTCGGCCGGGAAGCCGAGGCTTTCCGGGAGCTTCGCACTCAGCTCCTCATGGGTGTCATGGCGCAGGACGTGCCGCTCTGCGCGCTCGCGGTCGTGAGCGCGGACATCGGCGACGGCAGGACTTACGTGGCGGCCAATGTCGCGGTCGCCTTCAGCCAGTTGGATGGCGGCGGCACGCTGCTCCTCGACGCCAACCTGCGGTGCCCGCGCCAACAGACACTGTTCGGCATGGAATCTGGAATGCCGGGGCTGGCGGCCGTTCTTGCCGGACGTGCCGACCCCCGAGTCATTCAACCGATGCGCCAACTGCCGAGCCTCCACGTGCTGCCGGCGGGAGCGCTCCCGCCCAATCCGCTCGAGCTTCTGCAGCGTCCCGTTTTCGGGCACCTATTGAGAGATCTCCTTGGCCGGTTTGCGTACGTCATCGTGGACACTCCGGCGGCCTCGCAGGGCGCCGACGCGCGCGTGATCGCTGCAGCGTGCGGTGCTTCGCTGGTTGTCACACGCAAGGGCCGCAGCCGCATGGGCGCGACCGACACCCTGCTGAAGGCCCTCGCCAAGGGTCCGGGCAGGATCGCCGGCGTGGTCATGAACGATCACTGAGATGGCGCAACGGATCCTGGTCGTCATTCCGACCTTGAACGAAGCGCGCACGATCGCACGGGTGCTCTCGGAACTCAGCCGGGATCTGCCGTCGACCGCGGTGACCACCTTTGTCGTTGCCGACGGCGGAAGCACGGACGGCACGACCGAGGTGGTCGGCGCGATTCAGCGACAGCGGCCCGAGCTCCGCCTCATGCAGAATCCCGAACGCATACAAGCCGCCGCGGTCAACGCGGCGGCCCGGCGATATGGGCAGGACGCCGACGTGCTGGTGCGCTGCGATGCTCACGCCGGGTATCCGTCTGGGTTCGTGCGCGGTGTCATCGAGACACTGGAGCGAACCGGAGCGGACTCGGTCGTGGTACCGATGGATTCTTCCGGTGAAACGTGCCTGCAGAAAGCCGTGGCCTGGGTCTCGGATACTCCGCTGGGGTCCGGAGGTTCAGCCCATCGCGGCGGACACCGCAGCGGTTTCGTCGACCACGGCCATCACGCCGCGTTTCGCATGGGACGATTTCGCGATGTCGGCGGCTACGATCAGACGTTCACCCACAACGAAGACGCCGAGCTCGACTGTCGCCTGAGAGCCATCGGAGCGAAGATCTATCTCGACGCGGACATCCGTGTCGTCTATCGCCCGCGCGCGACGTTCTCGGGTCTATGGCGGCAATACTTCGCGTATGGCCGCGGGCGTTCACGCACCGTTCGGCGTCATCCGGGATCGATTCGCGCAAGGCAGCTCGCCGTTCCGCTTCATCTCGCACTCTGCGTGTTGGCGGTCGTCGTCGCGGCCTGGTTGCCTCTGCTTCTCTGGTGGCCGGCGCTGTATCTCGCGCTCCTCGGCGTTGCTTCTGTAGGTTTGGCGGTGCGCCACCGTGCGGCTTGTGGGCTCCTCGCCGGTCCTGCCGCTTGCGTCATGCATCTGGCGTGGGCGACCGGTTTCTACTGGGGCCTCCTGTGCCGGCGCGAGCAGCGCTGGCGAGGGGCGATCACCGGCCTGCCACAGGCCAATCACCTCGGTGGTTCTGCGTGACATCGAGTCCCGGCCTTCGGGCGCTGCTCGTCGATCCTTCCCTCTTTACCGCGCCGTACGATGCGGCGCTTACCGACGGCCTCCTTGCTGCCGGCGTCGACGTGACCTGGGCTACCCGACCGACGCGGCGGGCAGATCGGGAACTGCTCCCGCCGTCCCGCGTGGATGCTTTTTTCTATCGGGGAGTGGACGATGCGCCGCGCCTGCCACGTGCGCTGAGGGCGGCCGCGAAGGGGCTGTCACATGCTCTCGGGCTCTGCGGTCTCGTCCTGCGCGTGATTCAGCGCAAGCCGGACATCGTCCATTTTCAGTGGACCGTCGTGCCCTGTCTCGACGCGGTGGCGATCAGCGTGATCAGGGTGCTGCGACCGGTCGTGCTGACCGTGCACGATCCGGTTCCTTTCAACGGTGAGCGGCGATCCCGGCTGCAGACCTGGGGCTTCGACTTCGCGATCCGTCTCGCGGACCGGGTTATCGTGCACACCAAGGCGGGCCGCCGGACGCTCGTCGAGCGCGGCGTGTCCGCGGCAAAGATCGCCGTCATTCCCCACGGACCGTTGAGTCTCGGTGTGCCGATTCCAGAGCAGTGCGTCCGTGAAGCGGAAACGAAGGGAACCAAGAGGACGTTCTTGCTCTTCGGCGAGATCAAGGCGTACAAGGGCGCGGACCTACTAATCGAGGCAGTGGGATTACTGCCGGAGGTTGCGAAGCGAAAGGCACGCGTCATCCTGGCTGGGCGACCACAGATGGACTTGGCGCCGCTAAGCCACCGCATCGAGACTCTCGGACTGCAGGATGCCGTGGAGATCCGCGCGCGGCGACACACGGAAGAGGAAATGGCCTCGCTCTTTGCGGAAACCGACTGCTTCGTCTTTCCGTACCGGCAGATCGATGCGAGCGGGGTCTACTTCCTGGTGAAGTCGCTGGGCAAGTGGGTGATCGCGACACGGGTCGGTGTCTTCGCCGAGGACTTGCAGGAAACGCAGGGAACTCTGGTGCCACCGGGGGACGCCGCGGCGCTTGCAGCCGCAATCGAGTCTGCCCTGCGAACGAAGCCCGCGCCGGCTACAGCCAGGGCCGAAGAAACCTGGGCCGCGATCGGTCATGCGACGAAGGAGCTCTATGCCAGGACGCTCGCCGACGGCGCGATTTCGCGGCTGCGATTGCGCAGCCTGGGGAGCCGGAGCCAATGACGTCGGGCACGAAGCGATTCGCGCGGGGGCCCTCGCGAGTGACTGCACTCTCCCTCCTTTGCCTGTCCCTGTTGCTCCCGGTTCGGCTCGCACTGGCGCAGGCACTGCATTCGACTTCGCGGATCAGCGTTCCAGAGCCGATCCGCGGGAAGGGTTACAAGCTGGTACAGAACTGGGACTTCGGCGCCGCCATTCGGGATGAGGGAGAACTGCGAAAGCACTTCCACACGCGGTACGTCTATGCGAACGGCAAGCTGGACCACCTGAAGGACGAGTGGCAGCGCTATCGGGACAATGACAATCATGTCTTCGGCAACGACGCTCTCGCGCTCGTGGCACGGGTGGCTGGAGAACTCAAGCCGGGAGAGATCGAAAGCGGGATGCTGCGGTCGAAGTGGACCGGGAGGTACGGCTACTACGAGATTCGTATGAAGGTGCCCGCAGGCCGCGGACTGTGGCCGGCGTTCTGGCTCAATCCCGAGGACCAGCGCTGGCCACCCGAGATAGACGTCGTCGAGATCGTCGACAACGGCCGCGACACAACGCGCGCGAGCTTCCACATCCTGCACGGGCTCGGCGCAAAGGGCGCGCCGGTGAACTTCACCCGTCTCAACAAATGGGGCGCCTACCGCCCGGGTTTCGACTACGCCGATGGTTACCACGTCTTCGCGGTGGAATGGACCAAAGGGGGTGTGCGTCACTACGTCGATGACGTCCTCGTCGCGGATCGCACGTTTCAATGGAAGCACAACGACGGCACGGACGGGGGGCCGGCACATGTCCTCGTCAATCTCGCGGTGGGGGGTCAATGGCCGGGGCCGCCGGTCGATCTGAGCGTCTTTCCCGCAAGTCTCGAGATCGACTACATACGTGTCTGGCAGCGCTGACATGGCAGGTACCACGGTTTGGCCGGCGGGGGCCGTTCGGAGCGTGGACGCCGAGCAGGCGCGACTACTCGGCCAGCGCCCGCTCGCCCGGCGTGCGCTGATCGTCTTTCTTCTCCTGGCAGTCACCGTGTTCAGCCGGTTCGGCATAAACCTGGGCACGTACTCGCTCAGCTTTAGCCTTTTCGCCGTTTACGGACTCGTCGCCGTTGCCCTGATGTCCGGCAATCTCGCGATCTCTCCGCGGCGTTTGCTCATATACACCGCAGGTGTCGCGGTCGCGATCGTCAGTTTCGTGGTCAACACGAGCCTCTCGCCTGCCGACCGCACCTCGGTGACTTCACTGCTTCTACTGGCGGTGATTTATCTGCCGTTGCCGTTCGTGCTCTGGCCGCAGGAAAACCGGGAGCAGGAACTGCTCTGGACCATGCGGGCGTTCTCCAACGTGGCGTTCTTCTGCGCCCTCGCGGGCATCGCACAGTTTTGCGCGCAGTTCGTGATTCACGGCGCATGGCTCTTCGACTTCACGCGCTATATTCCCGCTGCGCTTCAGCAGACGGGCGTCTACAACACGGTCATTCCGGTCGGTCACCTCTACAAGTCGAACGGCTTCTTCTTCCGTGAACCGTCCGGGGCATCCTTCATCATGGCTCTCGGGCTCCTCGTCGAACTGGCGTTCTTCCACCGGCCAACCCGCATGGCCGCTCTTGCTCTGGCGCTGGTGCTCACCTATTCCGGCACCGGGCTGCTCGCGCTGCTGATCGGAGTCGTATTCTCTGTTCGCTCGCACACCGTCGGCCGCTTGAGCGCGCTGCTGATTGTTGCGGGACTGTGCGCCTGGGCCGCTGGCGATTTCCTCAACCTTTCCTTCACGCTGAACCGCATCAACGAATTCGGTGAGGAAAGGAGTAGCGCCTACCTTCGCTATGTCGCACCCATGCGCCTGGTGAGCGCAACGCTGTTCGAGAATCCCTGGAGTTTCTGGTTCGGCCTCGGACCGGGCGTCATCTCGCGTCTCAGCCAGACCGAGTTCGGATTTCACGATCCAACCTGGGCGAAGCTGCTCGTCGAGTATGGTGTTCTCGGGTTCACGGCTTTCACGGTCCTCATGGTCTCCTGCATCCGCCAGCGCGCTTTGCCTATGCAGCTGCGCGCGGTTCTCTTTTTCGCATGGCTGGCAATGGGCGGACACCTGCTGACGCCGGATTCGGCCTACCTGGTCGTCACACTCGGCGGTGTCGTGGGTTCGGCCTCGCTCGCCCGCATTGACGACAGCCATGCGCAAGGTGATGCGAACCCGCCGTCGCTCGCCAATACTCAGGGGGCCACGTGAGTCTTCCCACGATAAGCGTCATCATCCCGTGCTACAACTACGCACGCTATATCGGTCAGTCCATCGACTCCGTCCTTGCGCAAGGGTATCCCTTACTCGATCTCGTAGTCGTAAATGACGGATCGACCGACGGATCAATAGACGTGATCCGTCGCCACGCGACCGACAGCACCATCATCGATCAATCCAATCGGGGACATGTTCCCGCATGTAACACCGGATTCGCCGCGAGCCGTGGGGACATCGTCATCTTTCTCGACGCGGATGACCTGCTCGAACCCGACGCGTTGCTGTCGGTGGCGAGCGTGTGGACGCCCATCCTTGCAAAGGTCCAGTTCGACCTGAAAGTCATCGATGCCGATGGGAACACGCTGGGGAAGCGGCGCTTCGGGCATTTCGGGAGCGACTACACCGTCGAGCGCGTTCGCCGAGAATTCGCGCGCACTGCCACCTATCGATGGCCGGTCACGTCCGGAAACGCGTACTCGCGCTGGTTCGTGTCTCAGGTTTTTCCGCAGCGATTCCGCGGGACGGTAGACGGCTACCTCAACACGATCGCCCCGCTCTACGGGGATGTTCTCACCTTGCCCAAGGTGCTCGGCGGCTATCGCCTGCACGATTGCAATCTCTCCGCGAAAACGAGAGCGTCATCCGGTCTGGTCGACATCATCGTGCGCCGGCGAGAGGAACTCGCGGAAATGCGGCGCCACGCGGCTTCGCGCGGCGTCAAGCTGCCTGAAGCGGACCCGCTCGATCACGAGTTGCCATTCCTGAATTATCGACTCATCGCCCTCAGGCTGGGCATGAGTTATAGCGGGTCGGACAGGGACTCGCCATCACGGCTGCTACGCAAGGCGTTGCGCCAGGTTGGTCGCGAAGGTCTGCCGCTGACCGTCGCAGCCATGCATGCCGTCTGGTTTCTCCTCGTCAGCGTTCTGCCGAAGCAAGGAGTGTCAGTAATGGTCAAGGCCCGGTTCGAACGCGCGGAGCTGTCGCGAGGATGGAGGCAGCGACGGTTCCGAGCGGCGGCGCGTGGAGCCTAGCCGGTGCCCCGTATCGATCCTTCTCCTGCCATCGAAAGCGCATCCACAGAGGGTGGCAGCGCCGTCGTCGGCCGGGGTGCCGCTGCTCGATCGGCGCTCTGGAGCATGGCCGAAAACGGCGGCCTCACGCTGGTCTCGTTCGCGACGCTGATCATAATGGCCAGATACCTCTCGCCGCGCGACTTCGGCCTCTTCTCGATCGTGCTCGCAACGGTCGAACTGCTCGGCGTGGTGATCGGCATGCTGTTTCACGACGCGCTCATTCAGCGCAGCCGAATCACGGAACTCCACTTCGATACCGCCTTCACCGTGACCGTCTCGCTTAGCTTGCTGTTCTTCGCGGCATGTTGGGCGCTTGGCCCCTGGTTCTCGCGACTGGTCGGCGACCCAGTGGCCGGGGGCGTGCTGGGCTGGACCGCGTGTGCCCTGCCATTCGGCGCGCTATCGGCCACTATCGCGGCCCGGCAGCGGCGCGAGCTGCGGTTCAGGGTACTCGCCGTTCGCTCGTTGGTCGGCCGCATTTCAGGAGCAGCTCTGGGGATCGTGCTGGCGCTCCTGGGGCTGGGCTACTGGAGCCTGGCGGGGCAGCACGTGCTCATCGCGGCGATGGGTTCTCTCGTACTCTGGTTGGCGGCGACGCGTCCGCCTCGGTTGCGGTTTCGCAAGCAGGAAGCGGTGGAGCTGCTGGGCTTCGGTTTGACCTCCGTGGCGGGTCTGGTGATCGGTTTTGCGGTGAAGCGCGTGTTCACCATTGTCGCCGGCGTGATGATCGGTACCGAAGCTGCCGGATACCTCAACATGAGCTTTCGGCTGGTCGATGTCGTCTGGAGCGTTTCCGCCGTCGCGGTGACCCAAGTCGCGCTCCCCGTGTTGTCGCGCTTGCAGGACCAGCCCGAGCGCATGCGCAATGCCTTCGGCAGCGCGAGCGAGATGGTCTGCATCGTCTTCTTCGCACTATTCGTAGGCATCGCCATCACCGCGCCGGAGCTCGTGCAGCTGCTTCTCGGCAACCGCTGGGCATCGATTGCACCCTACGTTTCGATGCTAGCGCTCATGGTCTTCGTGCAGACGCCACGCATGCTGATAAACCCAGTCCTGAAGGCAGCGGGATGGCCGGGCTGGACACTCGCCGGGACCGCTGTCCAGGGCTTCGTCATCGCCGTGCTGATTGCGCTCCTTGGCGTTCGGACCGTCGGTACGGCTGTTGTCATTTGGATGCTGGGGGAACTCGTCGCGTGGCCGGTGATGGCTCAGTTGCTCAAGGCGAAGGCCGGCATTGGCTTTCGCGACCAGTTGCGGGCTCTGCTTACGCCGGCACTCGCCGCCCTCGCGATGGCGGCCGTGGCACTCGCTCTGCGGGATGTATTGGGCGATGAACTCTCTCCGCTCACTCGCCTGGTCCTCATCGGAAGCGCGGCGTCGACGGTATTCCTGGGTGCCGTGACGCTGCTCGATCGCCAGGCCGTCGAACGGTTGTGGTCGTTCTTCCGCTCGGCAGCCGGCGCGAGGACTGCGTGATCATGCCTGGTAAGGAGCGCTGAACCATGCTTGATCCGTCGAGCCTGGTCTCGGTCGTCATCTGCAACTACAACTACGCGCAGTTCGTGGGAGCGGCCATCGAGAGCGCGTTGGCGCTGGATTGGCACCGGGTCGAAGTCATCGTGGTCGATGATGGCTCAACGGATGGCTCGAGGTCGGTGATAGAGGGATATGCGCCTCGGGCAAGTATGGTGACCCAGTCCAACAGTGGGCAGGCGACGGCGGCCAAGGCAGGTTTCGCGCGGTCCCGGGGCGACGTCGTGATCTTTCTCGATGCGGACGATCTCCTGGATCCGCGACTGATCAGGGTCATGGCACCTCACTGGAACGCACGGGTCAGCAAGGTGCAGTTTCAGATGAGGACGATCGATGCCGAAGGCCGGGCGTTGGGGTCCGTGTTTCCTCAGTATTACCGGGTGCCGTCTCCGGCGCAGACAAGACAGTGGACGTTAAAGGCAAACGCGTATCCGACACCGCCGGGTTCTGGGAACGCGTACTCGAGGACGTTTCTCGACCGGGTGATGTGCGACGTGGATACCGTCGACCGATTTGCCGACTCGGCGCTCCTGGCTGCTGCGCCTCTGCTGGGAGACGTTGTTACTATCCCGCAGCCGCTCGTGAGCTACCGCGTTCACGGTCGCAATGACGGTGCGATGCTCGCACTCGATCCGAGGCGTTTCGCTCGCGAATGGTTGCGTGCCCGGCGTCGCTTTCACTATGGGTCCTCCGTGGCTCGTTCAGCGGGGCTCGACCCGCGCAATGATGCGTTCGCCCATGACCTCGCGTCCCTGGCTTATCGGGCCGCATCTTGGCGCCTGGCGCCGGCCGATCACCCGGTGCGGGACGATTCGGGCGGCTCCATTCTTGCCGATGCTGCGCGCGCCGTGAGCGTGCCTCAGGGACATTCGCTGGCGAGCCGCTCTGCCATGCTCGCGTGGCTCGCCTTCGTTTGCCTGGCGCCGCGGTCGGCGGCCACCAGGATGCTGCAGTGGCGATTCGTGCCGTCCACGCGGCCTAAGCGTCTCAGGCAATTCATGGCAGCACTTTCCATCGCACGGATGCACTAGATGAACGCGGCGCGGATTCGCCACGCGACACCTCGGCGATCCATCGCAAGGCCGCGAGTAACGTCGAAGCGGGAGTTCGTATGCTCATAACCGAAGGATGGGACGAACTGGTGCGAAGCCTGCAAGACATCGGCAGGCTGGGTATCCCCACCAAGTTCGTTCCGAACCCCGGCAATCCCGGCGATGCGCTGATCGCCGCCGCGACATGGCAGCTCTTCGATGCGCTCAGCCTGAAGCCGCGGGTCACCCGCATCGAGGGCATTGGCGCGCGGGATGTGGCGATCTATGGCGGCGGAGGGGCGCTCGTGCCCGAATATCCCACATGCGCGCGGTTCCTCAAGCGCTGCCTCGATGTCAACGTGCGGGCGGCAATGGTCTTGTCGAACTCGGTTCGTGGCCACGAACATCTCCTGAGGCGACTGGATGACCGGTTCACCATCGTCTGCCGCGATGCGGCCTCCTTCGAGCACGCCTGCTCGACGGCGTGCAATGCCCAGGTACTCAAGGCGCCGGATCTGGCTCTGCGGCTCGACGTGGAGGCCGTCAGGGCGCGTTGTTCGTTGCCGTCCGTGCGTGCGAGATTCCTGCGGGCGATGACCTTGCGGGCGGAGTCCGTCGTGAAAGGGCAAGGCGTTCTCTACTGCCGATGGCGACGCGCCTTGTCCCGGCTGCGGATTCCCGACAGCGGTCGGCTCGACATTCTGCGCACGGACAAGGAGGCTGCCCTTCCCAACCAGGGACACGCCCGCTGGGACATCAGCGAGCTGTACGGATCGAACTTCAGACCGCGAAGCGAAGCCGAGTTCATCGCGCGAGACATGCTGGACTTCATTCAGCGGGCAAAGGCAGTGCGCACCGATCGCTTGCACGTCGGCATTGCGGCAGCGCTGGTTGGATGCCCGGTCACATACCGGGACAACTCGTACGGGAAGATCAAGGCGATCTACGACACTTCGTTGGTCGATGTTCCCACCATCGCCTTCGAGCACTAATAGGAAACTTGGCGCCACATGGCTCACACAGCCCTGGCTCTCGTGCTCGCAGTGTGGTTGGGCGTCGTTGCCAACGCACTGGCGGATGGTTCGTCGCCCGGCAAACCTGCAGAAGCGCCGGCGGCTGCCGCTGTCGACGGCCCTTCTCCGTATCCCAAGGATCCCGCCGACTGGCCGGGAAAAGGGGCCATTCATGTCTTCGGCTGGATGTCGCAGAATCGTGAGGCATTCTGGCGTCAGCGCACGGGAAAGCAGCATGCTGTGGTGTTCGTCGGTGACTCGCTGGTCGGTGGCTGGAAGACCCTGGACCGTGACTTCCCTGACATGAAGACCGCCAATCGCGGAATCGGCGGGGACGTGAGCCGCGGACTTCTGTTCCGCTGGAAGGAAGACGTTCTCGATCTGCATCCGCAGGCGGTGGTGCTGCTGATCGGCACGAACGACCTGAGCGCGCAGCAGGCACCGCAGGACACCGCGACGAACATTGCGCTGCTCCTCGACGCCGTCGCGCAGTCCGGTAATGCCGTGCCGGTGATCTTGTGCAAGCTGCCGCCCCGCGACAACCCGAAGGCTCCCATCAAACCGGGCGCCCTGCATGACCTCAACCGGCGAATCGAGGCGCTTGGGAGCTCGCGCAAGAACGTGCAGGTGTTCGACCTGTACGGCCTCTTCGCCACCCGCGACGGCGACCCGGACGGGCGCTATTTCCAGGCCGATCAGCTACACCTCAATCCCGCTGGATATTCGAAATGGCATGAAGCACTGCAACCCGTGCTGGAGAAACTGAATGTCCACTAATCCCGTGCAGCTGCCGACAGCCAGCATTTCGGCGCCGGCCTCCACCTACCTCGACGCGCTGCGGGCGATCGCGGCCAATCTGGTGGTCGTTGCCCACGTCCTGCTGCTGTATTTTCCGAACCAGTACGTGTATCGCGGCGGCAGTCTCGGCGTCGTTATCTTCTTCCTCCTGTCAGGCTTTCTCATCACGCAGTCGATGCTCAATCGGGCGGCGTCACCCGGTCCGGGCCTACCCGCGTTTCTCGCCGATCGCGTGGCGCGGATCATGACGCCTTTCGTCCCGGTGCTCATCCTCGTCGTGTTATTGAACGCGGCGTTCATCGAGTCCCATTTCGGCGGCGCAGGTCTGAATCGCGGTCTGGCGGCATTCGTCGGCAATTTTCTGATGCTCCACGACCATCCGTTCTTCCAGGCACTGGACATCGCGCATTTCGACACCTGGTGGAGAATCCGTCCGTACAACACGGCCGAACCGTTCTGGACCGTGGCAGTGGAATTCTGGCTCTACGCGGCCGTCGGACTGGGCTTCTTCTGCGTGCTGCGCGGCGAGCGAATCCGTCGCAGTTATCTCTGGGGTTTGGCGACCGTCAGTCTTCCGGTGCTGGTGTGGAACTGCGTGGCAGGGGGAGGGGAGGTGCTCACGCTCGTGTGGATGGTGGGCGCGATTGCCGCGTATCTTCTCGCGCGGCTTGCGGCCGCCGATGCCAAAGTTCACTGGCGACTTCTCGCCGCCTGCCTGATTGGATGTGGTGCGCTGGCGCTCGCCGCACGCATCAAGACTTCCGGATTCGAACCCTACGATCTCCAGATCGCCGTGCTGATCGGCATCGTCATGTTCGGTGTGCTGATCGCCTTGAACCGCGTGGAGCGGGTTTCGCGATGGGTCGCCACACCCGGGAACTTTTTTGCGTCATACAGCTATAGTCTGTACCTCACGCACAACACAATACTCGTGCTGATGTTCCAATACACCCGGTCGCTGCCCAAGCCGCTGTCGATCGTGATCGGAGTCCTCACAGCGCAGTTCTTGGCTTGGGCAGTGTACATGGCGTTCGAACGTCACTACCGGAGCGTCGGGCGCTGGCTGAGACCGATTTTCTCACGCTTGATGTCGCCTCGCTCCGACGGGCGGGTGCTGCAGCCAGCGGTGCCGCCGCAGTGGTCGCATCGTCTGCGCGCGCCGTTCCGACGCGTGTCGCGCTCAGGTGCCGGTTAGCTGGAGGCAGGCCATGGAAAGCTCACAGACCTTCGTCGATCTTCGCCAGGAGACCGCGTTGGCACGAGTACCCGGAGCCCTGTCGAGCAGCAAGTACCGGAAGATGAGTCCCATGCGGCGATGTCTGGCCGGGTCTGTGGCGACGGTCAATCCGCAATGCTGCTATGAACGAGCGATCTTCATCATCGGCCATATGCGCTGCGGATCGACCGCGCTGTCGAACGTGCTCTGCAGCCGGAACGATGTCTCCGGCTACGGAGAATCGCACATCCGGCATTGGCAACCTGGAGCGCTCGGCTGGCTGGTGCTGAAGCAGTGGCGGCGCCGGCAGTGGAAGCCGCGGGCGCGGCATCTCTTCGACAAGATTCTGCATTCCTATTTCGATGTCGAAGCCGGCCCCGAATTCTTCCGCGCCAGGGCGATTTTCATGGTGCGCAGTCCGACCGAGACGATTCCTTCCATCCGCAGGCTGTACGAGTCGATCGGCTCGAACAAATACGGCTCCGATCACGAAGCAGCAAACTACTACGCCGAGCGCCTGTGGACGATGCTGGAGCTCTGGCAGCGCTTCGCACCAGAGCGGCGTGCGGGCGTGTCGCACGGGGCGCTGACAGCAAATCCCGACACGGAGCTCGCCCGCATCGGCGGTCAGCTCGGGTTGAACCCGCCACTGACCAACACCTATCGCCGTTCGCGCGTAGCTGCGGAAGCCGGTGTCGGTGACCCGCTGTCTTCGCACAGATTCGATCGCATCGTCGCTGCGAGCACGGCGACCACGGTGTCGGAGCAGCAGAAGCCCGACCTGCCAGCGGATCGGATTTGGGAGCTCAACGCGCTGTACGCGCGGTGTCTCGCTGCCTTTGGCCAGGCCCTGACCTGCCCATCGCCGCTGCCTCCGACCTCATGACGTTACTGTATCGCCCCGCCGGATTGTTCCGTTAGCCGCGCTGATTCGCGTGGCAGGCAAAGCTTCTACGAGACGTGCTTTGCTCACGACGACGCGGTGCCGCAATCGCAAGGCCCTGCTCCAGACCCACCCGCGCCGCCTCGCACACTTGCTGTTGGCGTGACGTCTATCTCGCTGCGGGTCGATCAGCAGAAAACGTCTAGGTATGAATAAGCCGGCCACCTGCAAACGACCAGTTCTCCCAGGCGGTCTCCTTGAAGCAGACCATCACGTGCTCGGGATTCAGACCCGCTGCTGACAGATCCCCCATGAGTTGCTCCAGAAACTTCTTCTTGACCTTGACGCTGCGACCCACGGACCAGAGGATCTCGATGAGCGCGAAGTCGCCGTTGCGCTCGGATGCGAGATCGGGGTAGCGCGGATCGAAACGGAAGTCGTCGGCATCCAGTTCGATGACCCGCTGGAACTTGTCCGTCGGGGGCACACCCGCCGAGACCAGCGCCGCGTGTACGGCATCGAGCACGGCGCTCTTGAACGCGCTGGACTTAGGTCTACGAACGGTGAGGGTAACGAGCGGCATGTTGTCTCCTTCGTATGGTCACGCATCGGGCGGGCAGCCTTCGCGTGTGCCGGGTCTACAGCAGCACCCGCTCGATTCCCCCGCTGTTGACTTTGGCCACGTACTCGCTCATCCAGTTCTCGCCGAGCAGGTGTTTCGCCATCTCCACCACGATGTAGTCCGCCTCCGTCTTCGCGTCGTGGTCGAACCGCGAAAGTCCCTGCAGGCATGAAGGACAGGAAGTGAGGATCTTGACCGGGCCCGCGAACCCGTCCTCGCGCAGCGCCGCGGCGCCTTTCTCCATCTCCTCCTGCTTGCGGAAGCGCACCTGCGTCGAGACGTCGGGCCGCGTGACGGCGAGAGTGCCGGATTCGCCGCAGCAACGCTCGTTCAAGGTGACGTCCTGTCCCATCAGCCTGTTCACCACCTTGATCGGTTGATAGGTCTTCATGGGCGAGTGACAGGGATCGTGGTACATGTAGCGCACCCCGTTCACGTCTTCGAGCTTGAGGCCCTTCTCCAGCAGATACTCGTGGATGTCGAGCAGCCGGCAGCCGGGAAAGATGCGGTCGAATTCGTACTTGAGCAACTGGTCCATGCACGTGCCGCACGACACGATCACGGTCTTGATGTCGAGGTAGTTGAGCGTGTTCGCCACGCGATGAAACAGCACGCGGTTCGCCGTCGTGATGGCCTGTCCCTTCACGGCCTGGCCCGCTGAGGTCTGCGGATACCCGCAGCACAGATAGCCGGGGGGCAGCACCGTCACCGCGCCGATGTGGAAAAGCATGGCCTGGGTCGCGAGGCCCACCTGCCCGAAGAGCCGCTCCGAGCCGCACCCCGGAAAATAGAAAACGGCGTCGGAGTCATCGTTCGCCTTGTGCGGGTCGCGGATGACGGGCACGACCGTCTTGTCCTCGATGTCGAGCAGGGCGCGCGCGGTGCGCTTCGGCAGGCCGCCGGGCATCGGCTTGTTGATGAAGTGGATGACCTGCGCCTGCAGCGGCGGGCGTCCTACCGTGGCCGGGGGATGTCGCGTCTGGTTGTTCACGAGCCGGAAGCGGCGCCCGAACTCGTGGCCGATGCGCTGGGCACGGTAACCCCAGTCGATCATCACCTTCTTCACGAGCTTGATGGTGGCCGGGTCGGTCGCATTCAGGAAGAACATGGACGCGCGGGCGCCCAGATTGCGCGGCCGCTTGCCGTGGCGGCGCAGGAAATTGCGCATCGCGATCGACACGTCGCCGAAATCGATGTCGACCGGACAGGGCGTCACGCACTTGTGGCAGACCGTGCAGTGGTCCGCCACGTCGCCGAACTCCGCGAAGTGCGCGAGCGAGACCCCGCGCCGGGTCTGTTCCTCGTAGAGGAACGCCTCGATCAGCAGCGAGGTCGCGAGCACCTTGTTGCGCGGGCTGTACAGGAGGTTCGCGCGCGGCACGTGGGTGGAACAGACCGGCTTGCACTTGCCGCAACGCAGGCAGTCCTTGATCGAATCGGAAATGTCGCCGATCTCGGACTGCTCGAGGATGAGCGACTCGGCGCCGAGCAGATTGAAGGACGGCGTGTACGCATTGCGCAGATCCGCCGCGGGCAGGAGCTTGCCGCGGTTGAAGCGGCCTTCGGGGTCGACCTTGTTCTTGTACGCGACGAACTCCTCCAGCTCGGCGGGCTCGAGGTACTCGAGCTTCGTGATGCCGATGCCGTGCTCGCCGGAGATCACGCCACCGAGACCGCGCGCGAGCCGCATGATGCGTGCGACGGCGGCGTTCGCTTCCTGCAGCATGCCGTAGTCGTCGGAGTTGACCGGGATGTTCGTGTGCACGTTGCCGTCGCCCGCGTGCATGTGCAGCGCGATGAAGACGCGGCTCTTCAGCACGCGCCGGTGGATCGCAGCGCAGGCCTCCAGGGTCGGAGCGAATGCGCGCCCCATGAATATGTCCTGCAAGGGCGCGCGCACTTCCCGCTTCCACGATACGCGCAGCGTGCGATCCTGCAGGATCGAGAACACCGTGCCGGGATGGCGCGCGAAGCTCGCGGCGTCGGCGCCGAACTGCACCGCGTAGTCGGCGAAGAAGCGCTCACAGGGCACGTCGAGGCCATCGAGCAACGCCTGCCAGCGCACGTGCGTCGCGAGCAGGAGCTCATTCGCCTGATCGACGCGACGCTCCAGCAGCTCGGGCGCCGCGATCGGCACGTCGTCCTGCGTGAGCGGCAGCTCGCCCGCGAAGAAACCCGCCAGCGCTTCCAGCAGTGCGAGCTTGTTGCGGATCGAGAGCTCGATGTTGATGCGTTCGATGCCGTCGGTGTAGTCGCCCATGCGCGCGAGCGGGATCACCACGTCCTCGTTGATCTTGAACGCATTGGTGTGCTTGGCGATGGCGGCGGTGCGTGCGCGGTCGAGCCAGAACTTGCGGCGCGCCTCGGCGCTCACCGCGACGAAGCCCTCGCCGCTGCGCGCGTTGGCGATGCGCACGACGTGCGAGGCCGCTTCGCCCACCGCGCTGTCGTCCTCGCCCACGATGTCCGCCAGCAGCACCATCTTCGGCAGCCCCGCGCGCCGTGACTTGGTGGCGTAGCCGACCGCCTTCAGATAACGGTCGTCGAGGTGCTCGAGGCCTGCCAGGATGGCGCCGCCGGGACGCCGGTCGAGATAGTCCTTGATCTCCACGATGGACGGCACGGCGTCGCGCGCCTGGCCGAAGAACTCGAGGCAGGCGGTGCGCACGTGCCGCGGCATGCGATGCAGGACGAACCGCGCCGAGGTGATGATGCCGTCGCACCCCTCCTTCTGGATGCCGGGCAGCCCCGCGAGAAACTTGTCGGTGACGTCCTTGCCGAGGCCGGCCTTGCGGAATCGTGCGCCAGGGATCTTCAGGATCTCGGCTGGTCCGCGCGCGGTTTTGCCGTCGGGGGCGAAGCGCTCGATGCGAAAGCGCGCCGAGGCGACATCGTGGATCTTGCCGAGGTTGTGGTCGAGACGCGTGACTTCCAGCCAGTCCGCGTCGGGCGTGACCATGCGCCACGACGCGAGATTGTCGAGCGCCGTGCCCCACAGCACCGCCTTCTTGCCACCCGCGTTCA
>JAEUMX010000247.1 GCA_016791285.1 Burkholderiales bacterium
GTACTTCGCCACAGCGTCGGTGAGCGAGCTGGCGTCGATCTCGAAGCTCAACGGCAGTGCGCCGGCCGAGGTCATCATCTGCGCCTCGCCGACATACAGCGTCTTGCGCGCCGAGTCCGCCGTGCCGTCGCTTTTCACCGGCGTCATCACGCGGATGGTGCCGACCTTGCGGTCGGTGTAGATCTCCTCGCGGTACAGATCCGCCGCGTCCATTCTGGCTTCGGAAAGCCGGTCGTCTCGCCTGTCGGCCATGGGGTTTCTCCGATCGAAGAGGGAACAGGCGCTCAGGTTAGCAGAGGTCGAGGGGAGAGCGGCGAAAAGCTCGTCGTGCTCCGGCGCAGACAGGGTTCAACGAGGGAGCCCGGCAGAACGCGCACGACGGTTGCGCTAGCGATTCTGCTTCATGGTGAAATTCCGAAAGCTGGAATCTCGGATTCTACCGCCCCGGGTCCGATCTTGCGATGGTACCTTTCGGGCAGGGATACGTTCGCTCGCATCAAGGCGCTTCGATACGTGGGTCGCCCGGGCGCGAGAGGGCCTGGAAGTGAATGACATCCAGCGTCAATACCCGCTCGACACCGGCCTTGCGCGCGGCGGCGAGGTGTAGGAAGTCGTACACCGCTCCACCGCGCACGCCACGACCTTCGCAGTCAGCGATGGCATTCATGGTTTCCTTCCCGCTCAGCGTGACGATCTGTACAAAGGGCAGCACGCTCTCCTCGATCAGGGCGACCGCTACGGCTGGGCGAAGCCGCCTCCCAGCGCGCCCTCCGGTCAGTACCGAGAAGGTCTCGGCGAGCGCGTGTACATAGAGAGTATGACCACCGGCCGCAATCAGGCGGTCGCATGCCGCGTGGCGCGGTTCGTCGGCGTCGAGCGAGGCGAGGACGACCGAAGTATCGAGGAGCGCGCTCACTGCTGCCTTCGGCGCGCTCGGGCTTCGCGCTCGGCACGGGTTGCCGCCGCGGCATCGAAGGCGGTACCGGTCGCCTGCAAGACTTTGCGCTTGCTCGGCGCCGATACGAGGAGCGGGTCTGGCTCGGGTTCGGGCGTGAGCTCGATACGCTCGGCCACGACGGCCACGCGCAAGCGCGATCCTGGACCCAAGTTGAGCTGACGCCGCACTTCGCTCGGCAGCACGATGCGGCCGGCCTGATCAATGGAGACGTCACGTTTCATGGCGAATTGTCTCCCATAAGATCGCCCCATTAAGTGTGGCATCTCATTTTCCATGACCGCCGGAGCAAGTGCAAGGCGGCTGCCTCGGGCCAACCAACAGACTCCCGCGTTCGACCCGTCAAGGGGACGACTGCGAGGACGGAGATAGGCAGACCTGATAGAGCTGCCGCGCCGAAATTGATCTATGTCAAAGTCAGCTTCCGTCTTCGGCCTCGAGGCGCGAAAAGAAATCATGAATGACGATTGCAATCGTACCCTGAAGGCATATACTTCGAGTTGATGTAGTCCCTGCGTTGCCAGGAGGCCCAACAAACAAGAACCGAGAACCGTTCTCGGGTCGGGCCAGCGCCTTGGGGCGAGTCATGTGGTCGGCATCGGCGCCGATGGCGCTGGCGAACGGACCAAGACGGTGACAGTGAACCTCACCAACGACGATATCCGCGAAGACGGCGAGTACTTCGACCTCGTGCTCTCAGGGGTGAGCGGGGCGCTGACGCCCGACAACCGAGGGCGTGCTTTCATCGGGCCGAGCGACCAGCCCGCCAGCACCAAGCCTGTCGTGTCGGTGGCAGACACCATAGCTAATGAAACCGACGGCTACGTCGAGTTCGCAGTCCGCCTCGACGCGCCGTCGACGCAGGCGGTGAGTGTAGGCTACGACACCGCAGAGGGCTCTGCACGGTCTTCGTCTTCGACATTAAACAACCCGGATTTTGCCCGGGTGTTCTACTACGAAACGCTCACCTTCGCCCCGGGAGAGACCGTCAAGACGGCGCGTGTAGCACTGTACGACGATGGCACAGCCGAGGGGACGGAAAGTTTCCAATTGGAGTTTTCGTTGCCGAGCGGGTCAAACGCAAGAGTGGGCACATCGCTGGCCACGGCCACCATCCTCGACAACGACGTGGCGCCCGGAACGCCAGTAATCTCGGTCGCAGACACCGTCGTCGACGAAAAAGCCGGGCGCACTTATTTCACCGTGACACTGGACCGCCCGAGCACCTCACTGGTCAGTGTGAACTTCCGGACAGTCGACGGATCGGGGGTGGCCGGTTCGGAC
>JAEUMX010000271.1 GCA_016791285.1 Burkholderiales bacterium
GCGTAGCGATGCACGACGGCGGCGAAGATGATCAGCGTCGCGCCGCCCATGAGGAAGGTGATGAGCCATTCCTCCAGGCGGTCGAGGATCTTCATGACCATGTCGTTCTCCCCCCCGAGGGTCAACTGCGCAAACGAAAACGCCCGCCGAACCTTAGCGGTGCAGCGGGCGTCGCGCGGTCAAGGTTGACTACAGCTTGGCCGGATCGAAACCGGTTTCCTTGTAGATCGACTGGATCAGATCCTTGCCCACGCGCGAGGCCATCTCCTGGTGGACCGGGATCAGCGCCTTCTTGAGCGCCAGCTTGTCCGCAGCGCTCGGGGTGAAGACCTCGGATTTGCCGGACTTCTTCACCGCATCGATCGACATGTCGTTCTCTTCCTTGGCGATCTTGTTGGCGTACTCGGTGGATTCCTTCATCGCCTGCTCGAGTTGACCGCGCACATCCGCCGGCAGACCGTCCCAGAACTTCTTGTTGGTGATGACGGCATAGCCAAGGTATCCATGGTCGGTCATCGCGACCTGTTTCTGCACCTCGAACATCTTCTGCGTGTAGAGGTTCGACGGCGGATTCTCGGTGCCGTCGACCACGCCGGTCTGCAGCGCCTGATAGACCTCGGAGAACGCCATCACCTGCGGGATCGCCTTCAGCGCGCGCATCTGCGCTTCGAGCACTTTCGACGACTGAATGCGCATCTTCTGGCCTTTGTAGTCCTCGACCGTCTTGATCGGCTTGTTCGAGCTCATCACCTTGAAGCCGTTGTCCCAGTATGCGAGCCCCTTGATGCCCTTCGGCTCCAGCTTGGCCAGGAGTTGTTGGCCGACGGGACCCTGAGTGACCTTGTGCAGCTGCACGTAACCGTCGAAGATGTACGGCAGATCGAACACTTCGAATTCCTTCACCCCCAGCGGACCGAACTTCGCGAGCGAGGGCGCCAGCATCTGCACGGCACCCAACTGCAGCGCCTCCATTTCTTCCTTGTCCTTGTACAGCGTGCTGTTGGCATAGACCTCGACCTTCACCTTGCCCTTGGTGAGCTCGTCGGCGCGCTTCGCGAAATGCTCCGCGGCTTTGCCCTTCGGCGTGTCGTTGGCGACAACGTGGCTGAACTTGATGACGATCGGACCCTGGGCGAGAACCGGACCCGTGACGAGCAGGCTTGCGGCGAGAACAACCGATGCGATGAACTTCATGGATGCTTCCCCTCTCCTTGTTGCTGCCAGAACGATTCTGAGCAGATTTCTATTAGTCTCGCGATTGTAACGACCCACTCACGGCAATACCAGCTTGCATCGCCGCGAGCCGCCATACGGGCGCGATCGACGGCTCGCCTGGACCGGCCTGCCACGCGCAGTCGATACCGATGCCGGGCACCCATACGAGGTGCTCGTCGCAGAATAGCAGCGGCATGCGCGCCCGCCGCCAGGGTTCGATCCGATGCTCCTGCATCAGGTTCTTCAGGGTGCGTCGCGGTCGGCGGCAATCCGGCCGCATGCGCTCCCCGCCGCCTCGGCGCCTGAGCTCGACGTGCCGGCCGCAGAGCCGATGGAGCGCGATCCCCGCACCTTCCCCGTGCTCGAACAGTATCTCGCCCAGTCCGCCGGGCGCGGTGAGGACCGCTTCGCCGCGCCACGCGACGGACTCGTCGGTCGGCGGCAGGAGCGGGCGTAGTCGCACCGAACCCCGCTCGCAACGCAGCTCCGCATCGCCCAGCATGACGCACACGTGGGCGTCGCGGCGTGTTTGCAGGAGTTGGCGCACGACCTCATCGAGCCGGCGCGCCGGGGGCATCCCGGCGCCGCCCTGGCGCAGGAACCAGCGCAGGAGATTGCGCGCGCGCGGCTCTGACAGGTTGCGCAACGCTGCAACTTCGAGAGCGTGGTCGCGCACCGCGCCGCGCGCATCGGTCACCGCGAGCTCGTCCAGCAGTGCGGATGCCTCCTGAAACAGCCCGGCGGAGCGCGCGAACGCCTTGCGGTAGCCGGGGAAGCGTTCCTCGATCAGCGGCATCACGCACGCGCGGAGAAAATTGCGGTCGAGCGCAGTGTCGGCGTTGCTCTCGTCCTCGACCCAAGCGAGTCCACCCGCCCGTGCATGCGCCTCCAGCTGCGACCGGGGCACCCCCAGGAGCGGGCGTACGATCGTGAGCGGCGGGCCCGTCCCGGCGTCCGCATCTGTTTCACGCCGCGGCGGGATTGCTCCGGCCCCGCGCGGACCGGCGCCGCGCAGCAACTGCAGCAGCAGCGTTTCCGCCTGGTCGTCCAGATGGTGCGCAAGCACGAGGATGCCGCGGGCGTGCTGCCGAAACGCGCGATAGCGCGCCCGCCGCGCCGCAGCCTCGAGGCTTTCGCCACGGCCACGATTCACCGCTACCCCAACGACGGTGAGGCGGATGCCGAGCGTGTCGCACAGATTGCGGCAGAATAGAGCCCACTCGCCTGCACGGGGGCTCAGACCATGATCGACGTGCAGCGCTTCGAGGCGGAAATCTCGCCGGCCGGCGAGCCGCGCGAGGCAATGCAGCAGGACCACGGAGTCGAGACCGCCGGAGAGCGCGACCGTGATGCGCGCACCCGAATCGAGATGCGCGTCGAGACTTGCCTCGACGCCTGCTACGAGCCCGTCGGCGTCGTCACTCGGCGGCGACTTCCTTGAAGCGGCCATAGGCCATGATCTTCTCGAAGCGGGCCTCCATGAGTGCGTCGAGCGTCTTCTCACGCACCTGGCGCAACCCTTCCGTGAGCGCCTTCTTCATGTTGATCATCATCGCGTCGTAGTCCCGATGGGCGCCGCCTGGCGGTTCCGACACGATGCGGTCGACGAGCCCGAGCGTCTTCAGTCGCGTCGCGGTCACGCCCAGGGCCTCGGCAGCCTCCTGTGCGTGTTCTGCGCTCTTCCACAGGATCGAAGCGCAGCCCTCGGGCGAAATGACGGAGTAGGTCGCGTACTGGAGCATCTGCACCGCGTCGCCCACGGCGATCGCGAGCGCACCGCCCGAGCCGCCCTCCCCGATCACCGTGCAGATGGTCGGCACCCGCAACTGCGCCATCTCGAAAAGATTGCGGCCGATCGCCTCGGACTGACCCCGCTCTTCCGCTCCGACGCCGGGATAGGCACCGGGCGTGTCGATGAAGGTGAGCACCGGGATCTCGAACTTCTCGGCGAGCTTCATCAGCCGCAGCGCCTTGCGATAGCCCTCGGGCTTCGGCATGCCGAAGTTGCGGTGGATCTTTTCCTTGGTATCGCGGCCCTTCTGATGCCCGATCACCACGACCGACTGCCCGTTGAAGCGCGCGAGGCCGCCGACGATCGCCGGGTCGTCGGCGAAGGCGCGATCCCCGTGCAACTCCTCGAAATCGGTGCACAGCCGCTGCACGTAGTCGAGCGTGTACGGCCGCGCCGGGTGACGCGCGACCTGCGCGATCTGCCACGCGTTGAGCTTGCCGTAGATCTCCTTGGTGAGGCCGTCGCTCTTTTTCTGCAGGCGCGCGATCTCTTCCGAGATGTCGACCGCCGAGTCTTCCTGCACGTAGCGCAGCTCGTCGATCTTCGCCTCCAGTTCCGCGATCGGCTGCTCGAACTCGAGAAAGGTAATCTTCATGACGAGCGCGTCGGCCTCGATAGTGGAACCGGCCCGGATTCTACCGCAAATGCCTGCCGCCGTTCAGAACCAGGCCCTCTCGCCGATTTGCCCGCGCGGATCGGAGGCCGCCTGGGCACGGCCGCTCGCGCGCTCGACGTGCACCGCCTGCATGTTGCCCCAGCGCCGGCGCGCGACCGTAACGATGTGCCCGCGGCGCTCGAGCGCGGTGCGCCAGGCGACCGGAAAATCCTCCGGCTCGACCTCCACGCGGTCGGGCAGGAACTGATGGTGAAAGCGCGGCGCCGCCACCATTGCCGCGAGCGTCCAGTCCGGGTCGTGCAGATAGTCGAGCACGGCGAGCAGCACCATGCTGACGATGCGCGAGCCGCCTGGCGTACCGAGCACGAGCACGCCGCGCTCGTCCTCGACGAAAGTCGGTGACATCGACGACAGCGGGCGCTTGCCAGGCGCGATTGCGTTCGGGGGGCCGCCGACGAGTCCGTACGCGTTCGGCACGCCCGGCGCGATCGCGAAGTCGTCCATCTCGTCGTTGAGCAACACGCCGGTCGTACCGGCGACGAAGCCGCCGCCGAACGGAAGATTGAGGCTCAGCGTCGCGGCAACCCGGTTGCCCTCCGCGTCCACGATCGAGAAGTGCGTGGTGCTCGTGCCGCAGGGAATGGCAGCGGCGTCTGCGCCCAATTCCGCGCTGGAAGTCGCGCGCTCCATGCCGATGTTGGCGGCACGGGACGCGGCATAGGTTGCGGAGGCCAGCCGCTCGGCCGGCACCTGGACGAAGGCGGGGTCGCCGAGGTAGCGCACGCGGTCCTGGTAAGCGCGCCGCAGCGCCTCCACCACGAGGTGCGCTCGGGCACCGCCGTCCAGCGTGGCGAGCGGAAACTCGCGCAGGATGTTCAGGGCCTGTGCCAGCGTGAGGCCGCCCGCCGAGGGCAACGGCACGGTCGTGATCGTCGCGTCGAAATAGCGGATCCTCTGCGGCGTACGCTCCGCTATGCGGTAGCGACGCAGATCCTCCAGGGTCCAGATGCCGCCGCCGGCTCGCACGCTCGCCACCAGCTCCGCCGCGACCGGTCCATCGTAGAAGCCGTCGCGCCCGCGATCGACGAGCGCCTCGAGCGTGCGCGCGAGCCCGGGCTGATCCAGCCGGAAGCCTTCGGCTGGCGCCTTGCCGTCATCGAGAAAGATCGACGCCGCAGCGGTGTTTCGCCCGAGCGCCGGCTGGCGCAGGCGAGCCATTTCGACATAGCGCGCGTCCACCCGGAAGCCTTTGCGTGCGAGCCTGATGGCCGGCGCGAGTGTCTGTGCGAGAGGCAGGCGGCCGTAACGCGTACCGATCCATGCGAACGCGGCCGGCGTGCCCGGAATCGCGGCCGCCCGTGCCCCCATGAGCGAGCTGTCCGGTAGCGGCTTGTCATCGGCGTCGAGGAACATGGTGGCGGTCGCGCCAAGGGGCGCCACCTCCCGTCCATCGACCACCACTTCGAAACCGTCGCGCGCTCGGTGCAGGAGCCAGAAGCCGCCGCCGCCGAGGCCCGAGCCGAAGGGCTCCACCACCGCCAGCGCCGCGCTCACCGCGACCGCGGCATCGAAGGCGTTGCCGCCTGCCGCCAGCACCGCTTCGCCGGCGCGGGTTGCGAGCGGATGCGCGCTCGCGATGGCCGCTGTCGGCGGGGCCGCGCGCCCCTCAGCGGGACCGGCCAGCAGCAACGAGACGAGGAGTGAAGCGAGAAAAACCCGGGCGGGCGATGTCGGCACGGGTGCGTGCGCGCGCCGCTACCAGCCCCAGTAGGGCGGCAGCCCGTACCAGTAAGGCCCCCAGGCCGGGCCGTACCAGTAAGGCCCCCACGGCGGCCCGTACCAGAACGGCCCACCCCAGTAGGGGCCGTAATACGGCGGCGCGTACACCACGATCGGCCACAGGTGCACGCTTTCGATGCGCAGCCGCGGGAAACTGTAAGGCGCGCCGTCGACGGTGCCGGCGGTCACGCCTTCCACCGTCCCGAGCACGGTGAGGCTGCGATCCTTCGCGTACACCGCCGGGTCGTAGAATCCCGGCCCGCAGGCCAAGAAGCGGCCGAAGCTCGCGTCCGTGATCTGCGGGCGCGCGGACGCATCGAGCGGACGGCTCAGGATCGTGATGCAGGTTGCCGTCGCCTCGGGCTTGACCTCCAGGATGCTGCCGCCCCAGCGCACGCGCTCGCCCGTGCCGGCGCCCGCTCCATCGCGCACGACGCTCGGCGTCACGGTCGAGAGATTGGGTGCTTCGAGCGATTTCGGCACCGACACGCAGCCTGCGCTCAGGATCGCGACGAGCAGGGCGCAGCAAAGAGCTCTCATGATGGTTGGCGTTTCATGGCGGACACTCGCTCAGACTGACACCGCCACGCTTCGTTCGGGCACCGGCGCGATGCGGAACCACGCCGCGTACAGCGCCGGCACGAAGTACACGGTGAGCACGGTCGCGACCAGGAGTCCGCCCATGATGGCGATCGCCATCGGTCCCCAGAACGTGCTGCGAGCGAGCGGGATCATCGCCAGGATCGCCGCCGCCGCCGTCAGCACGATCGGACGGAAGCGCCGCACCGTCGCCTCCACGACCGCCTGCCAGGGCGTGTGTCCCGCCTTGATGTCCTGATCGATCTGATCGACCAGTATCACCGAGTTGCGCATGATCATCCCGGACAGAGCAATCGCGCCCAGCATCGCCACGAACCCGAACGGCACGCGGAAGACGAGCAGGAAGAACGTCACGCCGATCAGCCCGAGCGGCGCCGTGAGGAGCACGAGCAGCATGCGGCTTACGCTTTGCAGCTGGATCATGAGGAGCGTCACGATGACGATCACCATCACCGGCACCACCGCCGCGACGGACCGCTGTCCCTTGCGGCTTTCCTCCACCGCGCCGCCGACCTCGATCTGGTAGTCGTCCGGCAGCCCGGCGCGTATCGGGTCGAGCGCGGGGTCGATGCGCGCCGTGACGTCGGGCGCCTGCACGGCACCGGCGATGTCGCCGCGCACGGTGACGGTGGGCAACCGGTTGCGGCGCCAGATGATCGGTTCCTCGAAATCGTAGCAAATGGTCACCACCTGCGAGAGCGGAATCGAGCGTCCGCTCTGGGTGTAGATGTTGATGTCCTTGAGGTTGCGAAGATCGAGGCGCTCGTCCGGCTGCGCTCGCGCGAGCACCTCGATCAGCTTGTCCTGCTCGCGGTAGAAAGTCACGCTGTGGCCGGTGAGCACGGCGTTGACGAAGGCCGAGAGATCCTGCGAGCTCACGCCCACGACGCGCGCCTTGTTCTGATCCACTTCGAGCCGCACCATCTTCGACGGTTCGTTCCAGTCGAGGTGAACGTTGTGGGCCGCCGGGTGCGCACGCACCACCGCCGCCACGCGCTCGGCGATTTGCCGCACGCGCGCGGGATCCTCGCCGCTCACACGAAACTGCAGCGGCCAGCCGATGGGCGGACCGTTCTCCAGACGCTGCACACGCCCGCGCACCATCGGGAAATCGTCTTCGAGCGCGCGCAGCAGACGCGCCATCACGCGCTCGCGGGCTTCGTTGTCGCGCGTGACCAGGACGTATTGCGCGAAGTTGTCATGGCTCAACTGCTGGTCGAGCGGCAGGTAGAACCGCGGCGAGCCGCCGCCCACGTACGACACGTGGTTGACGATGTCGTCGTCGCCCGCGAGCACCCGGTCGAAGCGCTCGACCTCGGTTTGCGTCGCGCGGATCGACGCACCGCCGGGCAGCCACAGATCCACCAGCAGTTCCGGACGGTTCGCCGACGGGAAGAACTGCTGCTCCACGAAGCCGAATCCGACGAGCGCGGCGAGGAAGAGCGCGATGGTGGCAACGATGACGGTCCTGCGCTGCGTGAGACACCACTCGACGCTCTCCCGCAGCCGCCGGTAGAACGGGCTCGCATAGACGTCCGTGTGACCACTGCTGCCCGCGCCGGAGTCGGGCAGAATCCTGAAGCCGATCACGGGGGTGAAGACGACCGCCGCAATCCACGAGACGAGCAGCGCCGTGACCACGACCACGAAGATGGAGAAGGTGTATTCCCCCGCCGCCGAGCGCGCGAAGCCGACCGGAATGAAGCCGGCCGCCGTGACGAGCGTGCCGGTCAGCATCGGAAAGGCGGCCGTCGTGTAGGCGAAACTCGCCGCACGGAAGCGATCCCAGCCTTGTTCCATCTTGATCACCATCATCTCCGTCGAGATGATGGCGTCGTCGACCAGCAGGCCGAGCGCGATGATGAGCGCGCCGAGCGAGATGCGCTGGAGCGCCACGCCGAAGATCAGCATGAACAGGAAGGTGCACGCGAGCACCAGCGGGATCGACAGCGCCACGACCATTCCGGCGCGCAGCCCCAGGCTCACGAAGCTTACGCCGAGCACGATCACGAGCGCCTCCAGCAGCGTCTGCATGAACTCGTTCACGGAGCGCTCGACCACCCGCGGCTGATCGGCGACCTGGTACATGTCGATGCCGACCGGCAGACGCGCCTTCACCGCCGCCATCGCGTGGCCGAGGTTCTCGCCCAGGGCGAGCACGTTGCCACCGCTCACCATGGAGATCGCAAGGCCGATGGCAGGCTCGCCGCGATAGCGCATCTTCATCGTGGGTGGATCGACATAGTCGCGGTACACGTGCGCGATGTCGCCCAGCCGGAACAGGCGGCCGTTGGCGCGAATGCCGATCTCGCGCAGGCTCTCGATCGATTCGAAATCGCCGGTGATGCGGATATGGACGCGGTCGCTCGCAGTCTCGACGCTGCCGGTCGGCGCCACCGCGTTCTGGGCGCGCAACGTGTTGAAGATGAGCAGCGGATCGATGTTCAGCGTCGCGAGTTTCTTGTGCGAGAGCTCGATGTAGATCTTCTCGTCCTGCACGCCGACGAGCTCCACCTTCGACACGTCCGGCAGCCGCAGCAGGGTCTGCCGCACATCCTCCACCACGTCCTTCAACTCGGCGTGCGTAAAGCCCTCGCTGGTGAACGCGTAGAGCGTGCCGAAAGTGTCGCCGAATTCGTCGTTGAAGTACGGGCCGCGGATCCCGCCCGGCAGGCGGTCGCGCACGTCGGACACCTTCTTGCGCACCTGATACCAGGTCTCGGGCACGAGCTTTGGCTGCGTCGAATCCTTCAGCGTGACGAAGATCAGCGACTCGCCGGGCTTCGAATAGCTGCGCACGTGATCCAGCCACGGCGTCTCCTGCAGCTTCTTCTCGATGCGGTCGGTGACCTGCTGTTCGATCTCGGCGGCAGTCGCGCCCGGCCACAGCGTGCGCACCACCATGACCTTCACGGTGAAGTCCGGATCCTCGGCCCGGCCGAGCTTGAAATAGGCGAACACCCCGGCCACCAGCAGCGCGGCCATGAGATAGAGCGTCAGCACCTGGTGGCGCAGCGCCCACTCGGACAGGTTGACGCTCACGACGGACTCGGTCGGTGCACCTTCACCTTCTGTCCCGGAACGAGCTTGTGCACGCCGGCAGTGACCACCAGCGCATCGGCCTGCAACCCGTCCAGCACCGTGAAGGTGTTCTCGTGGTACTCGCCCAGGCGGACCGGGGCAAGGTTCACGGTGCTGGTCGCCGGATCCACGACCCAGACGGCAGCGCCTGCGTCCTTTCGATAGAGCGCAGTCAACGGCAACTCGATCGCCTGCTCGGCGAGCGTGCTGCCGAGCAGAACGTTCGCGGTCATGCCGAGGCGCACGCGCGAATCGGCTTCGAGAATGCTCACCTTCACCGTGTAGGTGCGCGTGACCGCATCGGCGCCCGGCGACACCTCCCGCACCTGGCCCTTGTAGATGACACCGGGGTCCGCCCAGAGACTGATGCGGATGTCGTTCGCCGCCTTGAGCTCGTTCAGGCGGTTCTCCGGCACGCTGATCACGACTTCGCGCTCATCCCCGCGCGCCATTCGCATCACGGTCTGACCCGCCGCCACCACCTGCCCCGCCTCCGCCAGGATCGCGGTAATCACGCCGTCGCCGTCCGGACGCAAGGTCGCGTATGCCGCCTGATTCTCCGCCACGCCGACCTGCGCCTTCGCCTGATCGAGTCGAGCTCTGGCAACTCGATTCTGGTTCTCGCGACGGTCGAACTCGGCCTCGCTGATGAAGCGCTTCTTGAGCAGGTTGCGGTAGCGATCGAGATCGGCCGCCGCCTGATGGTGATCGGAACGAGCCGCCTCGAGCTGCGAGCGCGCAGACAGGATGTTGAGTTGCAGGTCCTGTGGATCGAGCTTGGCGAGGGGCTCGCCGGACTTCACTACACTGCCGACTTCCACCTCCCGCGTCAGGATCTTGCCGCCGACGCGAAAGCCCAGGTCGGTTTCGTAACGCGCCCGCACGTCGCCGGAATAGGTTGCGTGCAGGCGCTGATCGGTGACCAGGGCGGGGACGACGCGTACCGGAGGTGCCGCGTCCGGCGGCGCATCGTCCTTGCCGCAGCCGGCGAGGATGCAAAGCCCCAGCAACGCGGCCAGCGTCGGGCGCATGTCGGGGCGCGCGCGCGACCGGCTCATTTCTCGACCTCCAGCGGCAACGGCGTGTCGACTGCGCGCACCTGCGCCGGGTCGGTTGCGATGCCCATCAGGAGCGCCCGCAGATGAGTGTCGAGATAGGCTTCCTCGGCGATGTTGCGCGCTTCGAGGCGCCCGAACGAGTGCTTCCACAGCGCCGCCATCACCACCGGCGCGATCGCCACGCGCGTCAGGTGGTGCGGGTCGAAAGCGCGGAAGTCGCCGGCCTTGACGCCGCGCGCGAGCACCGACTCGACCAGGCGGGAGCCGCGGTCGATCACCTCCTCGAAGTAGATGCGCGCGAGCTCCGGAAAATTGCCGGACTCGCCGATTACGAGCTTCGGAATGCCGCTGAAGGGTGACAGCACGAGCGCATCCCACCAGCCGCGGATCAGGAGGACGAGGAGTTCGGCCGCATCGCCGCGAAACTCCGCGACCAGGGCTTCGCCCATCTCGATCGTCTCGACCAGCCCTTTCCGAACCACCGCCTGGAAGAGCTCTTCCTTGTTGCGAAAATAAAGATAGAGGGTGCCTTTGCTCACGCTGGCGCGTGCCGCGACATCCTCGAGCCGGGTCGCCGCATAGCCGCGCTCGACGAAGAGCTGCAACGCCGCTGCAGTGAGCTCGGCGGGACGATCATCCTTGCGGCGCAGCCAGCGCGGGGCGGGCTTGGTACGGGCGCAGCTCATCGTGGAGGGTCTAGCAGGCTGTTGAAAAACCCCTCGGGGCCGCGGCGCGGCCTTTCCGGGATGAGATGCGCGAAGCGGGCCGCAGCGAATGGTCTGCCCCCTTACCTGCGAATCGAACCGCCAACGCCCACGAGCCCCATATAACTATCCGTTCGGTAAGTTATTCCCAAACGCTCACCGTGGCAAGTCACTTGAGCTGACTTGCGGTGCTCGTGCGCATCTCGTGGACTGCGGCGGTTCGCTGGCAGATCCGCCAAGGGACCGGACGTGAGGTCCTGCACATCACCGGGCTGCTGCGACGCGCCCTCGACTTCGGCCGCTCATGAATTCCCTAGCGGCTACCCGTTCGGGCGAGCTCCTCGACCAGTGCCTGGCGTCGCCCGTCGAGCTCCTGGTAGCGTGCGTAGAGCTGCTCCATACGCTGGCTGTACTCGACGAGCCGCTGGTCGCGATCCCTCTGTGCGGCGACCACGTCCTCGTAATTCGGTATCGCCTGTCCCATACCGTAGCCGGAGAGCGCCGGCTGCGTGGGAGGGGGCATCATCAGCTCGTTGCGCAGCTCCCGCACCATCTGGAACTGCTGGAACACGGCCTGCTGCTCCTGCTGTACGAGGGTTAGCTCGTCGCGGATGCGCTTGGCTCCGTCCTGCGCGAAGGCGCTACTACCGAGGTAAGTCGGCAGCAGCACGCAGAAGAGCGCAGCGAACCAACCCCGTCTGCCAATGTGGATCATGGTCGTTCGAAGTCGAGGCCGAAGGCGCGATTATAATAGGTGCGGGTGCGAAGCTGCGGAGACCCGTGGCGGGGTCCAATGCTGGTGAAAAAGCCGGGGACGAGGGCCGTGAAGGCGACGATCGAAGCGCTCGGCACGGTTGGACAAGGGGGCGGCAAATCCGGATAATGCCGCGATTGCAGCCGCCCGGCCCTTCATGAAGTTCTTGTTCGACCTCTTTCCGGTCGTCGTTTTTTTCTTGGCCTTCAAGCTCCAGGGCATCTACGTCGCGACAGCGGTAGCTATCGTCGCCACCTTCCTGCAGATCGGGTGGGTCTGGCTCAGGCACCGGAAAGTCGATGGGATGCTCTGGGTGAGTCTCGCGGTGATCGTGGTCTTCGGTGGCGCGACGTTGCTCCTGCACGACGAGACGTTCATCAAGTGGAAGCCATCCGTGCTCTACTGGCTCTTCGGCGGTGTGCTGCTCGGTGCGCAGGTCCTCTTCGGCAGAAACCTCATCCGGGCGTTGATGGGCAAGGAGATCAGGCTGCCGGATGACATCTGGAACAGGCTCAACGCGAGCTGGGTCGTGTTCTTCGGCGTGATGGGAATCGTCAACCTTTTCGTCGCGTACAACTTCGATACGGACACCTGGGTGAATTTCAAGGTGTTCGGGGGACTCGGTCTGACCCTCGCTTTTGTCGTGCTGCAGGCGATCGCGCTGGCGCGTTTCGTGGAACCGGAGGGGAACAAATGATGCTGTATGCGATCTTCGGAGAGGACGTGCCGAACAGTCTCGCGCAGCGACTGGCCGCGCGACCCGCTCACCTGGAGCGACTGCAGGCGCTGCAGGCCGAGGGCCGGTTGTTCGTTGCCGGACCGCTTCCCGCGGTCGACAGCCCCGACCCGGGCGCGAGCGGCTTCACCGGCAGCCTGATCGTCGCCGAATTCGATTCGCTGGAAGCG
Organism: Burkholderiales bacterium; assembly: GCA_016791285.1. The sequence goes on from JAEUMX010000271.1 coordinate 12,506, forward strand.
GCCGAAGCGTGGGCGCGCGCGGATCCCTACACCATCGAAGGCGTGTTCGCCCGCGTGACGGTCAAGCCCTTCAAGAAGGTGCTTCCGGCATGAACACGGTCAAGAAAATGGAGGAGCGCCTCCAGGCGCTTGCTCCGGAGAACATCGAGATCCTGGATGAAGGCGGAAAGCACGTGGGTCATGAGGGCGCGAAAGGCGGCGGCGGGCATTACGATCTGCTCATCGTGTCGTCGCGATTCGCCGGCTGCTCGAGCGTGGTACGCCACCGTCTGGTGTACGAGGCGCTGGGTGATCTGATGCGCAACGAGATCCACGCCCTCGCGATCCGCGCTCTCGCTCCGAACGAAATCTGAAGTCAACCACTGCAAAGGAATTCGCATGCAAGCTATCAAATTCAATCGGCTGGCTCTCGTCGCGGCGCTGTATCTCGCGCTGCCCGGGATATCCCTGGCCCAGGACACGAGACCGCAGCCGGCCGCGGCAGCGTCCAACGGCGGCGGTCAGGTCGCAAAGGTCAACGGTGTCGCGATACCCCAATCGCGCCTGGACCTCATCGTCAAGGACCGCGCCGCGCAGGGACAGCCCGATTCCGCCGAGACCCGCACGGCGATCAAGGAACAGCTGATCACGATGGAGGCGCTCGCCCAAGAGGCAACGCGGATGGGGCTCGACAGGTCCCCGGATGTCGCGACTCGCCTCGAGCTCGCGCGCCAGCAGATTCTCGCGTCTGCTTATCTCGACAATTACCGCAAGTCCCACCCAGTCACCGACGAACAGATGAAGGCCGAGTACGACAAGATCAAGTCGGTCCAGGGCAGTGCGAAGGAATACAAGCTGCGCCACATCCTGGTCGCGAACGAGGCCGAAGCGCAGAAGATCATCGCTGAGCTGAAAAAGGGCGGCAACTTCGAGAAGGTTGCCGCCGCCAAGTCAACCGACCCGGGCTCCAAGACCAAGGGCGGCGACCTCGGCTGGCAGACGACCGGGAACTTCGTGAAGCCCTTCGGCGACGCGGTGCAGGGCATGAAGCCTGGGCAGATCAGCGACAAGCCCGTTCAGACCCAGTTCGGCTGGCACGTGATCAAGGTCGAGAACGAGCGGCCGTACGTATTCCCGCCGTACGACGAGGTCAAGGGCCAGATCGAGCAGGGCATGCAGGGGCAGATGCAGCAGAAGGCGATCGGCGAGGTGCGCGCCAAGGCGAAGATCGACTGACCGATCCTGGCAAGAACAAAAAAGGCCGCCTGCGGGCGGCTTTTTTGTTGCCGCACCACGTGCCTTCCTCGATGCCCGCCCGAGATCCCGTGAGGCGGCTTCCGGCTTGTGCGGGTAAACTGGCCTGCGGACGCTCGTCTGCTGCATCTTGCATTTTGATTCAGCACTAGTTACATATACAGCTTTCATGCACGAAGCTGGCCCGTACCCGCCGCAGACGAGAACCCTCCCGCTCAACTTCGCCCGGAAGGCAACCATGGACCACGACCAGGCACTCACGATCCTAAAAGATCTTGCCGACGGAAAGGACCCGGAAACCGGGGATCCCTTTCCGCCCGACAGCCCCTATCAGCGGCCGGACGTCATCCGCGCGCTCTTCCACGCGGCACGCGAGATGGAAAGCACGGTCGCGAGCGAAGCCCGCAGGGGCGACCCCGGAAAGGGCTCCTTGCCGGAGAATGCCGCGGGCGCCCCGCTTGCCTCCGCGGCCGCATCCCCACGGCGCGGGGCCCCTGCTCCACGCTCCGGCAAGCCCTGGTCTACCGAAGAAGACGAGAAACTCGTGGCCGGGTTCGATGCCGGCCAGACCATTCCGGCGCTTGCCACCGACCATGGTCGCAGCCGCATCGCCATCGAGGCACGGCTCGCTAGGTTCGGCAAGGTGCCGATGCCCGCGGGTGTCCGCGGGGGGAAAACCTCGCATGCCTCCGATATTGACTGTGCGCTTTACGCAACCCAGGCCTGAACCATGAAAGAACTCACCCCCCGGCAGGCGGAGATCCTGCAACTCATCCGCGAATCGATCGAAGTCAACGGTGCGCCGCCGACCCGGGCCGAAATTGCGCAGGCGTTCGGTTTCCGCTCCCCCAACGCGGCCGAGGAACACCTGCGGGCGCTCGCGAGGAAAGGGGTGATCGAGATGTTCGACGGCACGGCGCGCGGCATCCGGCTCGTGGAGGCGCTCGGCCTACCTCTAGTGGGACGCGTGGCCGCCGGCTCGCCGATCCTCGCCGAGGAAAACATCGAAAGCCGCCATCAGGTCGACCCGTCGCTCTTCCGGCCGTGCGCCGATTACCTGCTCAAGGTGCGCGGCATGAGCATGCGCGACGCCGGCATCCTGGAAGGCGACCTGCTCGCCGTGCACCGGACACCCGAGGCACGCTCGGGTCAGGTCGTGGTGGCGCGGCTCGGCAACGAGGTCACGGTGAAACGCTTCAGGCGCTCGGGCAACCAAGTTCAACTGCTGCCAGAGAACCCGGCGTTCAAGCAGATCACCGTGAATCTCAAACGCGATCCCTTGGTGATCGAGGGCATCGGGGTCGGAATTATCCGCAGCCGGGTGCTCTGATGGATGGCCGAAATGTCCAGCCGCACGCTTGAAGTTCGATGAGATCGACTACTGGTCTGAGAGGCTGTGACTTTTTCGGTCGTGAATCGGAATGGTGGAACGGGTAGCTGTGTCGTCGTGACGAATCAGATATGCGCATGCCATGATCTACTCCGCGACCGACCGTCCTTTCGCTGAGGTCCGTCGTCAATCGTGGCGTCCAACGGTTCAAGCGGCCATCTGCATTGCATGGTATTGCTGACTGAAGGCGGCAGGCGACAGATGGCCGAGTCGCGCCTGCTTTCGAATCTGGTTGTAGAAGATCTCGCTTGGCCTGCTCTCGGGTTGCAAAGCGACGGTGACGCACCAGTTGAGCCTTCAGGGAACCCCAGCAGCTTTCCATCGGTGCGTTGTCCCAGCAGTTGAACTTGTGGCTCATTGAAGCCTGCATGCCGAACTGGCGCACGAACTTCTGGTAGGCGTGAGCGCAAAAGTGAGCTTCCCCCGAA
>JAEUMX010000314.1 GCA_016791285.1 Burkholderiales bacterium
TCGGTGTACTGCCCCTCCTTGGCGAAAACGGTGGCCTCGCCGGCCTTGAACAGGATCTGTGCTGCCATGGTGCCCCCCTGGTTCTGGTTGCAAGAAAGGCGTTCAGCCGAATGCGGCTTCCAGGTTCATGGAGCAGGACCGGCCGAGTCGTGCGACACGGAATTGTAGCCCAAGCTGATACCCGGCTTGCCACGGTGCTGGAGCCCGGCGCCCTTCACCAGCGCATAGATCGCCGGAATCACGATCAGCGTGAGCAGCGTGGACGAAACCATGCCGCCGATCATGGGGGCGGCGATGCGGCGCATCACCTCGGAGCCCGTTCCCGTGCTCCACATGATCGGCAGCAGACCAGCCATGATCGCGACCACCGTCATCATCTTCGGCCGCACGCGCTCCACCGCGCCCTCCATCACCGCGGCGCGGATGTCGTCCGCCGTGAGCGGCTCGCCCTGCGATTGGCGCTGCGCGCGGATTTTCGCGAGTGCGCGGTCGAGGTAGATGATCATCACCACACCGGTCTCGGCCGCGACACCGGCCAACGCGATGAAGCCGATCGCCACCGCGACGCTCGCGTTGTAGCCGAGCAGGTACATGAACCACAGCCCGCCGACGAGCGCGAACGGCAGGGACAGCATGACGATCAGCGTCTCGGCGAGACGGCCGAAGTTCACGTAGAGGAGGAGGACGATGATGCCGAGCGTGAGCGGCACCACGATCTGCATCCGCTGCCGAGCGCGCTCGAGATACTCGAACTGGCCGCTCCAGGTCGCGTAGTAGCCCGGCGGGAACCGCACGTTCTCCTGCACCGCCCGGCGTGCCTCGGCGACATACCCGCCGATGTCGCGCCCACGGATGTCGACGAAGATGTATGCGGAGAGCAGCGCGTTCTCGGTGCGTATCGCAGGCGGACCGCGGGCGAGCGACACGCGCGCGACCTGCCCGAGTGGAATCATGGCGCCGTCCCCGGTCGGCACCAGCACCTGGCCTGCGATGGCCTGCGGATCGCTGCGCAGGTCGCGCGGATAGCGCACGCTGACGCCGAAGCGCTCGCGCCCCTCCACGGTGGTCGTCACCACCTCCCCGCCCAGCGCGGTTGCGATCACGTCCTGCAACTGTCCGACCGTGAGACCGTAGCGGGCGAGCACCGCGCGGTCCGGCTCGATGTTCAGGTACGAGCCGCCCGTGATGCGCTCGGCGTAGGCGCTGGTGGTGCCGGGCACCTGCTTCACCACGGATTCGATCTCCTTGGCGAGCCGCTCCATCTGCGCGAGATCGGTACCGAAGACCTTGATGCCGATCGGCGTGCGGATGCCGGTAGAGAGCATGTCGATGCGCGCCTTGATCGGCATGGTCCACGAGTTGGCGACGCCCGGAAACTGCAGGGCGGCGTCCATTTCGGCGATTAGCGCGTCGATGGTCATGCCGGGTCGCCACTCCGACTCGGGCTTCAGATTGATCACCGTCTCGAACATCTCGAGCGGCGCCGGGTCGGTCGCCGTCTCGGCGCGCCCTGCCTTGCCGTAGACCGATGCGACTTCCGGAAAGCTCTTGATGATCCGGTTCTGAACCTGAAGCAGTTCCGCCGCCTTGGTGACCGACAATCCCGGCAGCGTCGTCGGCATGTAGAAGAGCGTGCCCTCGTTCAGGGTCGGCATGAATTCGGTGCCGATGCGGCTTGCCGGAATCCAGGAGAGCGCGAGCACCACCGCCGCCGCGACGATGGTGAGGATCTTTGCACGCAGCACCACCTGGATGACCGGCCGGTAGCTCCAGATCAGGAAGCGGTTGAGCGGGTTCCTGGCCTCCGGCACGATGCGCCCGCGCACACAGAGCACCATCAGCGCCGGCACCAGCGTCACCGACAGCAGCGCGGCGCCCGCCATGGCGAAGGTCTTGGTGTAGGCGAGCGGCTTGAAGAGCCGTCCCTCCTGCGCTTCCAGCGCGAAGACGGGCAGGAACGACACCGTGATGACGAGCAGGCTGAAGAAGAGCGCCGGCCCGACCTCCTTGCACGCGTCGACGATCAGGCGCAGGCGCGGCGCCCCCGGTTCGCGCTCGATGTGCTTGTGCGCGTTCTCTATCATCACGATGGCGGCGTCCACCATGGCGCCGATGGCGATCGCGATGCCCCCCAGGCTCATGATGTTGGAGTTGATGCCTAGCGCGCGCATGGCGATGAAGGCGATCAGCACGCCCACCGGCAGCATGATGATCGCCACCAGGGCGCTCCGCACGTGAAACAGGAACACGACGCACACCAGCGCCACGATCAGGCTTTCTTCGAGGAGCGTCCGGGTGAGCGTCGCGATCGCGCGGTGGATGAGCTCGGAGCGGTCGTACACGGTCTCGATTTTCACACCCTCCGGCAGCCCGCTCGCGATCTCGGCGATCTTCTCCTTCAAGCCGTGGATGACGTCGAGCGCGTTCTCGCCGTAGCGCGCCATCGCGATACCCGACACGACCTCTCCTTGGCCGTCGAGCTCGGTGACGCCGCGGCGCTCGTCGGGACCCAGCTCGACGCGGGCGACCTCGCGGATGCGCACCGGCCGGCCGCCCTCCGACTTCAGCACGAGCTCGGCGATGTCGTCCGCGCTGCGGAGATAGCCCATGCCGCGCACCATGTACTCGGTCTCAGCCAACTCCACGACGCGACCGCCCACGTCGCGGTTGCTGTCGCGGATCACCGCGGCCACGCGCTCGAGCGGAATGCCGTATGCCTGCAGCTTGCGCGGATCGACGATCACCTGGTACTGCTGCACGAAGCCGCCGACGCTCGCCACCTCGGCGACACCGTGCGCCTTGGTGAGCTGGTAGCGGATGAACCAGTCCTGCAGCGTGC
>JAEUMX010000331.1 GCA_016791285.1 Burkholderiales bacterium
TCCATCGCGACGTCCGTGCCCTTGGCATTGAACGGTCCGCTGGTGTGCTTGATGATGCGCGCGCGCAGCAGCTTCCAGGTCATCACGACCTGGGTGTGGTCCTCGTTCTGCATCTGGACGGTGACGGTGCGCAGGGCGGCCTGATCGCCGTTGCGGATCTGGTTGAGCCAGTTGTAGAGCGACAGCGAACCGATCACGCCGCGCTTGAGTGTCACGTCGGTGGACTTGTTGAGTCCGGTGATCTTCATCACGCTGTTCTCGCGGCTGTTGCCGGTGCGGTATTCGGACACCGTGACTTCCATGCCGACCCCGCTCACCTCCTGGAAGCCGGCTTCCGGACCCTCGGTGCTGCCGGTGCCCAGGTCGACGAGAAAGTTGAACTGCACGTACGGTCGGTCTCTCAGGACGGCCATGGCGTTCTCCTGTTTCGCTGGGGATTCAGACCTTGCGGTCGGCCGTCCACTGGCCGATGCGGAAGATCACGAACTCGGCCGGCTTCAGTGGCGCCACGCCGATCAGGCAGATCAGCCGGCCGTTGTCGAGGTCGTTCTGCGTCATCGTGGAGCGGTCGCAGCGCACGAAGAACGCCTTCTCGGGCTTATCGCCGAGCAGCGCGCCGTTTTGCCACTCGTTCAGCAGGAAGTCCTCGATCGTGCGGCGCACGTTGGCCCACAGCTGTTCGCCGTTGGGCTCGAACACGGCCCACTGCGTGCCCTTGTCGATCGAGCGCTCGAGGTAGGCGAAGTAGCGCCGCACGTTGACGTACTTCCACTCGGGGTCGGAGCTGATCGTCCGCGCGCCCCACAGCCGCATGCCGCGGCCCTCGAAGAAGCGGAAGCAGTTGATGCCCTCGGGGTTGAGCACCTCCTGCTGGCCCTTGTTGACGAGCGTCTCGAAGCCGAGTGCGAGGCGCACCACCTCGTTGGCCGGCGCCTTCCAGACCCCGCGGTCGACGTCGTTGCGGGCGTAGATGCCGGCGACGAAGCCGCTTGGCGGCAGGTCGATCTCGTTGCGCGTGATCGGATCGAGCACCGTGACCCAGGGGTAGTACAGGGCGGCGTGCTTGGAGTCGATGCGCGCGCGCATGTTGCGCACCTCGGCGATGGTGTGACGCTGCGCGCTGTCGAGAACGGCGATGCGATAGCGCATGCGCTCGGCGTGCGCGATCAGCAGGCCGGCGATGGCCTCGGCGTCGGCTTCGTGGTTGGCGTAGTCCCACGTCGAGCCCGGCGCGGCGACGATGGAGATGTCCTCGATGTCCTCGAACTGACGCAGACCGAGCGCGTAGTCGCGGTCGGCGTCGGCCTCGCCTTCGTAGTCGCCGGCCTGGGGACGCTGACCGTCGTGGCCGCCATCGAGCAGGAAGCTCGCGCTGACGCCGATGGTCAGCTTGTCGAGCACGGTGATGCGGCGGAGGGCTTCGGCGGCGCTCGGCACGAGCAGGCTCAGCGCGTCGCCGTCGAACAGGAGTGTCAGCACATCGGCGGCGTCCGTGACGCGCGCCTCGTCGCGGGCGATGACGAGCGGGAGCAGGCGCGCGTCGGCAGCCGAGCGCGGCTCGCTCGCGAAGCGATCGAAGAGGGAGTCACCGCTCGCGCCCGAGCGGTGGCCGGGGTCGACCGGGAGGTCGGACCAGGTGGCGAGCTCGCGGCTGCCATCGCGTGAGAGCAGGGAAACGCCCAGCGTCACGACACGCAGCGTGTCGCCGAGGTCTGGCCGCGGATCGGGGAACAGTTGGTCCAGCGTGAGCCTTCCCTCGGGTGCCGCGGGCGGCGAACCGGCAGGGACGGCCTCGAACTCCCAGACGGCATCGTCCTCGTTCCAGTGCGCGACGCAGAAGCGCCCCACGTCGTCGGCGTCCGGCGGACTTGTCACGTCGCGCACCCACACGAGATCGAGGTCGCTCAGCGCACCGACCGTCGTGCGCCGCGTGCGCGTGATCGGATCGGTGCCGGAGCCCAGGATGTTGGCCCGCCCCTTGAGCGTGACGCGCACACGCAGGTTGCCCGCGGCGCCGGGGTGGCGGGCGCGTATCAGGAGGCCCTGGTCGAGCAGAGCGGTGACGCGGGCGTGGCCGTCCTGGTAGCGCGGAGGCGTGCCGGTCGGCGCGGCGATGCTCATCTCGTCGGCGGCGGCGATGGGCGTGTAGTTGTCGTTGCCGAGCGGCTTGAAGACGCGCGTGACGTACAACCGCTTGCCGCCTTCGGTGAAGAAGGCCCGCACCGCGTGCCAGAGAAAGTTCGGCGTCGAACCGGTATCGGTAAATTCGAGCGCCTCGCCACCGCCGTAGACCTGCTCGAAATCGCCCAGGCTGGTGATGATGTCCGGCTCCAGGTGCACGGGCCCGGTGCGCGCCGCGCCGATGAAGCCGGTGGTCGTGGTGGACACGCCCTCGATGGTCTTGGCCCGGAAGGACGTTTCCTCGACGAATACGCCGGGCGCCAGGTACTCAGGCATGGGGGCTCTCCTTGCTGTGGTTGAGGCGCCGCATCACGCGCCCACGAAGAGAAACGACGAACCGGCGCTGCGCGCCAGGAGCGGCGTACCGGAGCGCAGGACGAAGGTGTCGGGGATGACGGGCACCTCGGGCAGGCGCCGCAGCGTGCACAGATTCGGCAACGGTTCGCGCCCAATCGCCGCATCCCAGTAGGCGCGCAGCGTGACCTCCCAGCTCGTGCGCTCGAAGGCTCCGTCTGGCGGCGAGCCGTGCAGCGGCGGATCGCGCGGTGCGGGCAGCGCAGACAGCAGCAACGCGCCACCGCGCTCGTCCGCGACCCCCTCGGCAAGCAGCGCCGGACCAAGCCAGAGCTCGAGCCGCGCCCAGGCCGCGGGGCGGTCGTGGTCGGAATCGAGCCGCAGATCGGCCCGCACGGCGCCCACGCCGGCCGGCACGCTGCGCGTGCTGGCGCTGAACAAGGGCACGTGGGGTTGGTGCTCGGATGGCGAGGCCGCCAGGCATTCGGGCTGAAACAGGCCGTGACCGGGCAGATCGACTGACACCCGTAGCGGCACGAAGCGCGCGAGCGTGTCGCTTACGTCGAGGTTGAAGCGGCGGATGACCGGCGGCGAGACGGTATCGAAGTCCGCCGGCAGCCGCATGCGCGGCACGGCATGCGCGACGTACACGCCGTGGCGATTGGTATCCAGGCGCTGCTTTCTCTCGGGCCGTCGCAACTCGCTCAGCTCGACCGTGAGGCCGTCGGCGATCACCTGCCGGTCCAGGCGGTCGCGGAACATCACGCCGAAGGGCGCGACCACGAGGTTGCGGTCGAATCCGGGGCGCAGCTGGCGGCGCGTCATCGCGGCGCCTCCACGAGTTCGGTGCCGTGGCGCAGGTCGCGCGTTTGCACCAGCTCCTCCTCGCGCAGTGCGATGCCCGATTCGAGCATCACCATGCGCGCGGAATAGCTTACCGAGGTCTGCCAGCGGGTCTTGAACTTGTCCCACAGTCCCAGGTAGTCGGCGATCGCCGGGGGGTCGCAGAACAGCTCCACCGTTTCGTCGTCGCGGAAGGTCCGCTCGCGGCGAGTCAGCGAATGATTGAGCTCGTTGGCGGTGAGCACGGCGTTGTCTTCGACGAAGCGCATCGCCCAGCCGAGCAGACGTAGCTGTCGCTCGGCCTCGCCGGCCCAGGGCGTGAGAAGGAAGTGCAGGTCCAGCGGCAGGGCAGGGCGGCGCCGGACGCCGTCGGGGCCGCGCCGCGGCGCCTGGTTGCGCGCGCTGTTGACCGTGACGCGGTAGAGCATCAGCGAAAAGCCTTCGCTGACGGGGGACGTCCCGAAGTCATGGCTGTGGTAGAGCGCGAAGCTGGGGGCGGTAGAGAACTCGTCGCGCGGGCACTCCTGCTCGATCAGCCGCAGCAGCGTGCGGGCAACGGCAGCAATGGCAAGATGCGTGGCCATGCGGTTCAGGAGCGGCCGCCGTGTCGCTCAATGCAGCCGGCC
>JAEUMX010000358.1 GCA_016791285.1 Burkholderiales bacterium
TAAGCGGCGGATCGTCAATACACGCTTTGCCGCGATGGCCGCGCACTACCTGTTTGACCCCGACTTTTGCAATGTCGCCAGCGGTTGGGAGAAAGGCGTCGTCGAGAAGAACGTGCAGGACAGCCGTCGGCGGATCTGGCAGGACGCCCTCAATCTGCGCTTTGGTAGTCTCGCCGAGTTGAATGCCTGGCTGGAATCGCGTTGCCGAGCACTGTGGTCGGAACTGCCGTACCCCGAGGTCGAGCACCTGAGCATTGCCGACGCTCTGACCCTGGAGCGCGACGCCCTGATGCCGATGGTGCCGGCCTTCGACGGCTATGTGGAGACTATCGCCACCGTCTCGAGTACCTGCCTCGTCAGCATCGAGCGCAACAAGTACTCGGTGCCATGTGCGCTTGCCAACCAGAAGCTCAGCGTTCGCCTCTACCCTGAGCGTGTCGTGGTCCACGACGAGAACGGCGTGGTCGCCGTCCACGGACGCAGCTTCGAGCGCGGGGAAGTGCGCTACGACTGGCAGCACTACATTGCGTTGGTCGAACGCAAACCCGGCGCCCTGAGAAACGGTGCGCCCTTCGACGGCATGCCGGAAGCACTCAAGCGCTTGCGGGCGGCGCTGATCCGACGACCCGGGGGTGATCGCCTGATGGCCGAAATCCTCGCCTGCGTGCCCAAGCACGGCCTGGAAGCCGTCGTCGTGGCGACCGAACTGATCCTGGAATCCGGCAACACCAGTGCCGAGCACATCAAGAATGTGCTCTCCCGACTGAAGGAAGCGCCAGCGCCGCAGACCATAGAAACCGCGCTCACGGTCGAGGAAGTCCCGCTCGCCGATGCCGGCCGCTACGACCGCCTGCACACGGAGGTGGACCGTGCGTGAGGTCGTCGCCGAACTCAAGTCGCTGCGTCTGCACGGCATGGCGCAGCGTTACGAAGAACTGCTGGCCGAGGCTGGCTCCGGCATCCAGAGCGCCGGCTGGCTCATCGAAGGGCTGCTCGAGGCCGAGGTTACCGACCGGCATGTGCGCTCGATCCGTTACCAGATGGGGGCGGCGCGCTTCCCGGTACATCGGGATCTGGCCGGCTTCGACTTCGCCAAGTCCAGAGTCGACGAGAAGCTGATCAGGCAACTGGCAAGCGCCGAGTTTACCGATTCGGCCGCCAACGTCGTCTTCATCGGTGGCACCGGCACCGGGAAGACGCATCTGGCGACCGCGCTCGGGGTCAAGGCGATCACCCAGCACGGCAAGCGCGTGCGTTTCTTCTCGACCGTCGATCTGGCCAACAGCCTGGAGCTGGAAAAGGCGGCTGGCAAACAGGGACGACTGGCCTACAGCCTGGTGCATGTCGATCTGGTCATGCTCGACGAACTGGGCTACCTGCCGTTCAGCCAAGCCGGCGGTGCCTTGCTGTTTCACCTGCTGTCCAAGCTCTACGAACGCACCAGCGTGATCATCACGACCAACCTGACTTTCGCCGAGTGGCCGGTCGTCTTCGGCGACGCGAAGATGACCACTGCGCTGCTCGATCGGCTGACGCATCACTGCCACATCGTGGAGACCGGCAACGAGTCGTACCGCTTCCGGCAGAGCAGCCAGAGCGCGAAGGCAAGAGTCACGGCGCGCGAGCAGAGCAAGCGCGGTAAGGCTGCTCAGACCGAGGTCTCGCCGGAGGTCGAGCCACAGCCCTTCTGATCGAGCGTGCGCGGCGGAAACCGGCTTCGGGCTACGCCCATCGCCGCTTCCCGCCGCGCACCCGTATCGACTACACTTACCCACAGCCGCTCAATGACAAGCGGCTATCCACCCCTGGTCAAAATTCAACGCGCACGGGTGGTCAAAATTCAACGCGCGCCGACATCGATCGGCGATTTCTGCGACGTGCATGGCCTTGGGAATGTCCTTGGCGACATAGTGCCGCCAGAACGTGAGCGCACGAAAATACGCCTCGTCCCCGTTCGGGAACTGTTCTAGCACGCCCGCCAGTTGTGCAAGTAAAGCGTCGGCCTGCCTCAAGTCGCCGGTGGACAATCTCACCGCGACACAATGCCCGAGAAAAATGGTGTCCCACAAGTGGACGCCCGACTGGCGGGCCGCTTCTAACCCCGCGCTGGCGGAGGCAATGCAGGCATCGTGCAGCCCCGCGTGCAAAGCATAAGTGGCCTCGACGAGATAGCTTAGCGTCACTGTTTGCGGCGACGGGAACGGGTCCTGGCGGTTCTGGCTGAGCGACTCCACGAGGTCCTGGGCAGTGGTCAGGTCTCCTCGCCAGATGTGGTATTGCGCGAGAAAGGCGTGTACTTGCGAGACGGGCGCCCCGGCTTGCGGATTCGCAAGTAGGCCGCGAGCCCGGTCTGCCCAGAGCGTCATCCTCGGATGCCCCATCCGGCGGAAACTCAGCACGGTGAAAACGCTTGCGGTGACACGCGCCTGGATCTCTTGTGGTGTCGAATCGACGATGTCGAACAGCTCCCGGTCGAATTCCTCGATCAAGGGGTCGAGTTCCGACAGGTTCTGGTAAAGCAGAAAAATCGCATCTGCGAGACCACACCAGGCGCACAGCCGCCCGACCAAGTCGCCGTGCGACGTACATACCGAATAGGCGCGCTCGAAGTGCCGCCGCGCCTCCACGGGATTGAAGAAGACAATACAGGTCCCAAGCCAGAGCGATAGCCACCCGTCCTCATGGACGATCTCCTGCGGGAGGCAGCGCAGCCACCGCTCCAGCGTCTTCAGCCGTCCCTGCTGAAGAAGCGCGTGAGCATGCTGGCGGAGGATCCGGATGATGGAGCCCCAGTCTTCCATCCCCTTCCACAGCACGACGGCTTCATCGATCCGCCCTTCGGATTCCAGCAGCAGAGCTGCTTTCGTTCGGAGCTCTGCCAGTTCGCCCTTGCCAAGACGCCCGTTGGCCCGGTCGACCAGAAATTCCCGGAACAGGGGGTGCAACTGAAAAACCGGCCTCTCTTCCCCAATCCGTTGCGTGAAGGCGTTCCGCCGGGACAACTCCTCGAGCACCTGTTCAGCGCTGTCCGATCCGGCGAGCGCACGAGCGGCCGGGGCACTGATATCCGGGAGAACGGCCAAGCGCATGAGAACGTCCTGCCGCTCTTCAGTTAGCCCTTCGAAGACCTCGGCGGCGAAGTAGTTGAAAATGGGACGACTCCCCGCGATGGCGAATCGGGAGGCCACCCTGTCGGCGCGCGCGCCCTCGAGGGCGAGGATAAGACCCGCCGCCCAGCCGTCCACACTTTCGATCAAGCGCGGGATCTCCTGCTGCCGCGCCGGCGGAAGGTCGTATCGGAGCGCGATCGCCTGTGCCTCCTCGACGGTCAGCCTCAAGCTGTTCCAGTCGATCAGCCGCAGTGCGCGGTTTGCCTGAAGGCGGGCAAGGCTGGACGGCACCATGTCGCGGCTGACCAGGATCAAGTGGGTGCCGCCGGCGATCTCACCGCACGCCTCGCGCAGCACTACGTGTAGCAGCGGCGAATCGGGCGCCACCTCATGCAGACCATCGAAGACGATGATCGCTGGCGCACCGAGCGCCTGATACAGCTCGCGAAAGAACCGGCGCGAGAACGCCGCCAAGCCGAGCGCATGCTCGGGCGTGAAGGTCGGCAGCCGACCGCACTTCCTTGGCGAAACGATGCGGGAGGCCTGGCTCAGAGAAGCGAAGAACGTCGCCAAGTCCTGATCGGCGGCGTCGACCCGGAACCATATAGAGGGAACGTGCTTTTGAGCGACATAGCTCGCGGCAAGCGTGGTTTTACCTGAACCGGCGGGAGCACTGACAAAGGCGACCGTGCCGCCGCCCATCTCTTCCAGCGCGGCGAATAGCCGCTGGCGAGGCAGGACGTGAGCCACGCTAGGAGCCGTGAGCTTCGGTGGCGCTTCGCGCCTTTTCATTCTCTCCCCTTTGCGGGCTGGACGCCCATCTTCGAAACTGCACGCCCGTCGACTCCCCCGGCAGCGGGCGAAACTCCTTCCTTCAGCGCGCCCATCAGGGCAAGGTCATATTCTACTCTCGGCGCATGCAGCGCGGCGATCTGCGGCCTCCAGAGGGACTTCGTCTACCACGGGACAGGTCCCCGCCCACACAGTCGAGCATCCGTACCCGATCTGTAATGCTGTCCCGCATATCGTAATCGCATGATCCGAAAGCGGGCGAAGTACCGATCGCCGATAGAAAGCTATGTACTGCGAATATACCGGAGGCCGGCGGGCAGAGGGCGACCGGTCGTCGGCATCGTAGAAACGGATGCGCCGGCCTTGAAGGGAGTTTTTGCGAACGTGTCTTGACCGAAATGAGAAAGGCGCTTTCAAGCTTGTCGGGCAAGCACTGAAGTGCCTGGGAGCGCGTGGCTGCATCGGCGGCAAGCAGCGGTTGTGTCAGAAGGAGATCGACCTTGTCATTCGCCAGGGGGTGCCAATGAAGAGGCTTTGCCGCGTAGCAGTTGGGCTAGCGGGACTTGGATGTCTCGCTAGTACTGGTCACGCCGAAACGACAATCGATGACAACATCACGCCATCTGGGAGCATTCAGCAGGCGATTGGCGTCGAGGGGCGCGATGGCAGGTGGACGCAACCGAATGCTCCCATTCTGATCGGGCTCGCGTCGATCCCTGGGGCGTCTGGGAGAGGTTTCGACCGAATGAAGATGGTGATCGATTTGGCGAAGGTCGCACCATCCGTCCCGGCGGGTTGCGGCATTAGGTTAGAGGCACCTTGGAAGATCCTGCGGACACGGTTCCCGATGCCTGACAAGGTCGACGCGGACCTGTTTGCGGCGCCGGAGTTCCGTAACCTGAGCGACGGCACCGAGTATCAGGAGTTGTCCTGGCGGCAAGGCGGCTGCGGAGTGGCAGCGCGCTTCGCGCACCCGGACCGCGGCGACGCTAGGCAGTTATCCTCTGCATATCCGGGTCTTAATGTTGGGCCCAGCACAAGAGCCGTACAGGTCGTATGGCTAGGATTGGAAGGCTCGAGTGGAAGAAAGAACTACACAGTTGCAGTGCCGTACGTGGCTGCGAAGTTCTCATCGCGGAAATGAATGGCCGACCGTGCACTGCGAACCCGGTCTGACTGCTCAGATTGTGCGAGTCAGTCGTAACTTGAAAAACGCAGAACGGTCCTGACAGGAGTTTCAATGGCCGCTTCCGCCACGAATGCCTGAGCCCGGAATGGTTCCGCAGCGGCCGCGAGGCGAAGCTCGTCATCCAAACCTGGCGTCGGTTACTTCGTCGACGGCGTTTACATCGCGGGACAGGTCCCCGCCCAGCACAGGCGAGCATTGGTTCGGCGTAGGGTGACCAGATGACCCGCAAGCGGGCGAGGTACCGATCGCCGATAGAAAGCTATGTAGTGCGAATATACCGGAGGCCGGCGGGCAAAGGGCGACCAGTTGTTGGCATCGTAGAGGCGGATGCCCTTAACTCGAAGGGCGCTTTTACCAACGTAGAGGAACTCTGGGAAATCTTGGCGATGCCAAGAGCCCGACGGTAGTGAAGGGGTAGAGCCGAGTCCTTGCGGGTTCTCCCGTTTAGATGACGTCGGGGAAGTTAGCCCCGACGTGAGCATCCCCCTTGGCAGCGACAGGGACGCGCTAGGGTGAAGCAATAACTTCAACAAGAAGGGAGGTAGGATGGGTGCGCCGTTCATGACCGTCGCCGACGTGGTCGTCGACGTGTCCGCTCGTTTCGCAGGTTTCGTCTTTCTCCTCAACGACTTCTCGAGCACGCCGGTCAGGGTGGGGTATGGCACCGGCAGCCGTTCCGCCGGCAGTACCCTACTACCGCAGTCGGATAGCGGGACGGTCGCCTTCGCGGCCGGCGAGATCGAGCAGGCAGTCCGGATGCCGCTTCCGCCCCAGAATGGTGAGCTCTGCCTCAACTGTTCGTTCCGACGGGGTCGGCGCTTGGATGATCAACCGAATTCAGCGAATGGCACGGGGCTCCGATCGGTTCATTGGTCCCGCGCCGCGGCAGAAAGCAAGAGGGAAAAAGCCATGGAACGTCCCGGATCGCAGCAATGCGCCCGCCTGTTGATAACCCTCACAGCTGCGGTGATGTGCTCAGGCCTCGCTGCCCAGGCGACCGCCGGAAGCACAGAGGACCGCGAGCGCGAACTCATGCAGCAGCAGTTAAACCAGCAGGTGATGGCCGCGCCGTTCTCCGTCGAAGACCAGGCGCGGATCGACGCCTACGTCAAGAACGCGATGCAGAAGGACTTGAAGCCCGTGCCGAATCCCCCGCCTTACTGGCGCCGCGGCTACACCTGCGATTCGATCCGCAGCTACGGCTGGCGCGCCTACGGCGACTGCTATTACTACTACCGCTACTACGGCCGTTACTGGTACTGACAACCACGATCACAACCCGGGGAGGGACCATGAATCACCACGCCAGGCTTCTTGCCACGACCACGGCTGCCGTTGTGCTCGCCGGATGCGCCGCCACGCATACGATGATCGCAAAGAAGGACCTCGACGTGCAGGCACGCACCTCGACCGCGATCTTCGTCGACCCGGTGGCTAAAGAACGTCGCACCATCTATCTCGACGTGAAAAGCGGCGTCATGGAGTTCGATCGGCGCCGCTTCAAGCAGTTCGTCGTCCAGCAGTTCACGGTGGCGAACGACAACGGCTATCGCATCGTCGACGATCCAGACCAGGCGCAGTTCCTGATGGTCGCCTACGTGCTGAACCTCGAGAAGGCGAGTCCCACCGCGGCGCAGATGGCGCTGAATCAAGGCTACACGGGCGGCGCCATCGCCGGGGGTGCAATCATCGGCGCTGCGGCGACGCAAACGTGGAGCGGAGCCGGCGTCGGCGGCCTGGTGGGCGGTGCCGCGGAGCTCATCTCGGGTGCCGCGGTGAAGGACGTCACTTACATGCTGGTGACTGACGTGCAGATCCAGGAGAAAGCGCCCAAGGGCGTGCTGGTACGCAAGGACACGCGCATCGACACGAAGGTGTCGGACGCCGGGGCGGCGCGGCAGACGAGCTCGGAGGTCAGCATGCGCAAGGAGTACCGCACGCGCATCGTGACGACGGCGAACAAGGTCAACCTGGAACTGCCCGAAGCCGAGGAGCTCATGTTCAAGAAGACCGCCTACTCGATGGCGGGCTTCTTCTAGAGCGATCGCCGCTAGAAAGCTATGTAGTGTGAATGTACGGAGGCCGCCGGGCGGAGGGAGGCCAGTTGTCGACATCGTGGAAACGGAGACGCTGGACGCTTGTGCCACGCCGAGGAACGCCCGTTTGAATGTCGACCGGGGGGTAGCCCCGACGTAAGCATGCCCCTTGGCAGGGACGAAGGGAGGCAGCCATTCATCACCGTCGCCGACGTGGTCGTCGACGCGTGCAGGAGGACTGGGACTCGCGAGTATTGTCAACGGGATTACTTAACAAGCAGGAGAAACGAAAATGGCAATAATCCAAGGTACCGACGCAAGTGAAAGACTGGACGGGACCGCCGCCAGAGATAACATCGATGGACGTGGCGGCGCGGACATCATCTATGGGTTTGGCGATGTCGATAACCTTTACGGCGGCTTGGGCGACGATACGATTTACGGGGGGGACGGCAACGACACCCTTGACGCCTTCACCTTGTTGGGTAAGGGTGCCGACAGTATGATCGGTGGACTCGGTGATGATCGTTACTGCGTCGAAAACGTCGGCGATACCGTTATCGAGTTGGCTGGGCAAGGGATTGATGAGGTTTGGTCCACTATTTACTCGTACACCCTGCCAGCGAACGTCGAAAACCTGGAACTCCGTGCAAATGATTCAGCCATCGGCATTGGCAACGCGCTCGCTAACGAAATCATCGGTAACGACTTCGCCAATAGAATCTCAGGACTCGATGGCAATGATAGCTTGCTTGCGTACGGTGGGGACGACACGCTGGACGGAGGAAACGGAGACGACACGCTGGACGGCGGGCGCGGCAACGATGCGCTCTACGGAGGGGGCGGCAACGACACCCTAGACGGCGGCGACAACGGTGCCGACTCTATGACGGGGGGCACGGGCAATGACACCTACTTCGTAGACAACATAGGCGACAAGGTGATTGAGCTTGCCGCCCAGGGCACCGATACGGTGTCCTCGAAGATCACCTACACCTTGACGGCGAACGTCGAAAACCTCACGTTGACCACCAGTGCTCTGATCAACGGCACCGGCAACGGGTTGGCAAATGTCATTACCGGCAACGCCGCTAGGAACGTGCTTTCGGGACTGGACGGCGATGATACCCTCAACGGGGGAGTTGGCGCGGATTCGATGATCGGCGGAAAGGGAAACGACAAGTACTACGTCAATGAGCGGGGGGACATCGTCATCGAATCTGCTGGCGAAGGGACCGATGCGGTGATCGCGTCGACCTCCTGTGTATTGGCGCCAAACGTCGAGAACCTGACGCTGACGGGCAGTCTCGGATTCGACGGCACTGGCAACACGGTCGCAAATGTGATCACAGGTAACGATAAGTCGAACGTCCTCTCTGGGCTCGCCGGCAACGACACACTCAACGGCCTGGCTGGCAGCGACACGCTGCTGGGCGGGGCGGGCGCGGATGTACTCATCGGCGGACTCGGCGTGGATCGCTTCGACTTTGACGCGGTTAGCGATTCCACCTCCGCAGCGCGGGACGCAATCCGGGCGGGCGGGGGGGCGATCGCCTTCGAGGGGGCCGGGGTCAGCGGGGGAGATGTGATCGATCTCTCGGGCATCGACGCGAACACCAATGTGGGAGGCGATCAGGCGTTCGCATCTGGCTTCGGTATCGGTTTGGGCCAGATCTCCCTCGTCAGCTCGGGGACGACAACCCTTGTGCGAGGAAACGTGGACGGCGATCCAGACTTCGAGTTCGTGCTCGCAATCGAGGATGGTTCAGTGCTCGCCTCAGCCTATAAGGCGGCAGACTTCATTCTTTAGAAGATATTTTCAAGGCAGCACCCACGAGAGGCTGTTAGTCTCTTATCACTGAAGAGTTGACGATTTTGGCAAAGAATTTGTCATCGTGCGGCTGCCAGAGCGGGGAGGATTTGGAACTGGGTGAGCGAGCATGCTGCGGCGATGGCAGCGCGCCCCAGGCGCGTGAGGTAGTAGCGGTAGTAGCGGCGGACGCGCTTGATCAGTCCAAGAGTACGCAGCCGATGCAACTGTCGAGACAGTGCCGAATCGCTCAAGGGTACGAAGGGTTTCACGTCGGCGCGGCGCAGCCCGTGGATGTTGAATTCGGGTCGTTGCAGGGCGCGCAGCAGCGCCTGCTCGGAGCGCTCGAAGAAGTTCAGC
>JAEUMX010000363.1 GCA_016791285.1 Burkholderiales bacterium
ATCCAGCAGGCGCACCTCGGCATGACCGTATTGGTCGCTCGCGTCCGGGCGATACAAAGACAGCCAGCAGCGGCCGACTCGGACGTAATCGAGCAAGAGCCCGATGATCAGGAAGTTCTGGTGGCCGTAGCGATCGGAAAACCTCCGCATGACGCGATGCTCGCGCCCGGGATACAGGGCTCGTACGTTGATGTTCTGCGCCTGCCCGGCGTTGCGGGTGACCCGCTCCACGACGAGGTCGCGATCGTTGATCCGTTGCCAGTCGAGGATCATCTCGAGCGGCTCGTTGTAGAGATGCGCACTGTGAACGGCGACCCCTTTCGGGAGGTTCTGCCCTTGCGCCCACACGGCGGAGTTGAACCGCAGACGTTCGCGCAGCAGTCCGAGCGTCGCATCCTGGAATTCGCCAACCGGCAATTCGCGCGCCGCGCGATAGACCTTCAGGAGCAGTTCGTCGAATGGGTCCATGACGCCTCCGGTGCGTACATCATGGCCGCCGTGATGGGAACAGAATACGCCCGAAGCGCATCCCCCGATAGGCGTTGCACCGGGACGATTTCAGCCTTACGGAAGGACCCGGAAGAGCTGCTGGCTTCCACCGGATCTGGCTCGGAAGCCTTGATTCCGGGCTGCCCGAAAGGGCAGAACCCGGAATCCAGAAATTCTCGGCCCTACTTGCCCTTCTTCTCCTTCTTCGCCTGCTTCTTTTCCTTCGCCGTCTTCTGGGCCGGCTTCTTCTTTTCCTTCTTGGTGTCCTGGGACTTGGCCATTTCGCTGCTCTCCTCGATGATTCGGGTTGAATGCGGAAGCGCGCTCACGATGGTAACGATTGCCGTCGGCGCTCGGCAAGATCTCGCACGCGACGCATCTCGCTACGCCTGCTCCCTCCACCGCGCCGCCGCCGCGTCGTCGCTCGCGCGCGCCTCGACCCAGCGTTCGCCCTCGGGCGTGCACTCCTTCTTCCAGAACGGCGCGCGTGTCTTGAGATAGTCCATCAGAAATTCGCAGGCCGCGAAGGCCTCTCCTCGGTGCGCGCTCGTGACGACGACGAGCACGATCTGTTCGGTCGGCATCAATGTGCCGACGCGGTGGATCACCAGCACGTCGATCACGTTCCAGCGGCTGCGCGCTTCCGCCACGATCTTCGCGAGCGCCTTCTCGGTCATGCCCGGGTAATGCTCGAGCGCGAGCGCCGCGACCGAGCCGCCTTCGTTGACGTCGCGCACGACGCCGATGAAGCTCGCGATCGCCCCGATCCGGGGATTCGTCCCGCGCAGGCGCGCGATCTCGCGGCCAGCGTCGAAATCGTCGTGCTGCACGCGGATCTCGTCCACGTCTAACCTCCGGTGACGGGCGGGAAGAACGCGACCTCGTCGCCGTCGCGCAACGGCACCCCGGGCTCGGCCAGTTCCTGATTGACGGCGATGCACACGGCGCGGTCGCTCGCCAGTTCTTCGGTCCAGGCACCGCCTCTTGCGCGCAGCTTGTCGCGCAGCGCACCCACGCTCGCGGCGCCAGCGGGCAGCTCGACGCGCTCGATTGCGAGCCCGAGCGACTGCCGCAGCCGCGCGAAATACAATATGGTCACGATGATCGTGGAGCCTGTCAGAGCTTCGTGCGTGGCGCCCATGCCACCTCTGTCATGTGATTCCCGAGCAGACATGCGGCGCTTGGCCGCCCAACTCGAGGTGCAGGAGAATGAACTCGGCGATCGCGTCGTAATCCTCGAGAGCGAACTGCGGCAGGAAGGTGTCGAGCGGCTCGTCGGTCGCGATCGCGATGATGTGCTCGTCGTGGCGAAACAGGAGCGGCTTCGCCGCGGCGGTTCGATGGATCTCGATCTTCGGGATCGGCTGCCGCTTGAAGCCTTCGACCAAAACCAGGTCGCAAGGTGCAAAACGCTCGATCAGTTGCTGCAACTCCGGCTCGCGCTCGGTGCGCAACTCGTGCATCAGCACCCAGCGTTTGGCGGATGCGAGCATCACCTCGGTCGCTCCGGCCTCGCGGTGCCGGTAGGAGTCCTTGCCGGGCCGGTCGATGTCGAACTCGTGGTGCGCGTGCTTGATGAGCGAGACGCGCAGCCCCTCCATCACGAAGCGCGGGATGAGCGCCTCGATCAGAGTCGTCTTGCCGCTGCCGGAGAACCCTGCAAAGCCGAACACCTTCATCGCCGAGCTTGCTCCTGTTCCACGTAGCCGGCGTTGGACAGGCGGCGATGATACCGCTTCGGGCACCC
>JAEUMX010000371.1 GCA_016791285.1 Burkholderiales bacterium
CCACTCCAGCCGGTTGGCTTCGGTGTTCTCGTACTCGGTGAAGCGCATCACCGTCCACGAGTTCTCCGTGAGGTTGGGCGGGTTGTCGTACACGCCGACGTTGACCCCGACCTCGTCGCGGATGTCGTTCCATTCCATGCACGCCACCTGGCAGGCCTTGCAGCCGATGCACTTGGAAACATCGATGAGCTTGGAGACCTCGGTCTGACGGCGCACCGAAGGCGAGGAGGTGGTGGTCGCCGAGCGCTGCTTGATGTCCAGTGATTGTAGCGATGCCATGGCGCCCCCTTACGCTTTCTCGATGTTCACGACGAACGACTTGAACTCGGGCGTCTGGGTGTTCGCGTCGCCCACGAAAGGCGTCAAGGTGTTCGCGAGGTAGCCCATGCGCGCCACCCCCTTGAAGCCCCAGTGGATCGGGATGCCCACGTGATGCACCTTCACGCCGCCGCAGTCGAGCGGCTTGATGCGCTTGGTCACGACCGCGACGGCGATGATCTCGCCGCGGTTCGAGCGCACCTTCACCTTGTCGCCGGCCTTGACCCCTTTCTCCTTCGCCAGTTCCTCGCCGATCTCCACGAACTGCTGCGGCTGGATGATCGCGCACACGTCCACGTGCTTGGTCCAGTAGTGGAAATGCTCGGTCAGGCGGTAGGTCGTCGCCGCGTACGGAAAGTCCTTCGAGGTGCCGAAGGCCTCCATGTCCCCCTTGAACACGCGCGCCGCCGGATTGGAGAACGCCTTCGGGTTCTTGGGGTTCATCAGGTTCACCGGCACCGGTGATTCGAAGGGCTCGTAGTGTTCCGGCAGCGGCCCGTCGGCGAGGCCAGTCGGCGCGAAGAGCCGCGCCACACCTTCGGCGTTCATGATGAAGGGTCCGACGTTCTGATCCGGTGCCGCGGTCGGCGGCATGTCCGGCACGTCCGATCCGCCCCACTTGTCGCCGGACCAGTACACGAGCTTGTGTTTCGGGTTCCACGGCTTGCCGGCTACATCGCTCGATGCCCGGTTGTACAGGACTCGGCGGTTTGCCGGCCACGCCCATGCCCAACCGAGGGTTTGCCCGATGCCGTACGGATCGCTGTTGTCCCGCCGCGCCATCTGGTTGCCGGCCTGGGTCCAGCAGCCGGCGAAGATCCAGCACCCGCACGCGGTCGAGCCGTCGTCGCGCAACATCGCGAAGCCGGGTACCTGCTCGCCCGCCTTCAGCAGCACCTTCGTCGGATCCTTGGGATCGGTCAGGTCGACGAGGGCACGACCGTTGTACTCCTTGGCCAACTCTTCGGGTGAAGGCTCGGTCGGAATCCTGTACGACCATTCGAGGTTCATGATGGGGTCCGGGAATGCGCCGCCATCCCTGGCATAGAGTGCACGCAGGCGGACGAAGAGTTCGGCCATGATTTCCGGATCTGTCAAGGCCTCACCCGGTCCCTCGGCGCCCTTCCAGTGCCACTGCAGCCAGCGGCCGGAATTGACGATCGACCCGTCCTCTTCCGCGAAGCACGTGGTCGGAAGCCGGAAGACCTCCGTCTGGATCTTCGCCGGATCGACGTCGTTGTAGGGGCCGAAGTTCTTCCAGAATTCCGAGGTCTCGGTGGCAAGCGGATCCATCGTCACCAGGAACTTGAGTTTCGACAGCCCGTGGATGATCTTGGCCTTGTTCGGGAACGAAGCGAGCGGGTTGAACCCCTGGCAGATGTAGCCGTTCATCTTCCCCTGTCCCATCAGCTCGAACGCCTGCAGCACGTCGTACTGCTTGTCGAGCTTGGGCAGATACTCGAAGGCCCAGTTGTTCTCCTTCGTCGCCGCCTTGCCGTACCACGCCTTCATCAGGCTGACCTGGAACTTGGGAAAATTCTGCCAGTAGTTCACCTGGTTCGGGCGCAGCGGCTTGAGTGTGCGCGCCGCCACGTACTTCTCGTAGTCCTGCTCCTTCTCGCCCGGCAGCGTCATGTAGCCCGTGAGCAGGTTGCTCAGGAGTCCGAGGTCGGTCAGGCCCTGGATGTTCGAATGACCGCGCAGGGCGTTCATACCGCCGCCCGGCAGGCCGATGTTGCCGAGGAGAAGCTGCACCATCGCGCCGGTCCGGATCATCTGGGAACCTTGGGAGTGCTGCGTCCAGCCGAGCGCGTACATGATCGTCATGACACGGTTCGGCGCGGCGGTCGAGGAGATGTGCTCGCACACCTTGAGAAACGCGTCCTGCGGCGTGCCGCAGATCTGCGACACCAGCTCCGGTGTGTACCGTGAATAGTGCTTCTTCAGGATCTGGTAGACGCAGCGCGGATGCTGCATCGTCTCGTCGACCTTGGCGTAGCCGTCATGGTCGAGTTCGTATCCCCAGGAACTCGGGTCGTAGCGGCGCTTCGTCTCGTCGTAGCCGGAGAAGATGCCTTCGTTCAGCTCGAACTTCTCGTTGATGATGAAGGTCGCGTTGGTGTAGTGCTTGACGTACTCGTGCTGGATCTTGTCGTTGCTGATCAGATAATTGATCACGCCGCCCAGGAACGCGATGTCGGTGCCGGTGCGAATCGGGGCGTAGTAGTCCGACATGGCCGCCGAGCGCGTGAAGCGCGGATCGACCACCACCAGCTTGGCCTTGTTGTGGGCCTTGGCTTCGGTGACCCACTTGAAGCCGCACGGGTGGGCTTCGGCGGCATTGCCGCCCATGATCAGGACCAGGTCGGTATTCTTGATGTCGCTCCAGTGATTCGTCATTGCACCGCGGCCAAACGTCGGGGCGAGACTCGCCACCGTCGGGCCGTGTCAGACACGCGCCTGATTATCGAATACGAGCATCCCCAGGGTGCGCACCACCTTGTGCGTGATGTAGCCCGATTCGTTGCTGGACGCGGACGCGGCGAGCATGCCCGTGGTCAGCCAGCGATTGACGGTCAGGCCGTCGGCGGTCTGCGCGACGAAATTCGCATCCCGATCCGCCTTCATCAGCTTGGCGATACGGTCGAACGCCTCTTCCCACGAGATGCGCTTCCACTCGTTGCTGGCGGGGGCGCGATACTCCGGGTACTTGAGGCGGTTCTCGCTGTGCACGAAACCGAGCAGTCCGGCCCCCTTGGGACAGAGCGTACCTCGGTTCACCGGATGATCCGGATCGCCTTCGATGTGGATGATCTCGGCCTTGGCGTTCTTTGCGTTATCGCCCAGGCTGTACATCAGGATCCCGCAGCCTACCGAACAGTAGGGACAGGTATTACGCGTCTCGGTCGTGCGTGCGAGCTTGAAACTGCGCGCCTCTGCCAGCACGGGCTGGGGCGAGAAGCCGAGCATGGCGAGACTGGAACTGCTGACTCCGGCCGCGCAGACTTTGAGGAACTGCCGACGGTTGATGTCCAAGTGATCCCCTCCTTAGATGGTACTCCGGCATGCAGTACCTCCCTCTACCGCGTCATTGTGCCGATTTCGCGAGCTGAACGCGTCGACGCGCGAGGCGATTCCGGTGTCTGGAAATATAGACCGAGTGCGAGACGCCATCAACCGACATCGAGCGTCCGCAAGCGAAGCGCAGCCGGCTAACTCCGCCAATGCTGCGCTGCAGCGGGGCGAGCCATATGCGCTCCAGCGATAAAGTCATGCCGAAATGGTACTTCTGAGTTAGTTAGGAGTCGGACATACTCTAAACCTTCGGTCAAGCGCCACTTCGGCCGCGCCAGGAAACGGAACCATCGAACAAGACCGCGTGGGTGAGGACATGAAGACGAGGACGAGCGACATTTCGCGCACGACCTGGGGCACGCGCTCATGAGCGCGAGTGCATTGCGCCTGCCGACGCTGCGCCGACGCCACACCGTGCTTGCAGGGTTCGGCTTGGCCCTGGGCTTCACGCTTCTTTACCTGAGCCTGATCGTGCTGATTCCGCTGTCGGCAACGTTCTTCAAGGCGGCCACGATGGGGTGGTCGGACTTCTGGGCAGCGGTGACCTCACCCCGTGTGGTGGCGTCGTACCGGCTGACTTTCGGGGCGTCCTTCCTGGCAGCATTGGTCAATGCCGTGTTCGGCACCCTGGTCGCCTGGGTGCTCGTCCGCTATTCCTTTCCGGGTCGCCGGGTGGTCGATGCGCTGGTCGATCTGCCATTCGCGTTGCCGACCGCGGTGGCGGGGATCACGCTCGCCGCGATCTACAGCGGAAACGGGTGGATCGGCCAGCTGTTCGAACCCTATGGCATCAAGATCGCCTTTACCCCGGTCGGCGTGCTGGTCGCGCTGATCTTCATCGGGTTGCCGTTCGTGGTGCGGATGGTGCAGCCGGTGCTGCAGGAGCTCGAACCCGAGCTCGAGGAAGCGGCAGCGACGCTCGGCGCAACGCGGCTCCAGACTTTCGCGCGCGTGATCTTTCCGACCATACTGCCAGCGCTGCTGACCGGGTTCGCACTTGCCTTCGCCCGCGCCATCGGTGAGTACGGTTCGGTCATCTTCATCGCCGGCAATATTCCCCTGGTCTCGGAGATCACACCGCTGCTCATCATCACGAAGCTCGAGCAGTACGACTATGCGGGGGCCACCGCGATCGCGGTGGTGATGCTCGTGATCTCTTTCATCCTGCTTCTGATCATCAATCTGCTGCAGTGGTGGACGCGCCGCCGCCGCGGCGCCGCGTGAGGCCCGGAGCATGAGCGCAGTCCTGTCCATCCCCGTGCCAGTGCCGTCGGTGGCTGGCGCACGCAGTAACCAGGAGTCTCCTGTCATACGCTGGATCTTGATCGGACTGGCTCTCGGCTTCCTCACCCTGTTTCTGTTCGTGCCGCTCGGGGCCGTGTTCCATGAGGCCTTGAAGAAGGGACTCGCCGTCTACTGGCGTGCGATCACGGACCCGGATGCGCTCAGCGCGATTCGCCTGACCTTGCTTACGGCAGCGATCGCGGTGCCGCTCAATCTGGTGTTCGGTGTGGCGGCGGCCTGGGCGATCGCAAAGTTCGAGTTTCCAGGCAAGAGCATCCTCACGACGCTCATCGACCTGCCGTTCTCGGTTTCCCCGGTGATCGCCGGTCTGGTGTTCGTGCTCCTGTTCGGAGCGCAGGGCTGGTTCGGTCCGTGGCTGCAGGCGCACGACATCAGGATCATCTTTGCCGTCCCTGGCATCGTGCTCGCGACCGTGTTCGTGACGTTTCCGTTCGTTGCGCGAGAACTGATTCCGTTGATGCAGGCACAGGGGGCAGAAGAAGAGGAGGCGGCCGTCGTCCTCGGCGCGAGCGGTTGGCAGACGTTCTGGCGCGTGACGCTCCCCAACATCAAGTGGGGGCTGCTGTACGGGGTCATCCTCTGCAATGCGCGCGCGATGGGCGAATTCGGCGCGGTGTCCGTCGTCTCCGGTCACATCAGGGGCGCCACCAACACGATGCCTTTGCAGGTCGAGATCCTCTACAACGAGTACAGCTTCGTCGCGGCATTCGCAGTCGCGTCCCTGCTCGCGCTGCTGGCGTTGCTGACATTGGTCGTCAAGGCCATCGTCGAGACCCGGTTTCAGGGTATTCAGGAGTCCGAATGAGCATCGAGGTACGTAACGTCTCCAAGCGATTTGGCACTTTTGCCGCCCTCAAGGACGTAAGCCTGGAGGTCAGGACCGGCGAACTGCTGGCATTGCTCGGCCCTTCCGGCTCCGGGAAGACCACGCTTCTGCGGGCGATCGCGGGTCTTGAAACGATCGACGCCGGACAAGTGCTCTTCTGCGGCGAAGACACCACGTCGCAGCATGTTCGTGAACGGCGCGTGGGTTTTGTTTTCCAGCATTACGCTCTCTTCCGCCACATGACCATCTTTGACAACGTGGCCTTCGGGTTGCAGGTGCGGCCGCGACGCGCCCGCGCGCCGAAAAGCGAGGTGCGGGAAAAGGTGATGGAGCTCTTGCGGCTCGTGCAGCTGGATTGGGTTGCCGACCGTTATCCTCATCAACTCTCGGGCGGTCAGCGTCAGCGCGTCGCACTCGCCCGCGCGCTCGCGGTGGCGCCTCGGGTGCTGCTTCTCGACGAGCCGTTCGGCGCGCTCGACGCGAAAGTGCGCAAGGAACTGCGGCGCTGGCTGCGGCGCCTGCACGATGACATGCACATCACGAGCGTCTTCGTGACGCACGACCAGGAGGAGGCGCTCGAGGTGGCGGACCGCGTCGTCGTGATGAACGAAGGCCGCATCGAGCAGGTAGGCACGCCGGACGAAGTGTACGAGCATCCGGCGACACCTTTCGTGTATAAGTTTCTGGGCAGCGTGAATCTCTTTCATGGTCGCGTGCACCAGGGGCGCGCCGAGATCGGCGACTTGGTGCTGGACGCGCCGGAGCACGCCAAGGCGAACAACGCGCCGGCCGAAGCCTACGCTCGTCCACACGAAATCGAAGTGCTGCGCGACCCGGGGCAGGAGGCGGCGATTCCCGCCACTCTGCAACGGGCAATCCCGGTGGGTCCGCGCATTCGACTCGAACTGAATCTGGAGGAGGGGGATCAGGCAATCGAGGCGGAGGTGAGCCGGGAAGTGTGGCGCTCGCTCGACGTGCTTCCCGGCGAGCGCGTGTTTCTGCGGCCACGGCGCTTCCGGGTATTCCCGACGCCGACATTACCCTGATTTCGGCCTGACGCTTCCCGAAACGGTCGGTCGCTAGACCGGAATGGCCGGTAAAGGCTAGAATTTCAAGCCTTTGCCCAGCCATGAACGTTCATCGCACGATACCTGCCGTCGCCGAGAGACCCATTGCCCTAACCATCGGCAATTTTGACGGCGTTCATCTCGGGCATCAGGCCATGCTGCGTCGTTTGCGCGATGCCGCGACAGCGCTGGGCGTCCCCGCCTGCGTGATGACGTTCGAGCCGCACCCGCGGGAATTTTTCGCACCGGATCAAGCGCCGACCCGGCTCACATCGCTGCGCGAAAAGCTCGAACTGCTGGAGCGCAGCGGCGTTGACCACGTCTACATCTGCCGCTTCAACTTCGATTTCGCTCGCGTGTCGGCGCCTGACTTCATCCAACACATCGTAAAGCGCGGTCTCGATGTTCGCTGGCTGCTGGTGGGGGATGATTTCCGGTTCGGTGCCCGGCGCGCGGGCGACGGGGCCATGCTGCGGGCAGCGGGTCGGGCGCTTGACTTCGAAGTCGCGGAGATGCCGAGCGTGGAGGTCGGGGGGCTGCGGGTATCGAGCACGGCAATCCGCGATCTGCTGGCCGCGGGACGCCTCGACGAAGCGGCGCGGATTCTTGGACGCCCCTACAGCATCAGTGGACGGGTCGTGCGCGGAGATCGGATAGGACGCGAACTCGGCTTCCCGACCGCCAACTTGCAGATGAAGCACAATCGTCCGCCGCTCTACGGCATCTACATTGCGCAGATGCACGGTTTGCCCGAGGGCCCGCTGCGCGGCGCGGCGAGCCTCGGCGTGAGGCCGACGGTGGCGGGCGTGGGCAAGCCCGTGCTGGAGATTCATCTCCTCGACTTCGATCGCGAGATCTACGGCGCCCATGTGCGGATCGAGTTCCTCGAACGATTACGGGAGGAACGCAAATATGCGAACCTGAGGGCGCTCGCGCGCCAGATCGCGCTCGATGTGGACGAGGCGCGAGCGTGGTTCGATCGCCGCGAGGCAAGACGACTAGTGACGCAGAATGGCTGACTACAAGGGAACGCTCAATCTTCTGGATACGCCGTTTCCCATGCGGGGGGATCTCGCCCGCCGCGAGCCCGGCATGCTGGAGGCGTGGCGCGCGAAAGACCTCTACCGGCAGATACGCGAGGCGGCGGCCGGGCGGCCGAAGTACATCCTCCACGACGGCCCGCCGTACGCCAACGGCGACATCCACATCGGCCATGCGGTGAACAAGATCCTGAAGGATGTCATCGTCAAGGCGAAGACCCTGTCCGGCTTCGACGCGCCCTACGTTCCAGGTTGGGACTGCCACGGCCTGCCGATCGAGCACCAAGTCGAGAAGCTGCACGGGAAGAACGTCGAGCGCAACGAGTTTCGTCGTCTGTGCCGCGAGTTCGCGCGGGCCCAGGTCGAGCGCCAGAAGGCCGACTTCGTGCGCCTCGGCATTCTCGGGGACTGGGATCATCCCTATCTCACGATGAACTATAAGACCGAAGCGGACATCATCCGCGCACTCGGTCGCATTCAGGCGCGCGGTTACCTGTATCAGGGCGCGAAGCCGGTGCACTGGTGCGTCGACTGCGGTTCGGCGCTGGCAGAGGCCGAAGTCGAATACGAGAACCACATCTCGCCGGCGATCGATGTTGCATTTCCGGTGGTCGATGTACGGGAACTCGCTCGCCGCGCTGGCTTGGCCCAGATCGCAGGGCGCGCCGCCGCCGTGATCTGGACGACGACACCGTGGACGTTGCCGGCCAACGAGGCTGTCAGCGCGAATCCAGAGTTCGAATATGTACTCGCTCGCACGCAGAAGGGTGTGCTGATACTGGCGAGAACGCTTGCCGAAGCATGCCTGAAGCGCTATGGCCTGGGCGTCGAGGAGATCCTCGCGACCGTGAATGGTGCGGCACTGGAGCATCTTCGTCTCGCGCATCCGTTTCAGGAACGCACCGTGCCGATCATCGTGGGCGATCACGTCACGCTCGACGCCGGAACCGGCCTCGTGCACACGGCGCCCGCTCACGGTCTCGATGACTACGTCGTCGGTTCGCGTTACCACCTTCCGATCGATAACCCGGTGGGCGGCGATGGCCGCTTCGTCGGGAGCGTGCCGGTGGTAGGCGGCAAGTCGGTATGGGAGGCGAATCCGATGATCGTCGATCTGCTCGCCGCGCGCGGCATGCTGCTCGCACACGAGCAGATCGAACACAGTTACCCGCACTGCTGGCGACACAAGACACCGATCATTTTTCGCGCCACCCGCCAGTGGTTCATCGGCATGGATCTGACGGGCGAACGGACAACGCCGCTTCGCGAGGACGCGATGCAGGCAGTCGAGGCAACTCGCTTCTATCCCTCGTGGGGCCGCGCGCGGCTCGAGGGTATGGTGCGCAGCCGGCCGGATTGGTGCGTGTCGCGGCAGCGCAGCTGGGGCGTGCCGATCCCGTTTTTCGTCCACCGTGAGACCGGCGCGCTGCATCCGCGTACGGGTGAACTGACCGAGGCCATGGCCAGGCGAGTCGAGGACGGCGGCATCGAAGCGTGGTTCGATCTTGCCGCGGATGAACTGCTCGGCGCAGAGGCTCGAGACTATGTCAAGTCGCCCGACACCCTCGATGTCTGGTTCGATTCCGGCACCACCCACGAAAGCGTACTGCGGCAGAGGCCTGGGTTGCGCTGGCCTGCCGATTTGTATCTCGAAGGCTCGGACCAGCACCGCGGCTGGTTTCAGTCGTCGCTCCTGACTGCGGCAGCGATCGAAGGCCGGGCGCCGTACGATGCGCTGCTCACTCATGGGTTCGTGGTGGACGGTCACGGACACAAGATGAGCAAG
>JAEUMX010000396.1 GCA_016791285.1 Burkholderiales bacterium
GAAGGGCGCGCCGATGTCGGTGGAGAAGCGCTACCAGAGCGTGCGCATCATCGCTGCCTACGACGTGGCCCACCTCGGCAGCGCGGCGCGCTGAACAAGCGACGGCCGTCGCGAGGCGGCCTCTCGCACCAGACAAGGAGAAAGCCGTGGTCACACGTTTCTGTCGCCTCGCCTTGGCGGCGACCATGCTGTGGGCGGGCGCCGCGAGTGCTCAATATCCGATCCTCGACATGATCGCTCAGCGCGTGATCGAGAAGTATCAAAACTCGACCTGCGAGCAGTTGTGGGAAAAGAGGGAGCAGCCGAAATCGGAGCGTGAGCAGGAGGTGATTCAGAGGCTGCGCAATGATCCGCAGATGGCCTCAGCATTCTTGAACCAGGTGGCTGGACCGATCGCGAACAAGATGTTCCAGTGCGGGATGATTCCGTGAGGGTGGCCGCACTCTGGGGTGTGCTGTGCGTTGCGCTGACGTTCGCGCTGGGCAGCACCAGCGGCCACGCCGCGTCGCCGGCGAAGAAGCCGGCGGCGGCGAAATCCGCCAAACCGAAGCCGCCCGCCAAGGCGGCCGAGCCAGTGCTGGAGGCAAAAGCGATCGACATTCTGAAGGCCTCCAGCGCACGATTGGCCGCGGCGAAGTCGATGAGCTTCACCGCCGTGGTCTCGTACGAAAGCCAGAGCCGCTTCGGTCCGCCGCTGGTCTTCACCACCAAGTCGGACGTGACGCTGGTGCGGCCCGACAAGCTGCGCGTCATCACCTTCGGCGACGGACCGCCCTCGGAGTTCTACTACAACGGCAAGACCATGATGGCTCTTGCGCCGGTCGAGAACCTGGTGGCCGTGGCCGAGGCCCCGCCCACCATCGACGCCGCGCTCGAGGCCGCGTTCGATTCCGCCGCCATCTACTTCCCGTTCACCGATCTCATCGTCGCCGACCCCTATAAGGACATCGCCGAGGGGCTGAAGGTCGCCTTCTACATCGGCCAGTCGAACGTGATCGGCGGCACCACGACGGACATGGTGGCGTATGTCACCAACGGCGTGTTCGTGCAGGCGTGGATCGGCGCGGAAGACAAGCTGCCGCGGCGGGTGCGCGCGGTGTACCTGAACGACCCCGCGCTGCTGCGCC
Organism: Burkholderiales bacterium; assembly: GCA_016791285.1. Next base: position 1,128 of record JAEUMX010000396.1, read on the forward strand.
ACGAGATGGAGCTGTCCAACTGGCAGCTCGACCCGGCGGTCGCCACCGAGTTCTTCGAGTCGGCGAAGGCGGCAGGGGCCAATCGCATCGCGTTTGCGAAGCCGAGCGTGCCGGCGCGATACGCCCCTCCCCCGAAGCTCAAGCCCGTCACATCCCCGCCACCCAAGAAACCGTGAGGAGGCCCATCATGAACCAGATCGCCATCGGCACTGCAGGATTGCTGGTCGTGCTCCTCGCCCCGGGGCAGGTCCTGGCCTGGGCGCACGCCAATCGCTACGGCGGCAGCACGGAACACGCGTACGGCGAGGGCACCGAGCACACCAGCCGCTGGGGCACCAGCACGGAACACGCGTGGGGCGGCGGCACCGCGCACACCAATGTCTACGGCGGCACCACCGCCGGCAAGGCCGGCTATGGCGCGTATCACGCCGGCCCCTACGGCGCCACCGCCTACCACCCGCCCGCATATGGCGGCGCCTACTACCATCCCCCGGCGTACTACCCGTATCACCCGCCGACGGTGGTGAACTATTACCCGTCCTCCGGCTGTACCGGCTGCGCGGCGGCCGCGGGGGCAGTCGTCGGCATGGCGGCGGGCGCGGCCATCGCGTCGTCGAATACCGCGGCAGCGACGTCGAGCGCGTATTCGGCGGGTGTCGCGGCAGGCAGCGCGAGCACGGCGAGTGCGTACAACGCTGGTGTCGCAACCGGGTACGCCGCTGGTGCGGCCAGCTCCAGCTACGTGATGGGCGGCAGCTACGCCGCGCTGCCCCCAGGCAGCATGTCGATCAACAAGGGCGGCACCACTTACTACCTGAGCGGCAACACCTGGTTCCAGCCGGCTTACGGCGCCAACGGCGTCTATTACCGCGTGGTGCCGGCACCGTGATGGTTACTGACGGAGCGCGCGAGAACGTGTACTTCCCCTACACCATCGACAAGGAGAAAGACATGCAAGCGATGACCACATCGGCAGGAGAACGGATCACCGCTTTTCTCCGAGCCTGGATTCTCGCAATCGCCGGCGCGATGTCGCTCGCGGTGGTTGCGGCACCCGCCACCGCACAGGACTACGGGCTCGAAGGAGAAGCCAGGTGGGCGCTGAACCGGCTGACGGCGACGCATCCCACGGCCAAGATGCTGGAGCAAAGGGCTTATGCGACGCTGGTCTTTCCCGACATCACCAAGGCGGGATTCCTCATCGGTGGGGAGACCGGCAACGGCGTGCTGTTCCGGCGCGGCGGCATCTCCGGCTACTACAACCTCTCCGGGGTATCGTACGGTTTCCAGGCAGGAGCGCAGACCTACAGCCTGGTCATGTTCTTCATGAACGAGGGGTCATGGAGGAGTCTCAACATGAGAGAAGGTTTACAGGTCGGTGTCGGTCCGAGCGTCGTCGTGCTGGATGAAGGAAAGGCCAGGTCGGTTACCTCGACCACACTCACCAGTGACGTGTACGCCTTCGTCTTCGGCGCGCAGGGACTGATGGCGGGCGCCGGCCTGGAAGGCACCAAGATCACCCGGCTCAACTATTAGCGGCGGCCGGCAGGTTCACGGGAAACGATGGCCCGCGAGCGCGAGCCCCGCTTCGCGCGCGTGACCGGGGCGCTCTTTGCGGCCGCCGCGCTCGGCGAGTTCGGTGTCGGTCTCGCCGTGCTCGCGCTCCCCGAACCGGTAACGGGGTTTCTGCTGGCGGCGCCGATCGAGGGCGTCGGGGTGGTGATCGCGCGCATGCTCGGCATTGCGTTGGCCGCGCTGGGCCTGACCTGGTGGCTGGCACGCCCGGATCTGACCGAGCGGCGGCTGCGCCTCGCGCCGGGGTTCGTGGGCTACAACCTGGGCGTGGGTTTCCTGTTTCTCTCGTACGCGATGGCCGCGAATCGGCCGATGCCCGTGCCATGGCTGATAGCCGAGCTGCATCTCCTGATGGGGCTCGCATTCGCGGGAGCCATGTTGTTCCGGCGGCACAGCAGCCCGATCGGATGAAGCAGCTGCACAACAGCAACAGGGGGTCGACATCATGAGCTCACGTCCGTACGCAGCCACCCTGGCGATCCTCGCACTGGTCGCGCTCGCGGCCTGCCAGAAAAAGGAGCCCGAACCGCCTGCGCCGGCCAAGTCGGCAGCGGAAGACGCAAAGAAGGAAGCGGCCCCGCCTGCCCAGCCTCCCGCCGCTCCGGCGGCTGCGCAGGCATCAGCGTCCGCGCTGCAGCCCAATCCCGAGCGCAATGCGTACTTCGGCGAGACCCACATCCACACCAGCTGGTCGGTGGACGCGTGGGTGATGGGCAACCGCATCACCGGCCCGGCCGACGCCTACAAGTACGCCAAGGGGGGGACCATCAAGCACCCGATGGGCTTCGACATCAAGATCGACACGCCGATGGATTTCATGGGCGTGACCGACCACTCGGAATACGTCGCCATCACCAAGGAGGCCAACACGCCGGGATCCTACGTGAGCAAGCTGCCCGAGGCGCAGCCGATGATCATGAAGGACCCCAACAGCTCGGCGGAGCAGAACCGGGTGTTCTCGTACCTTCTCAAGCTGGCTGGAGGCGCGCCGGTGAAGGCGTTCATGGATCCCAAGGTGACCGCGACGGTATGGCGGGAAAACGTCAGGATCGCCGACGAGGCCAACGAGCCCGGCAAGTTCACCGCGTTCTGCTCGTACGAGTGGACCTCGATGCCCGGCAATCGCAACATGCACCGCAACGTCTTCTTCCGCGCCTGCGAGCACGTGCCGGACTATCCGTTCAGCGCTCTCGATTCGGCGAAGCCCACCGAACTGTGGAACTGGATGGACGCGCAGCGGAAGAGCGGCAATGAGCTGCTCGCCATCTCGCACAACGCCAACCTCAGCAGCGGCTGGATGTATCCGACCGACGTCGACCAGACCACCGGCCGGCCGATCGACGCCGCCTGGGCCGAGGCGCGCATGCGTAACGAGCGCCTGGTCGAGATCAAGCAGGGCAAGGGCCAGTCGGAGACGCACCCGCTGCTGTCGCCGAACGACGAGTTCGCGAGCTACGAGCTGTTCGAAGTCATCCTCGGCCTGCCTGCCGACAGCGGCCGCATCGACCGCGTCATCGGCAGCTACGGACGCCAGGCGCTGAAGGACGGCATCGCGATGCAGGACGTGCGCGGCTACAACCCCTACAAGTTCGGCATGGCCGGCGGTTCGGACTCGCACAACAGCGCGGTGGCGTACCGCCAGGACAACTTCTTCGGCATGCACGCCGATGCGGACGGGACGGTCGAGCGTCGCTTCGCCGGCGTGCTGATCGGCGGCACGATGGACTCGCGGCTGGTGAACCCTGGCGGGCTGACCGGCGTGTGGGCGGAAGAAAACACGCGCGCGTCGCTGTGGGACGCGATGTACCGCAAGGAGACCTTCGGCGTCAGCGGCCCGCACATCAAGGTGCGCTTCTTCGGCGGCTGGGGCTACGACAAGGGCGTCGTCAGCGCAAGCGACTGGGTCAAGCAGTCGTACGCCGGCGGCGTGCCGATGGGCGCGGACCTCCCGCCCATGCCGGCCGAAGGGAAGGGGACGGCCCCGAAGTTCGTCGTGTGGGCGGTGAAGGACCCGGCCTCGGCCAATCTCGACCGGATCCAGGTCGTCAAGGGCTGGACCAAGGACGGGCAGAGCTTCGAGAAGGTCTACGACGTCGTCTGGTCGGGTGAGCGCAAACCCGAGAAGTGGAGCGGACGCGTGCCGGCGATCCGCAGCACGGTGGACTACGACAAGGCCACCTACACGAACGACGTCGGCTCGACCGAGCTGAAGACGGTGTGGACCGATCCGGAGTTCGACGCGAGTCTGCACGCCTTCTACTACGTGCGGGTGCTGGAGATCCCGACGCCGCGCTGGACGCTGATCCAGGCCGTCCAGTCCGGGCTGCCGCCGCCCGACGTCGTGCCGCTGACCGGGCAGGAACGCGCCTGGAGCTCGCCGATCTGGTACACGCCGTCGGCGCAGGCGCGCAAGGCCGCCCCGGCGGGCATGACGGTCGCCGATCTGAAGAAGAAGGGGGCGGTGGCGCTGAACGACGCGCAGCTGAAGGCGCTGATCGTCGGCAAGGCGTTCTGGATGCAGAACAACGTGACCGGCGAGCAGTTCAGCCAGAACTTCACGGTCGACGGCAACACCGTCGTGTTCCGCGTCGGTTTCAACGCCACGACGCCGAGCGCCGTCGGCAGGCTCGCCCAGGACGGTTATGAGGCCGCGACCAGCCGCTACCAGATTCAGGGTGGCAAGCTCGTCACCTGGGTCGCGCAGGAGCCGTACTCGATGGTGTTCCACAAGCTCGGCGACACGATCTACGCCGCGCGCAGCAACGAGTTCGGCCATGCGAACTACGAGATCATCGCGTCGCCGCAGATCGCGGTGAACCCGCTGATCGCGCTGTCGAACCAGTTCTCGATCGAACTCAAGCTGACCGAGGAGCAGAAGCAGCAAATCGTTCCGATCCTGCAGCAAGAGATCAAACAGCTCGGTGAATTGAAGAAGGACACCAAGTTGAGCGGTCTGCAAAATCGAGATCCTATTCTTTTCCCCCAAAGTTGTAGACTTGACCGCCACTGCCGGGATTTCCATGCAGCCGCCCGCGGTCCAAAGCGGGACCGGCAAAGCCCGTTCACATCCCAACGAACAAGCTCCAAAGGAGACAGCCATGTCACTTCGCATCGGCGACACCGCACCCGACTTCACCGCAACCACCACCCAGGGCACGATTCGCTTCCACGACTGGATCGGCGACACCTGGGCGATCCTGTTCTCGCACCCCAAGGACTTCACCCCGGTCTGCACGACCGAGCTCGGCTACATGGCGAAGCTCAAGCCCGAGTTCGACAGGCGCGGCACTAAGCTGATCGGGCTCAGCGTGGATCCGGTGGACAACCACCAGAGGTGGGCCAAGGACATCGAGGAGACCCAAGGGCATGCGCCGAACTACCCCATGATCGGCGACCCGGATCTGAGCATTGCGAAGCTCTACGACATGCTGCCGGCGAGCGCGGGCACGACCTCGGAGGGGCGCACACCCAGCGACAACCTGACCGTGCGGTGTGTATTCATCATCGGTCCGGACAAGAAGATCAAGGCGATGCTCACCTACCCGATGACGAGTGGCCGCAACTTCGACGAGGTGCTGCGACTGCTGGACTCGATCCAGCTGACCGCGACCCACAAGGTCGCGACGCCCGTGAACTGGAAGCAGGGCGAGGACGTGATCATCGCCGGTTCGGTGTCGGACGAAGAAGCGAAGCAGCGCTACCCGCAGGGCTGGAAGGCGCCGAAGCCGTATCTGCGCATCGTGCCCCAGCCGAAGTAGCGGCAGCGGCGCCCGCCTCGAACATTTGCAACACTCGCACGCTACCCTTGTCGGTTCGCGGCGCCGGGTGAGGCCGTTCAACCCGTGACGGGAGCATGGCGATGCACAAACACAAGCGCTATACCGACGAGGAGATCACACGCGGACTGCTGATCGAGCGCGCCACGCGCGGGGTCGAGCAACTGCACCGCGCGGCGCTCGCGGCCGAGGATGAATATGGATTCGAGCTCGGTCTGACCGCGCCCGAACTG
>JAEUMX010000016.1 GCA_016791285.1 Burkholderiales bacterium
TGCATTCCTCGAATCCGTGTCCTATGGTTGAAGGGCAACACGATAGTCAAGAGGAAAGAAAGTTTCCCGTTCTGTTTCTTCCGGATGAGGAGGAATCATGGAGAGGACCAATGACATACCGAGCAAGAAAGCCTTGACCGCAGTACTGCTCGTGCTGGTCAGCACCGTGGGATGGATAGGAGAAACCTGCGCCCACGACGGCAAACGGCTGATCGCCACTCTGCAGACGACAACCCGTTTCATTCCGGTAAATGAGCTGAAGCCAGGGGACCGCTGCTTGGAAGCCCCACCCCCCCGCTACCCCCCGATCGTCGGACGACTGGAAGCTGTCGGCGCCGGCAACGCCGAACTGGTGGGCGCCGGCAATACCAGCTTCAAGGGTCCGGTGACGGATGACCAATCTCACTGTGTGCATGCAGGCGGAGCAAAGGCTTCGAAGGGAAGGTTCACACTTACCAATGCCCAGGGCAGGAAGATCGAGGGGCGTTACTTCGCCGAGCTCGTTCCGACATTCAATCCAACATCTTTCATAATCAACGGTATGGCTTGCGTCGCGCCTCACACTCGGCTCCACGTGGACCACGACTGCTTTCGGCCAGCACGCGGCCTCACCGATCTGGTCCTCGGCAACGCGACGATCTTCCTCGATCAGCGCGTTGATGACTAAGAGCGCGCACTGACACCGCGACGATCTTTATCGATCAGGTGCTTCGACTGAGATGACGAAGGTGATGCGGGGGGCCGAGCCCTGGCCTTGTTCATGGGCTCGGCCACCTTACCTTAGAGCGACCGCAGGAAGTTCAGCAGGTCCTGCTGCTGGCTTGGAGAGAGCTGGTTGAACCTCGCGATCACCGCATTCGCGGTCGGTTGGCTTCCCGGATGTACGATCACGGCAACTGGGGAGGATCGGGCGACTTTGGAACGCCTGTAGGAACGCTGATGCTGCAGGCCACAAACACCTCAGCGCGCGTCGAGCGCCTTGCATTGCAGGGCAAGACCGGTGAAGCCCCCGGCAGCGGTGAAATAAGCTCTCACGCCGACCGCGATGTGATCGGTCGGGCAGTTTCGTGCTGGCTGCCAGCTGTCGCAGCCGCCTAGGGTCACGGTCTTGCTTGGCTCGGCCGCCTTGCTCACGGTCCCGTCCTTGTTCACCGTGGCCGCGTCGATGCGTATGCCTCTCACCTGCGGAATCGTGCCGCTGGTACAAACGCTGATGCCGCGCACAAAATGTGGTGCGGTAAACGCCGCGGTTCTCGTGGATGCCGCCGCGGGCCTGCAGGTCTCCGACCCTGACAATGTCGTGGTGAGCGGCAGAGATGCATTGATGTTCGGTTGACCTGGAAGATCCTGGAACGAGAGGGACAGCGAGCATGGCACCTCTTCGTCCTCGCCGAGCGAGATCCCACTCAGAGCTATCCTCTTGTCCGAGGTGATCCTGCTTTGTGAGGACACCGTGGCCGGGGTCGGCTTATGGGAAGGGCCCAACACGTCGAAACCCGACACCGGCGTGATATGGGCTGTGGCGCTCTGTGTAGTCACGACCCAAGGCTGAGCGAGAATCGCGACCACGCCTTACTTCGGCGTCGGGTCGTCGCCGCACTGATGGCCATTGACGTAGGTGAAACGCTGTTCCTCATCGGTCTTGAGCGTGCGCGTGAACTGGTGCCGGTGGACGGTAGGGAACGCGTCCGGAAGCTTGAGCGCGGCACCGCGCTCCCGCCGTCGGATGTGCAGCAGATTGTCCCAGTCGCCAAGCGTTCGCGGACCGCCCGGTAACACGCAGCCGGCAGGGGTACGGCCGTGCGCATCGAGCACGCCATCGCTTCGAGTCTTGCGGATCTCCCACAGCCGTTGCTCGTAGATCTCGAAGAAAGTTGCCTGCGAATCGCAGTAGCCATTCTGGAGCGCTGCCTCGAGGTGCTCCGGACTGTCGACTCCGTTTGTCGCATTCGTGGTCTGAAAGCCGACGATCTGTCCGTCGCTGCCGGCCTGCCTGGTCCATCGATTGGGCCGACAGTCCTCTATGCCATCGTTGTCATTGTCCCCGCACTGCGGCTTGAGGGCGTTGTGCTGGACGACGAAGCGTGTCCCATACGTGCTCGCGCCATCCTGAAGCACGCATTCCGTCTGCTGGGCGCCACTGGGGAGCGTACCTTTCGGGGGAAACTCGCATGGATTCCCGCCCCGAGCCTTGATATCTTCGGCATCCCAGATGTCCAGTCCGGGCTGGCCCAGATACTGGCGGGAGTCGTTTACCTGCGGGAATCCATCCTGAATCAGCATGTAGCTCATGTCCTTGCCCGGATAGGATTCGGCGAGCACTTCCATCTGCTTCTGATAGAACTCCCGCAGCTTGGTCGGCGTGTACCCGACTTCTGCCGCCGTCGCCCACGTCTCGGTATTGCACGGGCAGTCGGACGCGGTCTCGCATCGTTTCGGCAATCGGTTCTCGTCGGTGAACAGATTCATCCCCGACGGCTTGATGGAGGCGAGCGCCCGATACCAGGCGTTCTTCGTCTTGATGTGTTCGGCGACCTCCCGCAGCAGCTCGAAGTAATATCTCCGATACGCTTCGTCGGCGGGGCTGCCGAGGTCCATGTCGGACCCGCATCGGTCGGCCTCGAGATTGCTGCCACCATCCTTGAAATGGAGTCGCCGGACTGCCGGAAGCCGTTGCCTCGTCGGCGCTCCCGGGGATGACACATCGATCTCGGGATGGAAGATCCAGCCTGGGGTGCCGTGCTTGCCGGCCCTGAAGACGAGGCTGTACAGCTTGCCGTTCCCCACTGCCCTTCCGATCTCGCGGCCCAGGGCATTCCAGTCGAACCGACCCGGACCGGTGTGCACGGCGTTCCATTCCATCCGGATCAAGACGCCGGTAATGTCCGGGTCCTGCCACGTGTCCTTCATGGTCGCGTAGGGCTCGCCCGTCTCGCACAAGCATCGGACACCGGCTTCGGTCTGGACCTCGAGCTCCAGTGTCTTGTCCGCCTTGCACGCGTCGCAGTCGCGCCGGCCTGATTTCTCCGCGAAGCCGGGCCACATCGCGCCGCTCCCCATCGGACCCAGGGCAAAGATGCCCGAGGCGCCCGCCGGCATCGGCCCCGTGAATTCGTTGGGATCGCCCGGGTCGTAGCGCTTGTAGTCGGCGCAGATGTCCAGGCCGGGCACCTGCTGCGGCTGCAGTGTGGGTCGGACCGGAATGATGGCGTGGGTCGTGAAGGTCTTCCCGATGGTCCCTGGCGGGAGCCCCGGAATGGGGAGCCGCCACGCGACGGTGTCACCATCGCGGATCCGGACCCACTGTGGTTCGAACGAACCGTCCGGTTTCACGGTCACGGTAACCTCGACGGCTCCAGCGGCACCTATGCCGAGCAGCGCCATCGCAAGCAGCAATAGGACAAGCAGCTTGCGGACGCAGGCGCCAAGCGAGAGAAAGACGAAACCTGTCACCGCACCGTGTCCTGTCCAGAGTCAAGCCTCACGGCAGTGTCCCAAATCCCTGCTTGTACAGCCTGCGGCAAAGCAGGCGCACGCCGGTCAGGCTGCGTGGCTTCTTCTCATTGTCCTCGCGCTCGAAATGGAGCTCCGCTGCCGTTGCCAGTTGACCTGCGGGACACGAAGCCACTGTCTTGGCCCAGTGATGACAGTTGGTTCGCTCTTTCAGGGTGGTCAGCGGCAATGGATACAGATCACCATTGTTATCGATCGCCTGCCCAAAGATCTGAAATCCCTTGACTTTGTCATCCTGCCGATCCATGCAGACCCGGATGCCGGTCATGAACGCACGCGTTCCCCAACGATCGTCGAAGTTCGCGAGCAGGGCCGTCGAGGTGGGATCCTTGCCCGTGCCGCACTTTTGTGTACTCACGTCGGGTCTGTCGAAATAGGTCATCAGATTCTCGATCTTGAGCGTCACTTCGCAGGGATCGTCTCCCCGCTCGCGCCAAGAGATTCCGTACAGGGCTGCATGGGCGTTGGGGTCATCCTCCGTCACGGTGACACCAATCGTCGTAGGAACACTCGGCCTTCCCGACAATTCAGTCGAGTGTTCGCTTCCCACCAACAAGAGCTCGAGGGGCCGAGGCGACGGACAATCCGGGCCGTAACACGCTTTGCAGAAGCGCGCGAGATACGGCTCAAAGAGGTATACCTGCGGGACTGTCTCCGCAGCGGCCTCACTCCGTGCGGAGGTCGGCATGCAGCCGTCGCGCGCCAGGGAGTAGTGATCGGTACACTTACCCTGTGGGAGACTGTCTGTCCCGCCGGGGCCCTGATCTACTCTGGCCTGCGTGGTCATGGTGACCGACGGTGTGGGCGTGGTCGGTGGGTTGCCACTCTCGAGGACGTAGAGCGCGTCCGGGAAGCCGAGCCGTTTCAATGTCGACGGCGTCGCGGTGGACTGCGGGCAATCGATTTCCGGCGGGCGGCAGTGGCCGACGAAGTACTTCGGGATCGCTACGGGCACAGGTTTGTACCAATCCGCCAGCACGTCGTTTCCATCGCGGTCCTTGCCACATGTGTCATAGCCGCCATCCAGCATGACCAAACCTCTCGCGCCATACAGCTGCGAGATATAGGCCGCGTGGCCGGCGCCCTGCGAAAACCCCGCGACGATGATGTTGCGCCAGACGATGGGCATCACGGTGTTCGACAAGTCCAGGTGACTGTCCCAATGGTCGTCGTTGCGGCCGTCGCGCATGTCCTCTTCGTTCAACTTCCGCAGCAACTGAAAGAGGCGGCGGATGACGGAGTCGCCCTTCTGGATCGTCAGATGCGGGGACATCGACTCGCCGGTGATGATCTCCTCGCGCGCGGGGCCGTAGCACGCAGCACAATCGGGCTTGCCAACGCACACGCTGCCATCTCTCGCGCCGGGATCGTACCGGGTGTCGTAAGAAAGGCCGATGGTGCGATAGCCCGCATAGGCACCCATCTGCAGCACCAACTCGTGCAATCTGGGTTCCATGCCTGATCCCGGCAGGAACAGCAGGAGCTGCGGGTATACGCGCGCCCCCGGGGCGGGCTTGTAGACACGGTGCGAGGCGCAAGGGGTGTCCGCGCTGCGCCCCGAGCAGAACGACGGCTGATTGGTGGTGTTGAGGTCAGAGGGAAAATAGTCGGCGCCGCTGGTGTCGGTCACCTCCTGCGGCGGGTTCGACGAGAAATCCGTCGCCCTTGGGCAGTCAGCGCGGGCCGCATCCGCGGCAAGCGCAAACAGAACCAACATCGCCTTCGCCAGCAGGTGCGCGCGTCGCATGGTCGCCTCCGAACTGCAAGGCGGAGATGCTACTCACGTGCGAGCCCGCGGGTCCATCCTCCATCCGGACTAGTACGACCCGATCTGTCAGCGGCGCGTCGGACTGCATTGCAGCCCGACTGCGTCGCATCTGCGTGGCCGCCTAGAGCGACCGCAGGAAGTTCAGCAGGTCCTGCTGCTGGCTTGGAGAGAGCTGGTTGAACCTCGCGACCACCGCATTTGCCTCGGATGCGCTGCGAGAGCTCCCACTCGCGTGCCACTGGATCGCCTCGAGCAGATCCGACGTGCGCCCGTCGTGCAGAAACCAGATACGCTGCCCGAGCCCCCAGAGCGGTGCCGTCCGGAACTCCTGTGGCCCTGCCTGCCCTTGGCTGACGCCGTCGGCGAGACCCGGCCCCATGTTGTGGACGGCGAGGTCGGAGTAGAGATTCACGTTCTTCTCG
>JAEUMX010000463.1 GCA_016791285.1 Burkholderiales bacterium
CGCGGAGCTCGACGTCAAGGATCTTGCATTCGGCGCCTCGCCCAACGCCTTTTTCGCGGCCCTCGCCAAGGACGCGCCGCGCGGCCACTACCCGCGCGGCTTCGCCGGAGAGCAGAGCTATTGGACCGTCGTCGGCATCAACGGCGGCACCGCGCACGGCCTGCTCTCGGAAGACGGCGCACTCGAACCCGGGCCGCGCGCGCCCGCGATCGAGCCGTTCCTGCTGACTGAAGACGGGCTCGTTACGTGGGCCGACGTGAGTCTCGAACACTCGCTGCAGGACGATTACCTCCCGATCCCGACGGTCACGTGGCGCACGCCCGATCTCGCGCTGCACGTGACGGCGTTCGGCATCGGCGGGCGCGAGCGGTCGTCGCTCGTGAGTCGCTACCGCGTCGAGAATCTCTCGTCGCGGCCGCGCATCGTGACGCTGGTGCTGGCAGTGCGTCCGTTCCAGGTCAATCCGCCCACGCAGTTCCTCAACACGGTGGGGGGTGTCGCGCCGGTTCGCGAGCTTGCTTGGGACGGCGACGCACTCGCGATCAACGGCGAGCACCGTGTGTTTGCTCTCGCTGCGCCGGACCGCGTCGTCCTGGCGGATTTCGACTCCGGCAACTTGCCGCAGCTCATCGCAAAGCCCGGCGCACCACCGGGCATGAGCATCACGGACGAGACTGGATTCGCGTCCGCGGTACTCACTTATCGTCTCGAACTGCCACCGCATGCGAGCCGCGAAATCGGCCTCGTCGCGCCGCTCACGAGTGCTCCGCTGCTGCCGACGGGAGATGCGGCCGCGTGGCTGGCCGAACAGCAAACCGCGACCGCTGAGGCGTGGCGCGCTGAGCTCAACAAGGTGCGATTGCAGGTGCCGGCAGCTGCCAAGCCCATCGCGGATACGTTGCGCACCGCGCTCGCACACATGCTCATCAGCCGCAACGGTCCCGCGCTGCAGCCCGGTACGCGCGCCTATGCGCGCTCGTGGATCCGCGACGGCGCCATGATGTCAGACGGCCTGCTGCGGCTCGGCCATGCGAACGTCGTGCGCGAGTACATCGACTGGTTCGCGCCGCACCAATTCGCCGACGGCAAGGTGCCGTGCTGCGTCGACCATCGCGGCGCCGATCCGGTGGTCGAGAACGACAGCCACGGCGAACTCGTCTACCTGATCGCGCAGTACTACCGCTACACGCACGACCGCGAGTGGCTGACCTCCATGTGGCCGCACGTGGCTGCCGCGGTGAGCTACATGAACGCGCTGCGCGAAAAGGAACGGCGTGCGGAGAACGAGGCGCCGGCGCGCCGCGCGTTCTACGGACTGATGCCGCCGTCGATCAGCCACGAGGGCTATTCCGACCGGCCCGCCTACTCCTACTGGGACGACTTCTGGACGGCTGCCGGTTACGAGAGTGCCGTGACCATCGCCGAGGCGCTCGGCAAAATGCAGGAGGTCGCGACGTTCATCCAGGAGCGCGACGCGTTCCGGCGTGATCTCGATGCATCGATCCGCGCGAGCATCGCGCTACACGGCATCGACTACATTCCAGGGAGTGCCGATCGCGGCGACTTCGACGCGACGTCCACCACGATCGGACTCTCGATTGCAGGGATGCAAGCCGAATTGCCCCAACCCCAGCTCGACCGCACCTTCGAGCGTTACTGGCAGGCGTTCCTGCAACGTCGCGGCGGGTCCACCGACTGGAAGGACTACACGCCCTACGAGCTGCGCAGCGTCGGTGCCTTCGTGCGCCTCGGCCGACGTGATCGCGCGATCGAACTGCTCGACGGTCTGATGGCCGACCGCCGCCCCGCGGGCTGGAATCAATGGGCGGAAGTGGTGGGACGCGACGCGCGTGAGCCACGCTTCATCGGCGACATGCCGCATGGGTGGATCGCCTCCGACTTCGTGAGCGCCGCGCTCGATCTGTTCGCGTACGAGCGCCAGGGCGACCGCTCCATCGTGCTCGCAGCGGGTGTGGCGACCAACTGGCTGACAGCGCAAGGCGTCGCCGTCGAGAATTTGCGCACGCCTTACGGCAGACTGAGCTATGGGTTGCGTCGCGAAGGAAGAGACGTCGTCCTCAAGATCGACGGCGGGCTGACACCCCCGGCTGGAGGGTTGGTGTTCGGGTGGCCTTATGCGGGTCAACCAGGGCCGGCTCGATTGGACGAGAACCGACGACTGAAATGGAAGAACCGGGAGGTGCGGGTTCGTGGGGTGCCGGCGTCGGTGGTGATCGAAGCACCTTCAACTGTTGCACCTTAGCTAAGCGTGCCAGTTTGATCGCGATCATCGCGGTTGTCTGTAGCATCGTCGTGCCGCTCGTTGCGCCATCGTGGCCCTCTCCCTCATCCTTGGCATCGTCGTCGGCGTCGTGATGGGCATCACCGGCGCGGGTGGCGGCATCCTGGCCGTACCCGCGTTGGTAGGTGGGCTCGGTTGGACCGTGCAGCAGGCCGCACCTGTTGCGCTGATCGCGGTCGCGAGCGGCGCTGCGATCGGCGCGCTCGACGGCCTGCGCCGGGAGCAGGTGCGCTACCGCGCCGCGATGCTGATGGCGGCCGTGGGTATACCGTGCACGTCGCCCGGCGTGCTGCTCGCTCAACGCCTGCCCCCACAGTGGTTGATCGCGACGTTCGCAGTGTTGCTGCTCGTCCTTGCGGCGCGACTGATACGGCGTAGCATGGCCTGGCATCGCAGGCCTAGCGACTCCGAGTCCCCACTGGGGCGGCTTCACCCCGTGACCGGGCGCTTCGTGTGGACCTGGGCCACGGGACTGCTGCTGGCTGCCATCGGCGGGCTCGCCGGGTTCGTCTCGGGGCTCCTCGGCGTGGGCGGCGGCTTCATCATCGTGCCGCTGCTGCAGCGCTTCACGAGCCTGTCCATGCAGGGCATCGTCCCGACGTCGCTGCTGGTGATTGCGTTGGTCGGAACGGGCGGAGCCATTAGCGCACTGTTGCACGGCCTCAGGCCGCCCCTCACCGTGACGGCGCTCTTTGCGGCTGCCGCCATCGGCGGCACCCTGATCGGCCGTCAGTTCGCGCAGCGTCTGTCCAACGTGCAGATCCAGCGCGGCTTCGCCACTCTCCTCATCCTGGTGGCGCTCGGGCTCCTGGCGCGAACCGCGATGGCCGGGTAACCCGCGGCGGCCCTCAGCGCAGAAAACTGTCGAGACGGAACGAAGACCGCTCCCCGATGAGCTCGAAGTTCTCCTCGAGCCACGCGTCGGTACGCTTGCGTCCTTCGTCGCGCAGCGCTTCGAGGAAGGCGGGGTGGGTGTTCAGCCGGCTCATCGTGCTCAGCTGACTCATGAGCTCCTGAGCGTCGATAAGATGCATCTTGAGGTGCCTCAGCCGACGCTCGAGACGGCCAACGGGGAAAAGCGACTGCTCCGCTTCACGGGTCGCGAGCGCGAGCCCTTGCAGCTCGGTGAAGAACGAGGAACTGAAGCTGATTTCGTTCAGACGGTGCCAGATCTCGTCCGAGGTCTTGGGAATGTCCGGGCGCCGTCTCGCGTTCAGGGTCACCACCACGATGTCGCGCGCGGCGCAGCGATGCACCAGCGGGAAAATCGGCGGGTTGGCGGCAAGCCCGCCGTCCCAGTATGGCTCACCGTCGATCTCGACGGCGCGTTGTATCGACGGCAGACAGGCCGACGCGAGCAGCACGTCGAGGCTCAAATGGCGGTTGCGGAAAAGTCGCAGCATGCCCGTGTTCACCCGCGTCGTCGCGATGAAAAGCTGGATTGGGCACTTCGTCCGCAACCGCTCGAAGTCGACCTGCTTCTCCAGGATGTCGCGCAGGGGATCGAGCTCGAAGGGATTGAACTGGTATGGCGAGACGAAGCGCGCCAGTGCGAGAAACCCCTTGAACGCCGGAGTGGGACGCGCCTCGGCATCGATCGTCGCTGCCGTGGCACCCTCTCCGGGCAAGACAGAGAACGAGGCGGTGCTGGCAACACTTTCCCAGAAGGTCGTCAGCGCTTCCCGCGCGCCCTTGCGGCCGCCCACCGTGTAACCGTGCGCAAGCACCACCGCATTCATCGCGCCGGCGCTCGCGCCGCTGATGCCTTGTATGTCGATGCGGCGCTCTTCCAGCAGGCGGTCGAGCACGCCCCAGGTGAAAGCGCCGTGCGAGCCCCCGCCTTGCAGTGCGAGGGAGACGATTTTCTTTTTCATTGTCTCCTGCCCGCCGACGGACGTCCGGCGGGACTTCAGCCATGCCGCGCATTGCAATTCGCGCGAGAACGCCCGCCGAACCTGCTTGCGGCGGCTCGCGGACCCTCGACGAAGGTCTGTTTTTACTTCTTCTCGGTCGGTGCCTCGTCGGCGCTGATGCCCGCCATGCCGAGCGCCCCCTTCACCTGTCCCGCAGCGGTCTCATGCCAGTCGGTGATGGCTTTGGTGAACTGATCGAAGTACTGCTGCGCCCCCGGATTGCTGCGCACCAGCGGTTCACCGAGCAGCTTCGCCATCTCGGCCTGAGTCTGCGACACGATGTCGAACCAGCTGCGCGTCACCTGCACCATGCGCTTCGCGTTCTCCTGGTACAAGGTCGGCCATTGGGCGAGGGCCGCTGCCGACTCCTTGGTGTCGAGCAGGGACCGCACGTGCGTCGAATTCTCGAGCAGGGTCTGGATATGCTTCGAATTCTCGGCGAAGGCGGCATAGGCAGCGTCGGTTTGCAGCTGGAACAAACGTTCGTTCGCCTCGGTCATGATGGCGGCAATGCGCGCCGCCGTGTCACCGAGGGCGCCGGAACCCGCGATGTCGGCTGCCCCGACACTGGGTTGCGCACGATCAGGTTGCGTTGAATTAGCCATGGTTTACCTCCCGATTGAAAATGCCGCAGCCTTGCCACGCGGACCGCGCATTGCAGCCACAGCCCCGCGTCCCGCGCGTCATTGCAGAATCGTCCCGTCGCTGCCTCCGGTCGTCCTTGACAACCCTCGAGCGACTGGGAATCGCCTCCTGCACGCTAACGGCTGACGTTTCCTCTTGTTAGTATAGGCCACCTGATCTCGCCTTGTTTGACAGGGAATCATGACCTAGACTTTAAGGACGTTACCAACAACAGAAGGAGGAGGTGTCATGGATGTTCTCGTCGAACACGTAGACGTCTGGGCAGCAACGATTCCGGACCGCCCCGGCGGTCTCGCCGACGTGCTCGGCA
>JAEUMX010000268.1 GCA_016791285.1 Burkholderiales bacterium
GCTCGACATAGCGGGCAGTACGGGCTGCCATATCCACGACTTTCACCTGGTGCATTACGTTGGCGTCGCCGCTCTTCTCGCGCGCGACCGCAAGCTCGCTGCCGAGACCTTGTCGCGCATGGCGTCCATGCCGTCGTCGTCCGCAACTGTAGGCGCCTATCTGTATCAGCAGTTCGCCGTGAACTGCGCCTTGTTTGACGGCGACTACGCAAGAGCGCGCACCCACGCCGACGCGTATCTCGAGGCAGCCGACAAGCTCGGCATGCCGCTCATGCGCATGCAGGCCGCCGCCGCGCTCGCCGTCGTCTGCTTCGAACTGAGAGAGATACGCCGGGCGCATGAGCACCTCGCCGAGGCCCTGCGCATTGCCCGTGAGATCCACTCCTTGTGGAACGAATGGGGATGCCTGTGTCACGAAGCCTATTTCGCTTTCTGCGAGATGGACGAGGAGCGAGGTTTCACGGTGCTTGCACAGGCCTTCGCCCTGGGTGCGGCGCAGGGCTACCGCACCACCACTTTGCTTTTTCCAAAGGAGCTGCGCCTGCTGTGCAGAAAAGCGCTCGGACGCGACATCGAGGTCCAGTACGCCCGCGCCTTCATCAAGACGGGTTTCCTGCACGAGCCTGCACCGCCCCTCGATCTGGAAAACTGGCCGTGGCCCATCAGGATTTATTCTCTCGGCCGCTTCGAGATTCAGCGGGAAGAGCAAGCGATTCGCTCCGAGGGCAAGGCTCAGCACAGGCCGATGGAGCTGCTGAAGGCGCTGATCGCCCTCGGCGGAAACGAGGTCCCGGCGCACAAGTTCATCGACATCCTGTGGGCCGAGCCGCTGGAGGGTGACGAACAGAAAGCCTTCGAGATCACCGTGCACCGCTTGCGCAAGCTGCTCGGCCACGAGAAAGCCATTCAGGTGTCGGATCGGCGCGTCACCTTGAATCCCGAGATCGTCTGGGTCGACCTGTGGACGCTGGAACGCAAGCTCGCACCCTTGATTCCAGCCGTGCACGCGCCGGTCCCGGATGTCGCAGAGCTCGAGCGCGCCGCCCCCGCGATCCTCGAGCTCTATCGCGGCCACTTCCTGGACGGTGATGGCGACTTGCCGTGGCTGGTGCCGGTCAGGAACCGCCTCTCGGGTCGATTTCAGCGCTTCGTGCTGCGGCTCGGCGAGCATTGGGAAATCGCGCGCCAGTGGACGCGTGCCGTGGAGCTCTATCAGCGCGGCGTCGAGCTCGATCCGCTCGCGGAAGTGTTCTACCGCCGGCTGATGATCTGTCTGCGCGAGCAGGGCGAGCGCGTCGAAGCGTGCGAAGTGTACCTGCGCTGCCGGCAGATGCTGTCTATCACGCTCGGTGTCAAGCCGGCCGCGGCAACCGAGCAAGTCTATCGGGAACTGCTCGGTTCGTGATCACGCCGCGACCTCGATCAGCACCTCGGGATGCCGCTCGGCAATCTTGAGGAGTTGCCTCGCTGCACCCGACGGTTCGCGGCGTCCTTGCTCCCACTGCTCCAAAGTGCGCTTGGAAACGCCCAGCGCGGCGGCAAACTGGGCCTGAGACAGGCCACTTTTCAGCCGCACTCGAACCACCTGGGACTTTGCCTCCACGCTGGTTCGTTTGCCTCCTCCAGCCTTTATCTCGCGTACACCGTCGAGGACTTCTTGCCACACGTCCCGCCCGGCCTCGAACTTGGCCAGCGCCTTACCACTGAGCTTCTTACCCATTTCGGAATGCCTCCAACAACTGCCTGAGAATGTGCGCGGGGACGTTGTCCCGCCCGGCCTTGGCATAGAGAGTCAACATCCACAGCTCATTCGGATCGTAGCGAACGAAGTAAATAACGCGCAGTCCACCGCGCTTGCCCATTCCCTCCCGTGCCCAGCGCGCCTTCCGAACCCCGCCCGAACCGGGAACAACCGCTCCGGCTTCCGGGTTTCGCACGAGGAACTGCTGCAATTCGAAGTACTCATCGTCATCCAGATATCGCGGACGTATTCGTTCGAACATCGAGGATCGATGAATGTGAACATTGGTCGACTCTACGTCAAAGGCGTATACAAAAGCAAGGCCGCCAACTCCTCGCCGGGCCAGATGCCAGGGAAGGGGCCGAACCCACCGTCCACACCTGAACATCCACGAAATTCGCAATCCGTAGGTCACCTGTAGGTGTAGCTGTACCGGAGTCTGCGACCCTGCGCCCGGATTCAGCCGCTGCCGCCAGGTGACCCTCACCCTTGAACCGCAAGCCCACCTTCATCGCCAGCCACGAAGACTGGCTGGAGGAGTTCGGCGAGGTCGAACTGATCGGCGGCTGGGCGGAAGTGGCACTGGACGAGGAGTTCGCCGCGCTCATCGACGCATCGGACTATCAGGTGTTCCTGACGAGCTACGACCCCGTGCTGCTGTTCGTGCAGAACCGAACCGCGCGGAGCTTCGAGATCCATACGTTGCCGGTCTTGGGAAGCAGCCAACAGTTCGCTGCACGGTGCGGTTATCGGATCGTGGGGCGGCGCGTGGAGGGGCGTGACCGTAGGGACTGTGACGAGGTACGTGAATAGCCTTGGAAGATTCCTGACCGGAGCAGGTTGGGAGTGGCCGCCGAGTC
>JAEUMX010000272.1 GCA_016791285.1 Burkholderiales bacterium
TCGATCTGCGTGCCGAGCTCGACCACGCGATTGGTGGGCAGCTTGAAATACGCGGTGGCGCTCGCGGAGTTGCGCGCCATCGCCACGAACAGCTTCTCGCGCCACATCACCATGCCCGGTGCGACGGTCGGGATCAGCGTCTCGCGGCTCAGAAAATACGACGTTTCCATCGGCTCGAACCGAATCCCCTTGGCATCCGCGAGCTCCAGCGCGCGCGGGATGTCGGGCTCGTCCTTGAATCCGTAGCGGACTTTCATGCGGTGGAATCCCGCTTCCTTGGTCTCGATCTCCACGCGGTCCTCGTCGGGCACGCGCGGCACCTCTTCCGTCACGACCGTGAGCAGCAGGATGCGCTCGTGCAGAACCTTGTTGTGGTTGAGGTTGTGCAGCAGCGCGTGCGGCACGCCTTCCTGGCTGGTGGTGAGAAACACCGCAGTGCCGGGTACGCGGGTCGGCGGGTGGATGGCGATGCTCTGTATGAAGGGCTCCAGCGGAATCGCACCGGGTCGGGTGCGATCGAAGAGGATTTCGCGACCCTTGTGCCAGGTTGCGAGCAGGATGAACACCACGACCCCGACCAGCACCGGGAACCACCCCCCCTCCACGATCTTGATCGCGTTCGAGGTGAAGTAGGCGATGTCGATGAACAGGAACGCGGCGGCGAGCGGCAGCGCGAAGGCGATGTGCCAGCCCCACAGAAAGCGCATGACGACGAACGCGAGGATCGAATCGATCGCCATGGTGGCCGTCACGGCGATGCCGTACGCGGCGGCGAGATTGCTCGACGAGCCGAAGCCGACGACCAGCGCGATGATCGCGGCGAGCAGCACCCAGTTGATCCACGGCAGATAGACCTGTCCGATCTCGTGTTCCGAGGTCTGCATGACGTTCATGCGCGGACAGTAGCCGAGCTGGATCGCCTGCCGCGTGAGGGAGTACGCGCCGGAGATGACGGCCTGCGACGCGATCACGGTGGCGGCGGTCGCCAGCACGAGCAGAGGGTACAACCCCCACGACGGCACCTGGAGATAGAACGGGCTGCGCACGGCGGTCGGATCGTGCAGGATCACCGCGCCCTGCCCGAAATAGTTGAGGAGCAGAGCCGGCAGGACGAACGAGAGCCAGGTGTAGCGGATGGGATTGCGGCCGAAGTGGCCCATGTCGGCATAGAGCGCTTCGGCACCCGTGACGGCGAGCACCACCGAGCCCAGCGCGAAGTAGCCGTGCCAGCCGTTGAAGGCGAAGAACTGCACGGCGTACAGCGGATTGACCGCTTTCAGCACCTCGGGGTAACGCAGCACGTTCCAGATGCCGAGACCGCCCAGGGTGGAAAACCAGAGCAGCATGATCGGACCGAACAGCGCACCGACCCGGGCCGTCCCGTGCCGTTGCACCGCGAAGAGCGCGATCAGGACCGCGATGGCGATCGGTACCACGTAAGGCTGCAGCGCGGGCGTCGCGATCTCCAGACCCTCGATGGCGGACAACACCGAGATCGCGGGCGTGATCATGCTGTCGCCGTAGAAGAGCGCGGCACCGAACAGTCCGAGCACCATCAGCACCCAGCGCCGCCGCGGATCGCGCGTGGCCCGCAAAACCAGCGCGGTGAGCGCCATGATGCCGCCCTCGCCGCGGTTGTCGGCGCGCATGATGATCGTCACGTACTTGAGCGTCACGATGGACATGAGCGACCAGAACACGAGCGAGAGGACGCCGAGGACGTTGTCCTGGGTCACGTCCACGCTGTGGTGGCCGGTGAAGGCTTCCTTCAGCGTATAGAGCGGACTCGTGCCGATGTCGCCGTACACGACGCCGATGGCGCCCAGCATGAGGGTCGCAAGCGCCTGCCTGGCACGCTCGGGAGGACTCGCTTCAACCGGCTTCGCTGCGGCGTGCATGGTCCGGGACGATCGGAGGGTGGCGGGGGGCTGGCGGAGCGCAACGGCGGGCGGTGCGGCGGATGATAGCACGGGGGCTCGCTGCCCATGCCGCCCTGGCCTGGTTGTCCGGCGCCGACCCTTGCGCATACCATGAACGTCTGTCCTGCACCCCGCCGGAGATTCCTCGTGCGTGCTTCGCGCGCCAAGCCGCCCAAGCGGCGTCGCCCAGCGCCCGCACCCGAGACGACCCCGGCCTCGGCAGCGGCGGCGGACGATGCCTTGCCGGGCGTCGCACCCGCGATTCGCTCGCGTCTTCGCCAGCTCGGCATCCAGTCCCTCGCGGACGCCCTGCTGCACCTGCCGCTGCGCTACGACGACGAGACGAAGATCCAGCCGATCGGCCAGGCGCGCGAGGGCCTGCCGGTAGTGGTGGAGGGGGAAATCGTCGCGACCGAGATCGTGTACCGCCCGCGCCGCCAGCTCGTCTCGCGGATGCGGGATGCGACCGGGGTGGTGTGCCTGCGGTTTCTCAACTTCTATCCGAGCCAGGTGAAGCAGTTGGCGGCAGGCACGCGGGTGCGCTGTTTCGGCGAGATTCGCCACGGCTTGTTCGGCGCCGAAATGATCCACCCGCGCTGTCGCGTCGTGGCAGAGGGCGCACCGCTGCCCACCGGCTTGACCCCGGTGTACCCCACGACCGCCGGCGTGTCGCAGGACGCGCTGCGGCGCGTGGTGGGCGCGAGCCTCGCCGCTTGCGACCTCTCCGACACCCTGCCCGATGCGCTGCGCGTGAAGCTCGCGCTGGTGCCGTTCGCGGCTGCGGTGCAGTTGCTGCACAGCCCGCCACCGGCGACCTCCCAGGCCGCCATCGAGTCGCGCACTCATCCGGCATGGCGGCGGATCAAGTTCGACGAGCTGCTGGCGCAGCAGCTCTCGCTGCGCCGCCTGCGTGCGCGGCGCAGCCAGCTGCGTGCGCCGCCGCTGCCGCCGCGCGGGCAACTTGCCGCGCAATTGATCGCCGCGCTGCCCTTCGCGCTCACGGGCGCGCAGCGCCGCGCCGTCGACGACCTCGCGCGCGATCTGGCGCAACCCGTGCCGATGCAGCGCCTGCTGCAGGGCGATGTCGGCAGCGGCAAGACCATCGTCGCGGCGATCGCGGCGCTGCAGGCGATCGAGAACGGTTTTCAGGTGGCGGTGATGGCGCCGACCGAGATCCTCGCCGAGCAGCACTGCCGAAAGTTCGCGGAGTGGCTGGATCCGCTCGGGGTCGAGGTGGTCTGGCTCGCCGGCAGTCTCAAGGCGGGTCCCCGTCGCGCAGCAATGGCCGCGATCGAGGGCGGAGACTGCAAGATGGTGGTCGGCACGCACGCACTCTTTCAGGCGGACGTCTCCTTCGCCCGGCTCGGACTCGCAATCGTCGACGAGCAGCATCGCTTCGGTGTGCAGCAGCGGCTCGACCTGCGCAAGAAGGGCGAGCGCACCGCCGGCTCGCAGCCGCACCAGCTCATGATGAGCGCGACGCCGATCCCGCGCACGCTGGCGATGAGCTACTACGCCGACCTCGACGTCTCGGTGATCGACGAGCTGCCGCCCGGCCGGACCCCGGTGGTGACCAAGCTCTTCGCCGAGCGTCGGCGCGACGACGTGGTGCGCCGCGTGCGCGATGCGTGCATCGCGGGCCGGCAGGCCTACTGGGTCTGCCCCCTGATCGAGCAGTCGGAGGCGCTTCAGCTGAAGACCGCGATCGAAACCTTCGACTGGGTGCGGGAGGCGTTTCCCGAGCTCGAGGTCGGACTCGTCCACGGCCGGCTGCCGGGCGCCGAGAAGGCGGCCGTGATGGAGGCGTTCCAGCGCAACGAGGTGCAGCTCCTGGTCGCGACGACGGTCATCGAGGTGGGTGTGGACGTGCCGAACGCGACGCTCATGGTGATCGAGCACGCCGAGCGCATGGGGCTCGCGCAGCTGCATCAGCTGCGCGGGCGTGTCGGCCGTGGCACGGGCGCCGGCGTGTGCATCCTGCTCTACCAGACGCCTTTGTCGAGCCTGGCGCGCGAGCGGATGAAGATCATCTACGAGCAGGTCGACGGCTTCGAGATTGCACGGCGCGATCTCGCGCTGCGCGGACCCGGCGAGTTCCTCGGTGCGCGCCAGAGCGGGACGCCGATGCTGCGCTTCGCCGACGTGAACGCCGATGTCGACCTGGTCGAACTCGCGCGGAATGCGGCAGCGGAACTGATGCGGCGGCACCCGGAGGCGGTGGAGCGGCACCTTGCGCGTTGGTTGGCGGGGCGCCACGAGTATCTCAAGGCATGAGTGCTCGCGACGAGGGCGCGGGCCGGGGATTTGGCATAATCGAGCCTTTTCCGCCGAACCCCGTTGAACAGTTTCGCTGCGCTTGCCGGATGGTTGCCTCGCGTGCCGCCCCCTGCCGAAGCCTATCGCCCCTGGCTGGTGGACCGCGGATCGCTCACGCGCCGCCTGCAGGATCGCTGCGACGCGTTTCGGGTGCGGCCGATGCGCCAGGCGCTGGCGCCGAGCGTGTTCGACGAGCGACCGCTGCTCGGAGCGCGGGATCGCGAGTGGGTGATGACCCGCGAGGTGTTTCTTTACTGTGCCGATACGCCCGTGGTGTTCGCCCACAGCGTCGTGCGCAGCCGCGGTCTGCACGGGCCGTGGCGCTGGGTCGCGGGCCTCGGTGCGCGGCCGCTCGGGGCGGCGCTGTTCGCTGACCCGCGGGTGGCGCGCACGCCGCTCATGTTTCGGGCGATCGGACGTCATCATCCGTTGTATCGACGCGCGAGCGCCATGCTCGAATCCCGGCCCGCCGTCCTGTGGGCACGGCGCTCGATCTTCCTCAGGGAGGGCGTGCCCCTGCTCGTGACCGAAGTCTTCCTGCCGTCGATTCTGGAGCTGCCGCGGTGATGCTCGGCGAGCGGCTGGGCCATTACGAGCGGCTGCTGCGGCTCGACCGGCCGATCGGCATCCTGCTCCTGCTGTGGCCGACGCTGTGGGGGCTGTGGATCGCGGGCGAGGGACGTCCGGACGCGGCGACCGTGCTGGTCTTCGTGCTCGGCACCGTGCTCATGCGCTCCGCCGGGTGCGCGGTGAACGATTTCGCCGATCGCGACTTCGATCCCCACGTGGCGCGTACCAAGGACCGGCCGCTGGCAGCGGGGAGGATCTCGGAGCGCGAAGCGCTCGCCCTCGGCGCCGGGCTCGCATTGATCGCTTTCCTGATGATCCTGCCCTACGGCTGGCTCGTCGTGGCGCTGTCGCTGGTGGCGGCGCTGCTCGCGGCAACCTATCCGTTCACCAAGCGGTTTTTTCCGCTGCCGCAGGCGTATCTCGGGGTCGCCTTCGGATTCGGCATCCCGATGGCCTTTGCCGCCCTGACCGGGACAGTGCCGGCGCTCGCGTGGGTGCTGCTCGTCGCGAACATGTTCTGGTCGATCGCCTACGACACCGAGTACGCGATGGTGGACCGGGAGGACGATCTCAAGATCGGCATCAAGACCGCCGCCATTACGTTCGGCCGCTTCGACGTGGCAGCAGTGATGGCGTCGCACGCGCTCTTTCTCGGCCTGCTCGCCGCCGTGGGCGCATCGCTCGGCCGCGGCGCCCTCTGGTTCGTGGGGCTCTTCGTGGCAGCCGGCCTCGCCGCCTACCAGTATCGGCTCATCCGCGACCGCGATCCCAGGCGCTGCTTCAAGGCCTTTCTGCACAACAACTGGGTCGGCGCGGCGGTGTTCGCCGGCATCGCCCTCGACTATCTGATCCACCACTGACCGCGGACGGTGCGATGCGCTACCACGACCTGCGCGACTTCATCGAACAGCTCGAGCGACGCGGCGAGCTGAAGCGGATCGCGCTCGAGGTGGATCCTTGTCTCGAGATGACCGAGATCTGCGACCGGGTGCTGCGCGCAGGGGGGCCGGCCGTCCTGTTCGAGCACCCGAAGGGTCACACGATACCCGTGCTCGGAAACCTGTTCGGTGCCCCGCGGCGCGTCGCCATGGGGATGGGTGAGGAGTCGGTCGAAGCGCTGCGCGAGGTCGGCAAGCTGCTCGCGTATCTCAAGGAACCGGAACCGCCGCGCGGCCTGAAGGACGCCTGGGACAAGCTGCCGGTGCTGAAACAGGTGCTCAGCATGGCGCCGAAGGAGGTGAGTCGGGCGCCTTGCCAGGACATCGTCTGGGAGGCGGACCAAGTCGATCTTGGCCGACTGCCGATCCAGACGTGCTGGCCGGGAGATGCCGGTCGACTCATCACCTGGGGCCTGGTGATCACCCGCGGACCGCACAAACCGCGGCAGAATCTCGGCATCTATCGGCAGCAGGTGATCGGCCGCAATCGCGTCATCATGCGCTGGCTGGCGCATCGGGGCGGCGCGCTCGACTTCCGGGACCATTGCCTCGCCCATCCGGGCGAACCCTTCCCGATCGCCGTCGCGCTGGGTGCAGATCCGGCGACGATGCTGGGCGCCGTGACCCCGGTGCCGGACAGTCTCTCGGAGTACCAGTTCGCGGGACTGCTGCGCGGATCGAAGACGGAACTCGTGAAGTGCACGAGCTCGAGCCTGCAGGTACCGGCGTCGAGCGAGATCGTCCTCGAAGGGGAGATCCGACCGGACGACACCGCGCTGGAAGGGCCGTTCGGCGATCACACCGGCTACTACAACGAGCAGGAGCGGTTCCCGGTGTTCACGGTGACGCGCATCACGATGCGGCGCGACCCGATCTATCACAGCACCTACACCGGCAAGCCCCCGGACGAGCCAGCGATGCTCGGCGTGGCGCTGAACGAAGTGTTCGTGCCCCTGCTGCAAAAACAGTTCGCCGAGATCAGCGATTTCTACCTGCCGCCCGAGGGTTGCTCCTACCGGCTGGCGGTGGTCAGCATGAAGAAGCAGTACGCCGGGCACGCGAAGCGGGTGATGTTCGGGGTGTGGTCGTACCTGCGGCAGTTCATGTACACGAAATTCATCGTCGTGGTCGACGACGACGTGAACATCCGCGATTGGAAGGAGGTGATCTGGGCACTGACCACCCGCGTGGACCCGGCGCGCGATACGATGCTCGTGGAGAACACGCCGATCGACTACCTGGACTTCGCCAGCCCGGTCTCCGGCCTGGGGTCGAAAATGGGGATCGACGCGACCAACAAGTGGCAGGGCGAAACGCAGCGGGCTTGGGGAACGCCCATCCGCATGGACGCCGCGGTCAAGGCGAGAATCGACACCATCTGGGCTGACCTCGGCCTGGACCAGGAGCACCAATGACAAGGCCCGCCGTGGCGGGCCTTGCAACGTGCTCAACCGGAATGTTCAGAAGTCGTAACCGACCCCGAGCGAGAATCCGGGATTGCGGCGGAAGTCGCGCTGCACGTCGAGGATGAAGCCACCCGGGCGGTCGGAAGGCAGCAGCCCCTCGAAACCTTCCACGCCTTTCATACCATAACGCGGATCGCCGAGCTGGCCATAGAAGGAGAAACCGCTCCGCCCGCCAACCGCGGCCTGCCCCGCTGCCTTCAAGCCCGACTCCTTGGTCGGATCCTTGAAGGTCGGGGAATAATGGAATCTGAGCACTCCGCCTTCGTTGTTTGCACCGGCTGCATCGACGGTAAAGTTGCTCTTCGGCGCAGCCGGCAGCACGCTGCGCGGCAATCGGAATTCACCGCCAGCCGGGGGCACCCGCAACCCCTGGTAGGACCCCCAGGCCGAAGGGTCGGCCGGCAGATCCCCGGGCTGCGCCGCTCCCCCGGCAACGGGGAGGGCGATCAATGCCGCAAATGCCACGGCAAGCTTGATCTTGCTCATTTTCCTTCCGCTCACTGCGAACGTCTCAAATGATAGTCCAGGTGCGTCCGATCGTAAAATGCACCGCTCGACGGATGTGCATAAGACTACAACACGGGCGAGGGGTTTCCCCGCGCGGATAGCGCCTTTACGGTCGTTGATACACCCACCTGAGCAGCGCATCCTGCAGCCCCCCGGCTGCGGCATTGGCGCCGGGGTAGTTGACGATGCAGACCACGACCATGCGGCGCCCCTGTGCGTCGAGAACATAGCCAGCGATACTCTTCACGGCGTCCAGGGAGCCAGTCTTGATGTGCGCCTGCCCCGCGATAGCCGCCTCCCGCAGCCGCTTGCGCATCGTGCCGTCCACCGCCGTCAACGGCAGCGAAGCCATGAGCTCGGGCATGACCGGGCTCCGATAGGCCGCGGTGAGCAACTCGCCCAGGTGCCGCGCCGAAATGCGCTCGCTGCGCGACAACCCCGACCCGTTCTCCAGCACCAGCTCCGGAAAGACGAGCCCCTTGCGATCGAGCCATTCCCGGACTGCGCGCGACGACTTCTCCCCCGTCCCCGGCGGGCCGAAGGTTTCGGCGCCGAGGGTGAGGTAGAGCTGCCTCGCCATGACGTTGTTGCTGTATTTGTTGATGTCCCGCACGAGGTCCGCGAGCGGCGGCGACTCCCATGTGAACACGAGCCGGGCATCGGGGCCCGCGCTGCCGTCGCGGACGGTGCCTCCCAGGGTGCCGCCCAGTTCCTCCCAGAGATGCCGGAAGAGGGCGCCCGCGTAGGGTGCGTGGCGCAGCACGCTGAGATAGTAGCTGCGCTCACCGCAGCTTAGCGCGAACGTGCCGCGGAAGCTCACGCGTGCCGTCTTCCCGTCGTCTGCGAGCTGCGGTGCGACGCGGGCACGCCAATCGCCGCAGGGACCGTCGGTGACGGTGATCCGGTTCTCGACCCGCACGTTGGCAAGGGGCGGATCGACCAGCACCTTCACCGATCGCGCGCCAGGCTCCGGCAGGAACTGAATCCGCAGCGCCTTGTAGTTGAGAAGCAGCGCGTCTGGACCGACGTTGTACGCGCGCGTCGGATCGCCGTCGAAGCGGCCTGGATCGACCTCCACGTCCTGGAAGGCACGACGGTCCAGAACGAGATCGCCGCGAACGTGCCGCAGTCCCCGGTTGCGGACCCCGCGCAGCAGGAGCCAGAGATTTTCGAGGGTAAGCTTCGGATCCCCGTTCCCCTGCAGCACCAGGTTGCCGGCCAGCGCGTTTCCCTGCAGCGCGCCGTCGGCCCAGGCCTCGGTCTTCCAGGTGAATGCCGGACCCAGCATCTCGAGGCCGGCGTAAGTGGTGAGCAGTTTCATCGTGGACGCCGGATTGAGCGCCCGCTCGGCCCCGGCGGCGAACACGACCCGCCCGCTGGCGGGATCCTGGACGAAGATGCCCACGGCGTCCGCCGGCAGGCCTGCGGCTCGCGCCGCTTCCGCGACCGGAAACGCGTCCTGCGCGCTGACACACATCGGGAGTAGGAGCGACAACAGGACCAGCGTGCGCAGGGTCATCGTCCCGCCCGAGCCGTGCGCTCGCACGCTAGCCCGCGGCCGTGGCGGCCTCGAGCGCCTCCAGCGTGCGCTCGCAGAGCAGTGCGAGCTCCGCCTCGTCGATCACGTACGCAGGCATGAAATAAACGGTCGTGCCGATCGGCCGCAGCAGGAGCTCGCGCTGCAGCGCCTCCGCGCAAAAGCGCCGCGCGAATGCAGGGTCCTCGGTCACGACGTCGAACGCCCAGATCATGCCCGTGCTGCGAAAGTGCTGGACCCTGGGATGCGCGACGATCGGCTCGGTCAGCCGAGCCAGCGTTCGCGCCTTCGCCCGGTTCGCCTCGATCACGTCGTCGCGATCGAAGAGCTCGAGTGTCGCGAGCGCCGCGCTGCAGGCGAGCGGGTTCCCGGTGTAGGAGTGCGAGTGCAGGAAGCCGCGCGCGGTCTCGTCGGCGTAGAACGCGTCGTAGATCGCAGGCGTCGTAAGCACCACGGAAAGCGGCAGGTAACCGCCCGTGATCCCCTTCGAAAGGCACAGGAAATCGGGCACGATCCCGGCCTGCTCGCAGGCGAACAGAGTCCCGGTCCGTCCGAAGCCCACCGCGATCTCGTCCGCGATGAGATGCACGCCGTAGCGGTCGCACAGTGCGCGCGCCTGTCGCAGGTACTCGGGATGGTACATAGCCATGCCGGCGGCGCACTGCACGAGCGGCTCGAGGATGAGCGCAGCGGTTTCGCGATGTCTCTGCTCCAGGCGCTGCTCCAGCGCTGCGGCGCAGGCAAGTGCATGATCCAGCGGCGACGTTCCGGCACGCGCGAGGCGCCAGTCCGGCGACGGCACGGTATCCGCCGCGCGCAGCAGCGCTGCATACGTGTCCCGAAACAGTGCCACGTCGGTGACCGACAAGGCGCCCAGAGTCTCGCCGTGATAGCTGTGCTCTAGGCTGATGAAGCGCGTCTTCTCCGGTACGCCCGTATTGCGCCAGAAGTGAAAACTCATCTTCAGCGCGACCTCGGTGGCCGACGCACCGTCGGAGGCGTAGAAGCAGTGGCCGAGGTCACCCGGAGCGAGCGAAGCGAGGCGCTCGGAAAGCTCCACCACCGGCGCGTGTGTGAAGCCGGCGAGCAGCACATGCTCGAGACGATCGAGCTGGGCCGCGATGCGTGCCTTGATGTGCGGATGCCCGTGACCAAAGAGATTGACCCACCACGAGCCGATCGCATCGAGGTAGCGCCGGCCGTCGAAGTCGTACAGCCACACACCCTGCGCGCGTGCGATCGGTATCAACGGCAGCCACTCGTGCTGCTTCATCTGCGTGCAGGGATGCCACACCGAGGCGAGCGAACGGCGCAGCCAGGCCTCGTTATCGAGGCTGCCGGGCGGCCATGGCGATGACATTGTCGGTACGAACGCTGGAGATGGCCGGCCGATGGTTTTCTGCAAGCGACTGCGGTGCTCGCAAGCCACGCCGCAGTCGCCGGCGCGGGATTCAATTCGGCACCGAACTTGCTAAAATTGTTGCGAGTTTATCACGCTGCAGCGAGGAGCCGAATCGTGGAAATCCTTGAGCGCATCGAATCACAGATCGCCGCAAGCAAACT
The DNA here is from genome assembly GCA_016791285.1 of Burkholderiales bacterium. Next base: position 10,817 of record JAEUMX010000272.1, read on the forward strand.
TCCATTGTTCGCCGTAACCGTCGCCGCGGTCCCTTGTCCCGATACCCCTGTCATCCTCACGCTGCACTGGCACGGCTTCCTGCGCGAGCGTCTCGCCGACCTGGAAGAAGCGCAGGCCGTCACCTACGTTCCGATTCCCAGTTCCGCCCTGCAGGTAAACGACCGCTGGACCGACCTCCTCGATCTCGACCGTGCAGCGATGGAAGCAGGCTGGGAACTCGGTGCGTGGGATGTCGCACGCGCCGAGCGGCCTTCCTGCGCTCGCCCGGGTGCCGACTCGAGCGAGGCGATCGACTGCCTCAAAGCGTTCGGTGCGTT
>JAEUMX010000054.1 GCA_016791285.1 Burkholderiales bacterium
GCCGACGGTGACCGCGATGATCAGCGCCATCGGCGAGACGCCCAGCTCGGTGCCGGTCGCCACCGCGATCGGCAGCATGACCAGCGCGGCCGCGGTGTTGCTCATGACCGACGTGAGCGCGAACGTGACGAGGAACAGGCCCACGAGAATCGCGCGCGGACCCATCGCGCCGACCAGCAGGATGAGCTGGTCGGCCAGCAGCTCGGCGGCGCCGGTCTTCCGCATCGCGGTGGCGAGCGGGATCATGCCGCCGACCAGGATGCAGGTGTTCCAGTCGATGCCCTTGTACGCCTGGGGCACGGTGAGCACGCGCAGCAGCACCAGCGCCACGGAGCAGATCACGGCCACCAGCGCCGCCGGGAACCAGCCCCCGACCAGCATGACGATCAGCGCGACCAGCACCGCGAGCGCCTCCCAGGCCTTGTGGCCGAGCGGGATCGCCTGCCGGCGCACCACTTCGGGCGAGTCGACCGCCATCACCTGCGGGTCGGCGAGGTGCTTGTCGAGCGCCTGCCAGGTACCCTGCAGCAGCAAATGGTCGCCGGCCATGAGCGCAATCGGCCCGGCCGCCTCCTGTTCGCCGGTGTGGTGCGTCGGTCCGGCCCGCACCTCCTCGCCCGCGCGCTGGACGGCGAGCACCATCAGGTCCCCGCCGCGCGCCGACATGCCCGGGAACACGGTCTGCCCGATCAACTTGGACCGGGGCGGGATCACCACTTCCGCCAGGCCGGAGCCCTTGTTGAACAGCGTCTGCGCGACGCCACCCAGTTCGTCGCCCGAGCTCAGCCCGAGATGCTGCTCCGCCGCCCACCGACCCAGCGGCTCTGGCTCGCCGCGCACCAGAATCACGTCGCCCTCGGCGATCGTCGGGCGCGCGAGGGGCTTGCCCCCTTCGCCTTCCTGAATGGCGACCAGGCTCAGGCCGGGGTACTTCTTCAGATCGACCGCGTCGCGCGGCTTGCCGACATAGGGCGAAGTGCCGCGCACGCGCAGACCGTGCAGACCGTCCTCGATCCGATACTGCTCGACGAGCGTCTGCGCGTGCGCGCTGAAGTCGGCGGGCAGGGACTCCCCGTTGCGCTTCGGCAGCAGGAAGTTCTTGGTGAGCAGCATGATGATCACCGAGCCGATGAAGATCGGCACGCCGGCCACCGCGAACTCGAAGAAGCCGATGCCGCCGTAGCCCGCCTCGGCTGCGGTGTTCGACGCGATGACGTTGAGCGGCGCGCCGAGCAGCGTCAGCATGGTCGCGCTGTGCGAGGCGAAGCAGAGCGGCAACAGCAACTGCGAGGTGGGCTCGCCCAACCGCAGCGCCACCACGATCACCATCGGCAGCAGGGCGGCGACGGTGCCGTTCACGCTGATGGTCGCCGTCGCGAGCCCCGCCAGCGCGCACAGCAGCAAGAACGCCCGCGTCTTGCTGCCGCCGGATTTCTCGACCAGCAGTTGCCCTGCCCACGTCGTGATGCCCGATGCCTCGAGGCCCGCGCCGACCACGAAGAGGCCCGCTATCAGGATGACGGTTGGATCGCCCAGGCCGCTGAGGACCTCGGGTCCGGTCAGAATGCCGCTGAAGAAAAGCGACAGCGACACGCAGATGGCGACGATGACCGCCGGAATCTTGTTCCAGATGAATAGCGCGAGCGCGGCGAGTATGACAGCGAAGACGACAGTCGAACCACTCAAGCGAACCCCCTCCGTTTGGGATTGTTGGGTACGGACGTGGCGTGCACTCGGCGCACTCCCGTTTTCAGGGTCGCAGAGTCGAGGCGGCGCCGTCAAGCATGGCCTGCGCCCCTGTTCGCGCGTGCTACCATGCCGGGCTTTACGGGCGGAGGCCGGTCATGAATTCCAAGACGCGCAGGGCTTACGAGCGCTTGATCGAACGGGTGAAGGGGATAGCGGCGGCGCACACCGCGGTGGCGCACCCGTGCAGCGAGTTCGCGCTCGCAGGTGCCGTCGATGCCGCGCGGATGGGGATCATCGCGCCCATCCTCGTCGGGCCGCGCGCGAAGATCCTCGCCACGGCGGAAGCGGCGCGCCTCGACATCACGCCGTACGAGATGGTCGATGCAGCGCACAGTCACGAAGCCGCGGAAAAGGCGGTGGCGCTGGTGCGTGAAGGCCGCGCCGAAATGCTGATGAAGGGGTCGCTGCACACCGACGAATTGCTCGGTGCCGTGGTCAAGCGCGACATCGGCCTGCGCACGGAACGGCGCTTGAGCCATTGCTTCATTCTCGACGTGCCGAACCACGATCGCATCCTCATCATCACCGACGCCGCCATCAACATCTTCCCCACGCTGCAGGACAAGATCGACATCGTGCAGAACGCCATCGATCTCGCGCACGCGCTCGGCGTCGCGCAGCCGAAGGTGGCGATCCTGTCGGCGATGGAGACGGTGAACCCGAAGCTCGATTCGACGGTGGAAGCGGCGGCGCTGTGCAAGATGGCAGACCGCGGACAGATCACCGGCGGCATCCTCGACGGCCCGCTCGCGCTGGACAATGCGATCAGCGCCGAGGCAGCACGCATCAAGGGAATCAGCAGTGCCGTCGCCGGCCAGGCCGACATCCTCGTAGTGCCCGATCTCGAAGCCGGCAACATGCTGGCGAAGAGCCTGTCGTTCCTTGCCGATGCGGATTCGGCGGGCATCGTGGTCGGCGCGCGCGTGCCGATCACGCTCACCAGTCGCGCCGACTCGGTGGAAAGCCGGCTCGCCTCGTGCGCGGTGGCAGCACTCGTCGTGCATCACCGGCGCGAGCTCGCCGCCAAGGGGGAGCTCAAGTGAGCGACGCCATCCTGGTACTCAACGCCGGATCGTCGAGCCTCAAGTTCACGGAGTTCCTGATCGGAAGCGGTGGCCTCGAAGCCGTCGTCAGCGGCAACCTGGAGGAACTCTACGGGCGCGCCCGCTTCCGCGCCAAGGATGCTGACGGCAAAATCGTCGGCGAGCACGCCTGGGCCGAGGATGCAGCGCCACAGCACACGGGCGCGCTGGAATTTCTTTTCCAGTGGCTGCGCTCGCACGCGTCGGACACGAACGTGATCGCGGTCGGCCACCGCGTGGTGCACGGCGGCAACGCCTATGCGGCGCCGGTGCGCGTCGATGCGACGATACTGGAGAAGCTCGCCGAGTTCGTCCCGCTCGCCCCCCTGCACCAGCCGCACAATCTGCTGCCGATCCGCGTCATCGCCGAACGCCGCCCGGAGCTGCCGCAGGTCGCGTGCTTCGACACCGCGTTCCACCAGACCGCACCCGCGCTGGCACAGGCCTTCGCGCTGCCGGCCTCGATCACCGATCGCGGCGTGCGCCGCTACGGCTTCCACGGTCTGTCCTACGAATACATCGCTTCCGTGCTGCCGCAACACGACCCGCGCGCGGCCGCCGGCAAGACGGTGGTGCTGCACCTTGGCAACGGCGCCAGCATGTGCGCGATGCAAAACTGCAAGAGCGTCGCGAGCACCATGGGATTCACGGCCGTGGATGGGCTGCCGATGGGCACCCGCACCGGCAACCTCGACCCCGGAGTCGTCCTCTACTGCATGCAGGAGCTCAAGATGGACGCTGCCGCGATCGAGTCTCTGCTGTACAAGCAGTCCGGGCTGCTCGGCGTCTCCGGCGTCTCCAGCGACATGCGCGAGCTGATCGAGAGCAGCGACCCGAAGGCGAAACTTGCCATCGATCTCTTTGTCTACCGCATCGGCCGCGAGTTGGGATCGCTCGCTGCGGCCCTGGGAGGGCTCGATGCGATCGTGTTCACCGCCGGCATCGGTGAGCACGCGGCACCGATTCGCGAGGGCGTGTGCCGGCAGGCGGCGTGGCTCGGCGTCGAGTTCGACACCCACGCGAATGCGGCAAGGGG
>JAEUMX010000086.1 GCA_016791285.1 Burkholderiales bacterium
GGTACCGACTTCCAGCCGGTACGCCACGTCGCGCAGGCGTCCACCACCGGCCACGCCACCAACATCATCGCCGGCATCGGCGTCTCCATGCGGGCGACTGCGTGGCCCGTGCTCGCAGTCTGCCTGGCCATCCTCGTCTCCTTCTGGCTCGCCGGTCTGTATGGCATCGCCATCGCCGCCACCTCCATGCTCTCGATGACCGGCATCATCGTCGCGCTCGACGCCTACGGTCCCATCACCGACAACGCCGGCGGCATCGCCGAGATGGCGGAGCTGCCGAAGGCGGTACGCGACATCACGGATCCCCTCGATGCCGTCGGCAACACGACCAAGGCGGTCACCAAGGGCTACGCGATCGGCTCCGCCGGACTCGCGGCGCTGGTTCTTTTCGCCGACTACACGCACGCCCTCGAGGCGAGCGGCCGCGTACTGTCGTTCGATCTGTCGAACCACATGGTGATCGTGGGTCTCTTCATCGGCGGCTTGATTCCCTACCTCTTCGCTGCGATGGGGATGGAGGCCGTGGGTCGCGCGGCGGGCGCGGTGGTAGTGGAGGTCCGCCGCCAGTTCAAGGAGATCCCCGGCATCATGGCGGGCACCGCCAAGCCGGATTACTCGCGCGCGGTGGACATGCTGACCAAGGCCGCCATCAAGGAGATGATCGTTCCGTCGCTCCTTCCGGTGCTGGTACCGATCGTCGTCGGGCTGGCGCTGGGTCCCCAGGCTCTGGGCGGGGTGCTGATGGGCTCGATCATCACCGGCCTTTTCGTCGCCATTTCGATGACGACCGGGGGCGGCGCCTGGGATAACGCGAAGAAGTACATCGAGGACGGCAACTACGGCGGCAAGGGATCGGATGCCCACAAGGCCGCGGTGACGGGCGATACCGTGGGCGATCCGTACAAGGATACGGCCGGACCCGCGGTGAATCCCCTCATCAAGATCATCAACATCGTCGCGCTCATGATCGTGCCGCTGATGGGCACCGGCGGCGACCACGCCGCTGCGACCCCGGCCGCGTCGCACGGGAGCGCACCGAGCATGGCCGTTGCCGTCGTCCCGGTCAAGGTGTTCTTCGAGGTCGGTCAGATCGTACTGAACGATGCCGGCAAGAAGACCGTGATCGACTTCGCGGAAGTGATGAAGAAGGATGGCACGGTGGTGGCGGAGATCACCGGCTACACCGACCAGACCGGCGACCCGGAGAAGAACAAGGAGATCGCCAAGGAGCGGGCCAAGGCGGTGCACGAGCAACTGAAGGCCGCCGGCGTTGCCGAGAGCCGTCTGCGGATGCAGGCGCCGTCGAATGTGATGACCGGCAGCGGTGCCGAGGCGGAAGCGCGCCGCGTCGAAATCACGCCCAAGAAATAGGGTACTCTGGCGGTTACGGGTAAGGGCGGGGCTTGTGTCCCGCCCTTTTTGTTTTGCGGAGGGAAATTCCATGCACAAGCGCGTTCTTGCTCTGGCGGAAGGCAAGCGAATGGCGGCAGCGGCCGAGGCCAAGGCCGTGGAGGAAGGCTGGCCGGTCGCGATTGCCGTAGTGGATGACGGCGGCCACCTGCTGTGCCTGTACCGACTGGACGGGACACAGCTCGGCAGCATCGAAACAGCGATCGAGAAGGCACGCTCGGCGGTATTCTTCAAGCGACCGACGAAATCCTGGGAGGAGCGGCTGGCCGAAGGGAGGATCGGCTATCTCAACCTGCCGGGGCTGCTTCCGGTCGAAGGCGGCATCCCGGTCATCCTCGACAATCAGATCGTGGGCGGCATCGGCGTGTCGGGCGTGCGCTCCGGAGAGGATGCGATGATCGCGCAGGCGGGGCTGATCGCACTGATCGGTTGAGCGCGGGAGAAGCGCGCAACAAAGAAAAACGGCCTGCCCGGAGGCAGACCGTTCCTGGCCGCAGGCGCGGCTGTCAGGCGATGCTTACATCCTTCGAGATGTAGACGTCCTGGATCGCGTTCAGAAGCTGCACGCCTTCCGTCATCGGCTTCTGGAAGGCCTTGCGTCCCGAGATGAGCCCCATGCCGCCCGCGCGCTTGTTGACCACCGCCGTGCGCACCGCTGCGGCGAGATCGCCGGCACCCTTCGATTCGCCACCCGAGTTGATCAGTCCTGCGCGACCCATGTAGCAGTTCGCGAGCTGGTAGCGGGTGAGATCGATCGGATGATCGGTGGTGAGTTCGCTGTAGACCTTCGGGCTCGTCTTGGAGAACTTCACCGCGTTGAAGCCGCCGTTGTTCTCCGGCAGTTTCTGCTTGATGATGTCGGCCTCGATCGTCACGCCGAGGTGGTTGGCCTGCCCCGTCATGTCGGCGGACACGTGATAGTCCTTGTCGCCCACCTTGAACGCGTTGCTCCGGAGATAGCACCACAGGATCGTCGCCATGCCGAGCTCGTGTGCGCGTTCGAATGCCTGCGATACCTCCCAGATCTGCCGCCGCGATTCGGGCGAGCCGAAGTAGACCGTCGCGCCCACCGCCACCGCGCCCATGTCGAACGCCTGCTCGATGCTTCCGAACATGGATTGATCGAACGTGTTGGGGTAGCTCAGGAACTCGTTGTGGTTGAACTTCATGATGAACGGGATCTTGTGCGCGTACTTGCGCGCCACGGACCCCAGCACGCCCAGCGTCGAGGCGACCGCGTTGCATCCGCCCTCGATCGCGAGCTTCACGATGTTCTCCGGATCGAAGTAGATCGGGTTCGGCGCGAACGATGCACCGGCCGAGTGCTCGATGCCCTGGTCCACCGGCAGGATCGAGAGATAACCGGTCCCGGCAAGACGTCCGGTGCCGAACAGAGTCTGCATACTGCGCAGAACGGGCACCGCGCGATCGCTCTGTGCGACCACGCGATCGATGAAATCAGGCCCCGGTAAATGCAGCGACTCCTTTGCTATCCCCTTGCACACATGGCCGAGCAGCGACTTCGCGTCGCCCTCCAGCAGTCCGACAACATCGGTCACGGTGTCTCTTGCAGTCATTTGGTTTGCTCCCTCGGTCAGCCCGGACCCCGTCCGGTGAGGGAGCCATTATCCTGCCGCTCGCCGCCGCGGTAAACTGCTAATCGCGATGTCGATTATTGCGATTTCTCAATAGGTGAAACTCATGAAATACCGTCTTGGCGAACGCCGCATCGAGACCCGCGGCGACCACTGGATCGCACCCGATGCGGCCGTCATGGGTTCGGTGGTGCTGGAGGAAAACGCGAGCATCTGGTGGCAGTGCGTCGTGCGCGGTGACAGCGACGTCATCACCATCGGCGAGAACTCCAACATCCAGGATGCGAGCGTCCTGCACACCGACCCGGGCATCCTGCTCACCATCGGCAAGAACGTGAGCGTCGGCCATCTCGTGATGCTGCACGGCTGCACCATCGGCGACAATTCGCTCATCGGTATCCGCGCCGTCGTCCTGAACCGTGCCGTGATCGGGAAGAACTGCCTGATCGGTGCCGGGGCGCTCGTCACGGAGGGCAAGGAGATCCCAGACGGTTCGGTGGTGATGGGTGCGCCGGGTCGCATCGTGCGACAGGTGACGGCGGACGAGATCGAGCACTTCCGCCACATCGCGGATCACTACGTCGAGAATTTCAAGCGCTATCAGCGCGAGCTCGCCGCCGAGCCCTGAGGCCCGCGCTTACAGCAGGCCGCGTTCGGCAAACGATACGATCGCGCCGCGGCCGACCACGAAATGGTCGAGCACCTTGATCTCGACCAGTGCGAGCGCCTGCTTGAGTGCACTGGTGAGCAACTCGTCCGCCCGACTCGGCTCCGCCACCCCGGAGGGATGGTTGTGGGCGAATATCGCGACTCACGTCCAAGACCGTCCAACGCAGTCCGCGACCTCTGTATAGATTACTGATATAAAATGCTTTCATTGTCCACCTACGTGCGGACTAGTCTTTTGACATCCAGAAATTAAGCGGGTATCGTTGCGGGTATATTAGCCTCGCGCCGTTACCATGCCCCTTTCCGATACCCGCATTCGCAACGCCAAAGCCAAGTCGGCCCCGTACAAGCTGACGGATGGGAAGGGGCTGTATCTTGAAATCAGACCAACAGGGGCTAAGCTATGGCGCTATCGCTACCGGATTGCAGGCAAGGAGAACGTGTTTGCTGCTGGTGAATATGCCCAGGCGCCGGATTCCGAAACTCCAAAGCAGGCCCAAGCTCGTCGGGACGCCGGACGCTTCA
>JAEUMX010000277.1 GCA_016791285.1 Burkholderiales bacterium
GCGCTCGCCGGTGCCAAACGGCTTCGGGTGGTGGTGAACGCGATGACGCGGATGCGGGTATGCACCGCCGACGGTACGATGGAGTTCGGCTTCAAGGGGCAGCCCGGGGATGCGCCGGACGGTTGGCTGCCGTGGTTCGCCGTGCCGGGGCGCGCCAGCCTCGATCGCACCGTTATTTGTGGGCACTGGTCGGCGCTGGGTTTGCGTCTGGAGGAACGGCTGCTCGCGCTTGATAGCGGGTGTCTGTGGGGGGGGACGCTGTCGGCGGTGCGGCTGGAAGACCGGCGCCTGTACCAGGTTTCCTGTGCGCGACTTCGAGGGCCAGCGCGGTCGCGATGACCCGCTCGGCCTCGCGCGCAAGCTCGCGCCGCCTCCTCTGCACGGTCGCGATCGGTGGCGCGAAGATCACTTCCGCATGCACCTCGCGTTGCGCGAGCAACAGCAGGATCGACTGCAACAGCGACATGTCGCCACAGTAGGCGGCGTCCACGTTCACGCTGCCGTCGTGCTTCCGGTAGCGCACCGCCGTCGGATACAGCGGGGCGCCGATGGTCACTGCCGGTTGCAGCAGCGATGCGTGGAAGTGATGAATGAAGCGACCGTCGCTCGTGGTGCCCTCGGGAAAGACCGTCACCCGATCTCCCGCTTCGAGCGCGGCACGCATGATCTCGTTCAGGCGCCCGGTGTCGCGGCGGCGCGCGCGTTCGATGAACAGCGTGCCGGCGCGTGCACTGAGCAGACCCATCAGCGGCCAGCGCCGGATCTCCGATTTCGCGACGAAACGCGCCGGGCACACGACGTTGATCACGAAGATGTCGAGCCAGGATACGTGATTGGCGACCAGCAGCGCCGGTCGCGCGCGGTCGAGCGGCGGGTCGCCCCGGGTGTCGACCCGCAGATTGATGGCGGCGACGACGCGGGCGCACCAGCGCTGCATCATCGCGAGCCGCGCCAGATGCGAAATGAACGGATAGACGCACAGCACGCGCACGAGCCCTTCCAGGAGCAGGAACACGAGTCGCGCGAGGCGCCAACCACGGACCGGAAGAGGCGTTCTCCGGCCGCTCATTCCTTCAGGAAGTGCTTCCGGTAGCGCGGTGTGAGGCGCGACAGAGGCAGCAGGATCAAGAGATCGGCAGTGTTGAAGTCGGGATCCCAGGCCGGCTCGCCGCAGACATAGGCTCCGAGGCGCAGATAGCCCTTGATGAGCGGCGGCGTCGGCGCGGCGAGCGTGCCGTTCAGTGCGTCCAGGGGTAGCGGGCAGCGCGGGAAGACGCGGTACTCGGCCGGGCTCAGGTGAGTCTGCTTGATGTGGTGGTACACGCTCGCCGCCACGTGACCGCCGTCGGCCATGCTGATGCTTGCGCAACCGATCAGGTAATCGTAGCCATGCTCGACCATGTAGTCGCCGAGCCCGGACCAGAGCAGTGCGATCGTTGCGCCGTTGCGGTAGTCGGCATGCACGCAGGAGCGACCCACCTCCACCATGCGGTCGCGCAGATGGGCGAGCCGGACGAGATCGAACTCCGCATCGGCATACAGACCTCCGATGCGCTTTGCCTGCGCGCTGGAGAGCACGCGGTACGTGCCGACCACTTCGTTGGTCGCGCTATCGCGAACCAGCAGATGCTCGCAAAACGGGTCGAACCAATCGCAGTCGATGCCCGGTTCACGGGACGGCAGGCGCGCGCGCATCTCTTCGGCGAAGACCTTGTAGCGCAGACGCTGCGCCTCGCGTACCTCGGCGGCGGAGGAAGCGAACTTGAGTGAGAGGCGATGGCGGATGCTCTTGTGGAGCCCGCTCTCCCTGAGCAACATGTCGGGTGGTGTGCGATCCATGCTCGCCAAGTTACGGGCGAGCGATGACCGGAAAGTTACGGTGGCGTTAAGAATATGTGTTTCTACGGTAACTCAACGAGGGTCCGCCCGCAACTGCCGGACAGGCGCCGTGCCGGACAGGGCGTGTCGGACGTCCGCCCCATCGTTGCTGCGCGTTCCCCGACTTTGACGGTCTCGCAACGGGCGAATTAGGATGCGCTGTTTACCCCAGACACGGGCGAAGCCAATGGCCATGGACGAGCGTGAAGCTCTCCTCACGCACCCACCCCGCACGGCGCGCGCAGCGGCCGATACCGCAGTGCCACCGGCGGGGGAGCGGCGTCTCGTGCGTGCGATGCTGCGACCGTACCGGGGTTGGATCCTGCTGGTCGTCGCCATGATGCTGATCGAGACCGCGATGACGCTGGCGGCGCCGTGGCCGCTCAAGGTCGTGCTCGACAGCGTGCTCGGAACGCATCGGCCACCGGGGTGGCTCGAGGCGCTGAAGGTTGTTCCGGTCGACGGCGGCAGACTGGAGATCGCGGCCGCCGCGGCGCTGGCGGTCGTCCTGATCCAGCTTATCAAGTCCGTCGCGAGCTACATCGACAATTACTATACGGAAAGCATCAGCCAGTGGGTCGCGCACGATCTCAGGCTGCGCCTGTACGACCACCTGCAGCGGCTGTCCCTCGGGTACTACGACACGCACCAGTCGGGCGCGATCCTGTCGACGCTGACGGCCGACATCAAGACCATCCAGGGCTTCGCGTCCTCGGGGGTTCTCGGCATCCTGGTCGATCTGCTGACGATCGTCGGCATGCTCGGTCTCATGTTCTGGCTCGAGTGGGATTTCGCGCTGATCGCCGTGGCGGTGACGCCGTTCCTGCTCCTGTACGTCGCGCGCTTCAACCGGGCGGTGAAGAAAGCCACCCACGAAGTCCGCAAGCGGCAGAGCGACATCGTCGAGGTGGTCGAGCAGGGCCTCGAGCAGACGCGGGTCGTGAAGGCGTACGGCCGCGAGGATCTCGAGGAACAGCGGCTGGCTCGGGCGAGCCTTGCCACGGTCGATGCGGCGCTGGCGGCGCGGCGCGTGAAGTCGCTCCTGGGGCCGGCGGTGGCACTTACCGCGGCCGGCTGCACGGCGTTCGTGCTGTGGCGCGGCAGCAACCTCGTCGTCGCCGGCGCGATGACAATCGGCAGCCTGACCGTCTTTCTCACCTATCTCTCGAAGTTCTTCAAACCGGTGCAGGACCTCGCGAAGATGAGCAACACCATCGCGCAGACCGCCGTCGGGCTCGAGCGCATCCAGACCATCCTCGAGGCCGACGACGTGCTGCCGGAGAAGACCGATGCACGGGAACCGGGGATGCTCAAGGGCGACATCGTGTTCGAGCACGTCGCATTCGCCTACGACCCGAAGGCGCCGGTGCTGCGCGACGTGAGCATCGCAATCGCGGCGGGCCAGACGGTCGGCGTCGTCGGCCCCACTGGCGGCGGCAAGTCGACCTTCGTCAGCATGATCCCGCGCTTCTACGATGCGGGCGCGGGCAGCGTGCGCATCGACGGGGTCGACGTGCGCGACTACCGGCTCTCGGGTCTGCGCGCGAACATCGGCTTCGTGCTGCAGGACACGATGCTCTTTCACGGCACCGTGCTCGAGAACATCGCTTATGGCCGCCCCGGCGCGACGCAGCAGGAGATCATCGCCGCGGCGAAGCTCGCCAACGCCGACGAGTTCATCGCACGCATGCCCGATGGCTACCAGACCATGGTCGGCGAGCGCGGCGCGACGCTGTCGGGGGGGCAGCGCCAGCGCGTCGGCATCGCCCGCGCGATCGTGCGCAACGCGCCGATCCTGATCCTCGACGAGCCCACCGCGGCGCTCGATACCGAGTCGGAGAAGCTGGTGATGAACGCGCTCGAGACGCTCATGCGAGGGCGCACGGTGATCACCATCGCGCACCGGCTCTCGACGATCCGCGACGCCGACGTGATCCTGGTGCTGCGGGAGGGGGTCGTCGCCGAGCAGGGCACGCACGACGAACTGCTCGCCCGCGGCGGGATCTATGCCGATCTGTGCCGCACCCAGGCCGGACTGAGTGCGGCGGTGACATCGGTCACAGCAACTTGATGCAGGCGGAGGTTTGCCGACATGTCCCGTACCCTGATCGTTCTTCCCGACGACACCGTGCAGCCGCTGCTCGACGCCATTGGCGGGGCGCGGCGATCGCTGCGCGTGAAAATGTTCGTCTTCTCCGATCCCGGCCTGCTCGCCGCCGTCATCGACGCGCGCCGGCGCGGCGTGCAGGTCCGGGTCATGCTGAATCCCGCGCGCCGCAGCGGCGAGGACGCGAACACCGCCACGCGCCAGGCGCTCGAGCGGGCCGGGGTGGAGGTCGCGGACAGCAGCCCCAAGTTCGATCTCACACACGAGAAGTCGATGGTCGTCGACGACGCCATCGCCTTCGTGAAGTCGCTCAACTGGGATCCGAAGAACCTGACCGCAACGCGCGACTACGCGGTGGCGACGGCACACAAGCACGAGGTCGGTGAGATCGTCGAGGGCTTCGAAGCCGACTGGTCGCGGCAGTCGTTCGAGCCGGACGAGCGCGCGCACCTGATCTGGTGCAACAGCAACGGGCGCAACCGCTTCGCCCGCTTTATCGACGGTGCAAAGCATTCGCTGTTCGTGCAGAACGAGCGCTACCAGGATCAGGTGATCATCGAGCGGCTAGTGCGGGCAGTGCGCCGCGGTGTGCGGCTGCACGTCATGGCGCGCGCGCCGCACACGCTAAAGCGCGACAAGCTGGTCGAAGGCGTCGGCGGACTGCGCATCCTCGACGACGTCGGCGCCAAGGTGCACACGCTGAAGCATCTCAAACTGCATGCGAAGATGATGCTGGCAGACGGTGAGCGCGCCATCGTTGGCTCGATCAACCTGGCGCCGGGCAGCTTCGACAGTCGGCGCGAGCTCGCGATCGAAGTCGACGACGAACATGTAATCCAGCGGCTGCGACGCGTCGCGGAGCATGACTGGGAACACTCGCATCCGCTCGATCTGAGCGACAAGGGACTGCTCGCCGATCTCGAGAAACGCGCGATCGACGCCGCGTCGCAACTGGCGCTGAACCCCGACGAGAAACGGTGACGGTGCAGCGGACGCCGGGTGGCGTCAACGACTGACGCGGGTCACGCCCTGGCCCGAGAGCACGCGTACGCGGTCCCCCGGCTGAAAGGTGGTGTTGGCGTCGACTGCCTGGACCACTGCAATCGTCTGGCCGTTGTCGAGCTTTACGACCAGCTCGAGCCCCGAGCTCTTGGTGATGCCTTCCTCTGCCGCGGCGCCAGCGAGACCGCCGGCGATGGCACCGACTGCCGCGGCGACGGCGCTCCCGGTACCGTGTCCGATGGTGCTCGCCGCAATGCCGCCCGTGACTCCGCCTGCGACGGCGCCGATGCCGCTCTTGGTGCCTTCGATCCGCACCTCGCGCACGCTCTCGATGGTGCCCAAGCGGACGCTTTGCTCGGTGCGGGCCTGATCGCGCGAGTAGACGTCACCGGCCTTGCTGCTGACGCAGCCGGCGAGCAGCGCTGCCCACAGCAGCGCGAAGCTTGCCCACAGCAAGCGCTTGGGGAGATTTACCATGGTGCGGTGCCGAAGGCTTCCTTGAACATGTCTCCAATTTGACTACGGCTGGCGAAATGGTTCTGCCCCCCTCGGCGCGCGATCTTGAGGGCTCCGAGTAGCGCGGCGAGCCGCCCAGTCAGCGGCCAGTCGAACCCGTGCGCGATGCCGTACAGCAGACCGGCGCGATAAGCGTCCCCGCAGCCCGTCGGATCGACCACTGCCTCGGGTTTCACGCTGGGAATCGCATACCGCCTGCCGTGAGCGAGGATTATCGAACCCTCCGCGCCGAGGGTGACGATCAGGGCTTTCACCGCACGCGCGAGTTGCTCCAGCGATTGACCGCTGCGTTCCTGCAGCAGCTGTGCTTCGTAGTCGTTGAGTGCGACGTAATCGGCGAGGTCGAGAAAATGCAGGAGCTCCTCGCCGTTGAACATCGGCATGCCCTGGCCGGGATCGAACAGGAAGGGGATGCCGGCTTCCGCGAATTCCCGCGCGTGCTGCAGCATGCCGTCGCGGCCATCCGGCGCGACGATGCCGAGCTTGATGTTGGCCGCATCTGGCACGTGATTGAGATGGGAGTGATTCATCGCGCCGGGGTGGAACGCCGTGATCTGGTTGTCGTCGAGATCGGTCGTGATGAACGCCTGCGCCGTGTACGCGTCGGCGACGCGTTGCACGTGGGCCTGATCGATCTGAAGGCTTTCCAGGCGCTTCGCGTAGGGTGCGAAATCCTCGCCCACGGTGGCCATGATGATCGGCTCGCCGCCGAGCATGTCGAGGTTGTATGCGATGTTTCCGGCACACCCGCCGAACTCGCGGCGCATTTGCGGCACGAGGAACGACACGTTCAGGATGTGGATCTTGTCGGGGAGGATGTGGTTTTCGAAGCGATCCTGAAACACCATGATAGTGTCGTAGGCGAGGGACCCGCAGATCAGCGTGCGCATGGCGAAACCCTGTAGCAAAGGCGGGTCGGGAGTATAGCATCGGGTCGCGGGCTGCTCGTTTCGCGGGCGAGCGCGCGTGCTGCGCCGCGTGCTATCTGTTAGGCTTTCTTCGAAGCTGGCCAGACAGTCGCTGTGGATCTTCGAGTCCGCAGAGGAAAGTCCGGGCTCCACAGAGCAGGATGCCGGCTAACGGCCGGACGCCGCGAGGCGATGGAAAGTGCAACAGAGAACAGACCGCCGATGGCTGCCGGTTCGCCGGCGGATCAGGCAAGGGTGAAACGGTGCGGTAAGAGCGCACCGCGGACGTGGCAACACGGACGGCACGGCAAACCCCATCCGGAGCAAGACCGAATAAGCAAGCGACGACGCTGCTCGCCGAGCTTGCGGGTAGGTTGCTAGAGCCTCGGGGTAACTCGAGGCCCAGATGAATGACTGTCCACGACAGAACCCGGCTTACCGGCCAGCTTCACCTTTTCTTCTGACATCCGTCCCCGTTCCGGGATCTTCGTTCTCTTTTCGTTCTCCAGTGGGAAACGACTGCCGTCGTTCGTCATCTCACGTCGAATCTTTATTTTTTCAGGTAACTAATTATTTCTCAATGAGAATGATCGAGTCTGGATTTGCTCTTCCTGGGACTCGATAAGTCATTGTAGGAAAAAAGAAAAAAGCCTCTTCCAGGCTTGACCTGGAACATGGCTTGCTCTACAGTGGAGAAAAGTGGATGTAAGTGGGAAAAAAGGTCGAATTCTGACCTGAAAGGAGGAAGTGGATGTTTCAGGGTGCGGCGGCCCTCAACATGGATGCGAAGGGGCGAATCGCTGTCCCGACGCGTCATCGCGAGGCGCTCACGCGCGACGCGGGCGGCAAGCTCGTGCTCACGGCGCACCCCGAAGGCTGTCTGCTCCTCTATCCCGGTCCCGCGTGGGAACCGGTGCGTACGAAGGTCATGGGTTTCCCCAGCTTCAACACACTGGCCAGCAAGTGGAAGCGGCTGCTCGTCGGTTTCGCCGAGGACGTGGAGCTCGACGGCGCCGGGCGCGTGCTCGTGTCCCCCGAGTTGCGCGGCTTCGCGCGGCTCGACAAGCGCGTGATGATGGTCGGCCAGGGCAGCCACTTCGAGATCTGGGCATTCGAGGCGTGGGAGCGGCAGCTGGAGGAGATCACGGGACAGCCGGAGCAGTCACTGCCGCCTGGGATGGAGGACTTTGCACTGTGACGGCTGGCTGCGGAACCCGAGCCAAACGCTGCCCCGAGGCGATCTCGTGAGCGATGACTGCCGATGCGCACATCACGGTGCTGCGCGACGAGGCAGTCGAGGCGCTGCGTGTGCGCCCCGACGGCTGCTACGTCGATTGCACGTTCGGACGCGGTGGACACAGCCGGGCGATCCTGGCGCGCCTCGAACCAGCCGGTCGGCTCTATGCGCTGGACCGCGATCCGCAGGCGATCGCGGCCGGACGCACGCTCGCGGACCCGCGTCTTGTGCTCGTGCACAGCCCCTTCTCCCGGGTGGGAGAGGTGCTGGCGAGCCACGGGGTCGAACGTGTCGACGGCATGCTGCTCGACCTGGGCGTGTCGTCGCCGCAGCTCGAGCAGGCCGAGCGCGGATTCAGCTTTCGGGTGGATGGGCCGCTCGACATGCGAATGGACCCCGCCACGGGGGAGAGCGCGGCGCAGTTTCTGGCGCGCGCTGCGGAGAGCGAAATCGGACAGGTGATCAGAGACTATGGCGAAGAACGGTTTGCTAAACAGATTGCAAGAGCGATTGTTGCGGCTCGAGCGCGGGAGCCTCTTCGCACAACCCGCGAGCTGGCCGCGCTCGTCGCAGCGGCCGTCCGCACGCGTGAACCTCACCAAGATCCGGCGACGCGTACGTTCCAGGCTCTCCGGATCCACGTCAACCAGGAGCTCGAGGAGCTGTCGCGCGTGCTAGCACGCAGCCTCGATCTGCTTGCGACTGGCGGCCGCCTCGTGGTGGTGAGCTTCCATTCCCTCGAGGATCGGATCGTGAAGCGCTTCATTCGTGACGCCTCGCGTCCCGGCGCGATTCCGGATCGCCTGCCGCTGCGCGCGGCCGAGATGCCGCCGCCGCGCCTCGTCGCCATCGGCAAGCCGGTGCGGGCAGCGGCGCCGGAAGTGGCGGTCAACCCGCGTGCGCGCAGTGCCGTGCTGCGCGTCGCCGAGCGCACGGCGGCAGCGTGAGTCGCTTCAACGTTCTGCTATCGGTCATCGCCGTGCTGTGCGCACTCGGCGTGGTGACGAGCCAGCACCATGCGCGCAAGCTCTTCGTCGAGTTCGAGCACGAGCAGGACGTCACCCGCAGCCTCGAGATCGAGTGGGGACAGCTGCAGCTCGAACAGAGCACGTGGGCGATGCACGCCCGCGTCGAGAAGCTCGCCGCCGACCGGCTGCAGATGCGCGCCCCGCATCCGTCGAAGGTGCAGGTCGTGCCGCTCGCAACGAACGTCGCCCGCGCGGCACCGTGAATCCTGCCGCCAACCCCGCCCTGCGGCTGCTGCTCCCCGCCTGGCGCTCGCGGGTGATGTTGATGCTGCTGCTCGCGGGCTTCGCCGTGCTCCTGGGCCGCGCGGTCTATCTGCAGGGCCTCAACAACGACTTTCTGCGCGAGCGGGGCGAGGCGCGCTATGGTCGCGTGCTCGAGATCACCGCCCACCGCGGCATCATCACCGACCGCCATGGCGAGCCGCTCGCCGTGAGCACCGCGGTCGAATCGGTGTGGGCGAGCCCCGATGACGTGCGGGCAACGCCGGAGCAGGAGCGACAACTGGCCAGGCTGCTCGGGCTCTCGGCCGACGAGTTGCGCAAGCGTCTCGAAGACAAGAGCCGCGAGTTCGTGTATCTGCGCCGGCAGATGCCGCCGGACGAGGCGGCGAAAGCGATGCGCCTGCATCTGCCGGGCGTCTTTCTGCAGCGCGAGTACCGGCGTTACTACCCGGCGGGCGAAGTCGCTTCGCACCTCGTCGGCTTCACCAGCGTCGACGAAACCGGACAGGAGGGGCTCGAGCTCACGCAGCAGCAGTGGCTCGCGGGCAAGCCGGGCAGCCGGCGCGTGATCAGGGACCGCCTCGGCCATATCGTCGAAGACGTGGAAGGAATCCGCGCGCCGCAGGAAGGACGCGATCTCAGGCTGTCCATCGACAGCAAGATCCAGTACCTCGCGTACCGTGAGCTGAAGAGCGCAGTGCTCGCCAACAAGGCGCGCGCCGGCGGCATCGTCGTGCTCGACGCCAAGAACGGCGAAGTGCTCGCGCTGGCCAACTACCCGAGCTACAACCCGAACAGCCGCGAGACGCGGGATCCGGCGCGCTACCGCAACCGTGCCGTCACCGACCTCTTCGAGCCGGGCTCGACGCTCAAGCCGTTTACCGCCGCGGCGGCGCTGGCGAGCGGCCTCTACACGCCCGATACCGTCATCCAGACGGCGCCCGGCCGGCTCGAGATCGGCCGCCAGACCATACACGACGCGCACCCCAACGGCGCGCTCACGGTGGCACAGGTGATCCAGAAGTCGTCCAACGTCGGCGCCGCGAAGATGGCGCTCGCGCTGCCGAAGGACAAGCTGTGGGCGATGCTCTCCGGCGTGGGCTTCGGCACGCTGCCGCAAAGCGGGCTGCCGGGCGAGGTCGCGGGGCGGCTGCGCGGCCACTCGAGCTGGAAGCCGATCGAGCAGGCGACCCTGTCCTATGGCCACGGCATCTCGGTCAACCTGCTGCAACTGGCGCGTGCCTATTCCATCTTCACCAGCGACGGCGAATTGATGCCGGTCACCGTGCTGCGTACCGGCACACCGCCCGCGCCCCAGCGCGTGGTGGCGCCGGCAGCGGCGCTCGCCGTGCGCCGCATGCTCGAGATGGCGACCCAGCCGGGTGGAACGGCGCCGAAAGCACAGGTTACGGGATACCGCGTTGCCGGCAAGACCGGCACGGCGCACAAGCTCGAGAACGGCGGCTATGCGCCCGACAAGTACGTCTCCTCGTTTGTCGGGTTCGCGCCGGCCTCCGATCCGCGCCTCATCGTCGCCGTGATGATCGACGAACCGCGCGCGGGTGCGTACTACGGCGGCGTGGTCGCGGCGCCGGTGTTCAGCAGCGTGATGACGGGGGCGCTGCGGCTGCTCGCCGTGCCTCCGGACGCTCCGGAGGCCCTCGGCTCGCCGCTCGACGCGCCGGAAATCCGGGAGGAAGTGTGAGGCCGCGCGCGACGATGAGCGCCCCGCGTCGGCTCGATCCGGCGGCGCTGGCCGCACTCGGCATGCCTGTGACCCGGCTGGAGGCTGACAGCCGCCGGGTACGGCGCGGCGACACCTTCGTCGCGTGTCCGGGCACCCGGCACGACGGCCGCGACTTCATCCCGCAGGCGCTCGCGTCCGGAGCTGCATCCGTCCTCTGGGACGCCGACGGGTTTGGCTGGCGTCGCGACTGGCGGGTCCCCAATCTCGGCATCCCGCGGCTCCAGGCCCGCATCGGCGAGCTCGCCGCGGCGCTCAACGGCCACCCATCGCGTGCGTTGTGGATGGTGGGCGTGACCGGCACCAACGGCAAGACTTCCTGCAGCCACTGGCTCGCCCAGTCGCTCACCCGCTGCGGGCGGCGCACCGGCGTCATCGGCACGCTGGGCAATGGCTTTACGGGCGCGCTCGACACCGCCACCCACACCACGCCGGATGCCATCGCGCTGCAGGCGCTGTGCGCGGACTTCGTGGCGCGCGGCGCCCAGGGCGTGGCGATGGAAGTGTCGTCGCACGGGCTCGAGCAGGGGCGCGTGAACGGCACCGAGTTCGACGTCGCGATGCTGACGAACCTGACCCGCGACCACCTCGACTATCACACGACGATGCGCCGGTACCGGACGGCGAAGGCGAAGCTCTTCCGCTTTCCCACGCTCAAGCACGCCGTCCTGAACCTGGACGACGACTTCGGCGTCGCGCTCGCCGCGCAACTCGCGTCCAGGAAGGTAGGCGTGATCGGCTACGGCTTCCGGCGCGGGATCGGCGCGCCGCGCACGGTGTGGCGGATACGCGGCAGCAAGTTGAGCGTCGCGGAGGCCGGCATCGGCTTCGACGTCACGAGTCCCTGGGGTCGCGCCCGGCTCGAGAGTCCGCACCTCGGGCGCTTCAACGCAGCGAACCTGCTCGGCTGCCTCGCCGTCCTGCTTGCCTCGGACGTGCCGCTCGCGCAGGCCGTGGCGGCGCTCGCCAGGGTCGGCCAGATTCCCGGTCGCGTCCAGCGCCTGGGCGGCAACGGGCGTCCGCTCGTGGTCGTCGACTATGCGCACACGCCGGATGCACTGGAGAAGGTACTGGGCACGCTGCGCGAGCTCCTGCCCAGGGCGCAGCGCGCCGAGCCCGGCGCTCGCCTCTTCTGCATCTTCGGCTGCGGCGGCGACCGCGATGCCGGCAAGCGGCCGTTGATGGGGGAAGTGGCGACCCGTCTCGCGCACGAGGTGATCGTCACCAGCGACAATCCGCGCCGCGAGGACCCGCGCGCGATCATCGAGCAGATCATCGCCGGCGCGCGCGCGAACTACCACGTGATCGAGGATCGCGCGAGCGCCATCGCCGAAGGCATCGGGCGCGCGCGACCGGGCGACATCGTGCTGATCGCCGGCAAGGGACACGAGCCCTACCAGGAGATCGGCAGCGAACGGCTGCCCTTCAGCGATGCGGAAGTCGCGCGGGTCGCGCTCGACGACGGCGGGGTGGGGACGTGAGCGTATCCGTCATGACCCTGAGCGAGGCGGCGCGCGCGATGCAGGCGCAGTTCGCCGGACGCGACGCGCCGTTCGCGCGGGTTTCGACCGACACGCGCACGGTGGCAAGCGGTGAGCTCTTCTTCGCCCTGCATGGCAGCCGCTTCGACGGCGCGCAGTTCGTGCCCGAAGCGCTCGCGAAGGGCGCGCTGGCCGCGGTGGTGGGCCGCGGCGCGCTCGACCGGCTGGCACGGGTGGCGCGCGATCGGCTCCTGCCGGTCGATGATGCGCGGCTCGCGCTCGGCCGGCTCGGCGCCTACTGGCGCGGCCGCTACGCCAATCCGCTGCTGGCGTTGACGGGCAGCAACGGCAAGACCACGGTCAAGGAGATGATCGCCGCCATCCTCGGCGTCGCCGCCGGAGGCGCGGACCGCGTGCTCGCGACCATCGGCAATCTCAACAACGACATCGGCGTGCCGCTCACGCTGCTGGGCCTCGCGCCGGCGCACCACTACGCGGTCGTGGAAATGGGGATGAACCACGCCGGCGAGATCCGCTATCTGTCGACGCTCGCGCGCCCCGATGTGGCGCTCATCAACAACGCCGGAACC
Organism: Burkholderiales bacterium; assembly: GCA_016791285.1. The sequence continues at coordinate 12,714 of JAEUMX010000277.1, forward strand.
GCGCACCTGGAGAACCTGGGCTCGCGGCAGGCAATCGCGCAGGCGAAAGCGGAGATCTTCGCGGGCCTCAAACCCGAAGGCACGGCGGTGATCAACGCGGACGACCATTTCGCACCCCTGTGGCACAAGGCCGCAGGCGCCTGCCGTCAGATTTCCTTCGCGCTGGACCGGCAGGCGGACGTGCACGGCAAGTGCGCGCTGCGCGCCGACGGCAGCGCGCTCGTGCTCGATACGCCCCGCGGCCGCGGCACCGTGGACATTGCGGTGGCCGGCGAGCACAACGCGCGCAACGCGCTCGCCGCAGCCGCGGCGGCGGTTGCCCTGGAGATCGGCATCGATGCGATCGTCGCCGGGCTTGCTGGCTACCGCGGCGTGAAGGGCCGTCTGCAGCCGAAGGCGGGCGCGGCCGGCGCGCGCCTCATCGACGACACCTACAACGCCAATCCCGATTCCGTGGCGGCCGCGATCTCGGTGCTGGCGGCCGCGCCCGGCCGCCGCCTGCTGGTGCTGGGCGACATGGGCGAGCTCGGCCCGGATGCGCCCGCGCTGCATGCCGAGGTCGGCGCGTTCGCAAAGGCCGCAGGGATCGACACGCTCTTCGCGCTCGGTTCGCTCTCGGCGCACGCGGTCGCGGCGTTCGGCGCCGGAGCGCATCACTGCGACAGTCTGCAGGCGCTGGTGAGCGCCGTGCGCCCCGAGCTCGGGCCGCAGGTGACCGTGCTCGTCAAGGGCTCGCGCTTCATGCAGATGGAGCGCGCGGTGGCGGCGCTCACCGCGCCGTCGGTACCGGACCACCGCGCGGAGCCCTAGCGATGCTGTTGCTGCTTGCCGAATGGATCGGACAGGACGTGCGTGCCTTCAACGTGTTCTCCTACATCACGCTGCGGGCGGTGCTGGCGGCGCTCACTTCGCTCGGCATCTCCTTCATCGTCGGCCCGGCAATGATCCGCCAGCTGACGGCGTACAAGATCGGGCAGTCGGTGCGCGACGACGGTCCCCAGACCCACCTCGCCAAGGCCGGCACGCCGACCATGGGCGGGGCGCTGATCCTGGTCGCCATCGCGATCACCACACTGCTGTGGGGCGATCCCGCGAACCGGTTCATCTGGGTGGTGCTGGGGGTGACGCTCGGCTTCGGCGCCATCGGCTGGATCGACGACTATCGCAAGGTCGTGCACCGCAATCCGAAGGGTCTGTCGGCGCGCGCGAAGTACTTCTGGCAGTCGCTGATCGGCCTTGGCGCCGCGCTCTTTCTCGCCTTCAGCACCAACCTGCCGGCGCAGACGGAGTTCATCGTGCCGTTCTTCAAGAACATCGCGTACCCGCTGGGCGCGATCGGGTTCGTCACGCTCACCTATTTCGTCATCGTCGGCAGCAGCAACGCCGTCAACCTCACCGATGGGCTGGACGGGCTCGCCATCATGCCCACCGTGATGGTCGCCGTGGGCCTGGGCGTGTTCGCCTATGTCACCGGCAACATGGTGTTCTCCAAGTATCTCGGCTTCCCGCACATTCCCGGCGCCGGCGAGCTCACCGTGGTGTGCGCGGCGATCGCGGGGGCGGGGCTCGGCTTCCTCTGGTTCAACGCGTATCCGGCGGAAGTCTTCATGGGCGATGTCGGCGCGCTCGCGCTCGGCGCGGCGCTCGGCGTGATGGCGGTCATCGTGCGGCAGGAGATCGTGCTCCTGGTGATGGGCGGCGTGTTCGTCGTGGAGACGCTCTCGGTGGTGCTGCAGGTCGCGTCGTTCAAGCTCACCGGCAAGCGCATCTTCCGCATGGCGCCGCTGCACCACCACTTCGAGCTCAAGGGCTGGAAAGAAAACCAGGTCGTGGTGCGCTTCTGGATCATCAGCATGATCCTGGTGCTGATCGGGCTCTCGACGCTGAAGCTGCGGTGATGGGCGCGGGATTCGAGGCGCGGCGCTTTGGCTGGGCAGTCAGGACGGGGCGATTGGAGCTGAACGGAAAAAAGGCATTGGTGCTCGGGCTCGGTGACACGGGCCTGTCGATGGCGCGCTGGCTCGCGCGGCGCGGCGCAGCCGTGCGCGTGGCCGATACGCGCGCTGCTCCGCCGCGCGCGGCGGAGCTCGCGCGCGCGTTGCCGCAGGCGATTCTCGACACCGGTGCGTGGCGCGACTCGAGCTTCGAGGCGGCCGAGCTGATCGCGATCAGTCCCGGCATTGCCGTGCGGGAACCGGCGATCGCCCGTGCCCGCGCGCGCGGTGTCCCGGTGTGGGGCGATGTCGAGCTGTTCGCGCAGGCCGTTCAGGCGCAGGCGCGTCCGCGCATCCTCGCCATCACCGGCACCAACGGCAAGACCACCGTCACCGCAATGACCGGGGCGCTTTGCCGCGCGGCGGGGCTCGACGCCTGCGTGGCCGGCAACATCGCGCCGCCGGTGCTGGATGCGCTGATGGCGCGCGAAGACGCCGGCACGCTGCCCGACGTCTGGGTGATCGAGCTCTCCAGCTTTCAGCTCGAGACCACGTACAGCCTGAACGCCGCTGCCGCGGTCGTGCTGAACATCACGCAGGACCACTGCGACCGCTATCACGGCATGGAGGACTACGCCGCCGCGAAGGCGCGCGTCTTCCACGGCACCGGCATTCAGATCGTGAACCGCGATGACCCGTACAGCCGCAGCATGCGCCAGCCCGCCCGCCGTGCCTTCACCTTCGGCCTGGGCGAGCCCGAGCGCAGGGGCGATTGGGGCATCGCCGAGCGGGCCGGGCGCGCCTGGCTCGCGGAGAATGGCGATCGCTTCCTGCCGGTCGACGCACTGCGCGTGACGGGCCTGCAGAACGCGGCCAACGCGCTCGCTGCGCTCGCGCTGTGCCGCGCCATCGACCTGCCCTATCCGCCGCTGATCGACGGTCTGCGCGCCTTCAGCGGGCTGCCGCACCGGGTCGAGCGCGTGGCCGAGATCCGCGGCGTGGTCTTCGTCGACGACTCGAAGGGCACCAACGTCGGCGCCACCGTGGCGGCGCTCACGGGCATGGGCCGGCCATCGGTGCTGATCGCGGGCGGCGACGGCAAGGGGCAGGACTTCGCGCCGCTCGCCGCGGCAGTGGCTGCGCATGCGCGCGCGGTCGTGCTGATCGGCCGCGACGGCCCCGCGATCGGACGGGCGCTGGCAGGCGGCAGCGTACCCATGCTGACGGCGACGACCCTGCCGGAAGCCGTCGAGCGCGCGTTCGAGGCGGCGCAGCCGGGCGATGCGGTGCTGCTCTCGCCGGCCTGCGCGAGCTTCGACATGTTCCGCAACTACGAGCATCGGGCCGCAGTGTTCGTGGCCGCGGTGCGTGCGCTGGAGTCGCGGTCGTGAATGCCGGCGCGCCCTCCATCACCGGCTGGAAGCAGACCGCACCCATGGCCGAGCACGATCCGGCGCTCGTGTGGTCGGCGCTCGCGCTGCTGCTCATCGGACTGGTGATGGTCTACTCGTCCTCCATCGCGACGGCGGAGGCGAGCAAGTACACGAGCTACCAGGCGAGCTATTTTCTGCTGCGGCAGGCACTGTTCCTCGGGGTCGGGTTCGCCGTGGGCGTCGTCGCCTACCAGATCCCGCTCGCCACCTGGCAGCGCGTCGCGCCCTACTGCTTCCTGTGCGCCGCGGCGCTCCTCGTCCTGGTGCTGATTCCGGGCGTGGGCCGCGAGGTGAACGGCGCGCGGCGCTGGCTGCCGCTAGGCATCGTGAACCTGCAGCCCTCCGAGCTGATGAAGCTCGCAGTCGTCCTCTACGCGGCGGACTACACGGTGCGCAAGGCGGCGCACATGGCGAGCCTGCGCAAGGGGTTCGCGCCGATGTTCCTGGTGATGCTCGCGACCGGCTGTCTGCTGCTGCTGGAGCCGGACTTCGGTGCGTTCGCGGTGATCACGCTGATCGCCATGGGCATTCTCTTTCTGGGCGGGATGAACTGGCGGCTCTTCGTCGGGCTGATCGCGATGCTCGCCGTGGGATTCGTCGTGCTGATCGTGACTTCGCCCTATCGCATGCAGCGCATCTGGGCCTTCCTGGACCCGTGGGCGGACCCCTACGGCAAGGGCTACCAGCTCTCCCACGCGCTCATCGCGTTCGGGCGCGGCGAATGGCTCGGGGTGGGTCTGGGCAGCAGTGTGGAGAAGCTCTTCTATCTGCCGGAGGCGCACACCGATTTTCTGCTCGCGGTGATCGGCGAGGAACTCGGCTTCCTCGGGACCGCGACGGTGATCGCGCTCTTCGCGCTGCTCGCGATGCGTGCCTTTGCCATCGGCAACCGCGCGGCGAGCATCGAGCGCTATTACTCCGCCCTGGTGGCGCAGGGCATCGGGCTTTGGCTCTCGGTGCAGGCCGTCATCAACATGGGCGTGAACATGGGGTTGCTGCCGACCAAGGGGCTGACGCTGCCGCTGCTCTCGTTCGGCGGCAGCGGGCTGATGGCCAACTGCGTCGCGCTCGCCATCCTGCTGCGCGTCGACTACGAGGTGCGGCAGCTGATGGGAGGGCGGAGCAGGTCTGGCGTGAGGCGAGAGGCGTGAGGGGTGAGGCGTGAGGGGTGAGGCGGACAGCGTGAGGCACACGAGCGAGTCGTGGCGAGGACGATCCTGATCATGGCGGGCGGCACGGGCGGACATGTCTTCCCAGCGTTGGCGGTCGCCGAGGAGATGCGCGGCCGCGGCTGGAACGTGGTGTGGCTGGGCGCGGAAGGCGGCATGGAGACAACACTCGTGCCGCAGCACGGTTTCGCCATGGAGACGATCCGCTTTCGCGGCGTGCGCGGCAAGGGCTTGCTGCGCTGGGCCCTGCTGCCGCTCGCGCTGCTCGTGGCGTTCTGGCAGAGCGCACGCGTGATCTTCCGTGTGCGGCCCGACATCGTGCTCGGCATGGGCGGCTTCGCAGCCTTTCCGGGCGGGATGATGGCGTCGTTCCTGAACCGCCCGTTCGTGATCCACGAGCAGAACGCCATTCCGGGGCTTGCGAACAGGGTGCTCGCACAGGTGGCCGATCGCGCCTACGCAGCCTTTCCCGGGGCGCTGCGCAAGTCGCACTGGAGCGGCAACCCGGTGCGCGCCGAGATCGCGGCCGTGGCGCCGCCGGCCGAGCGCTTCACGGGTCGCGCCGGTCCGCTGCGGCTCTTCGTGGTCGGCGGCAGTCTCGGGGCGCAGGCGCTGAACGCGGCGGTGCCGCGGGCGCTCGCGCTGCTGCCGGAAGCCGAGCGCCCCACGGTGACCCATCAGGCCGGGGTGAAGCACATCGAGGCGCTCCGGCAGCACTACGCAGAGGCCGGCGTTGCCGGGGAGCTGCTGCCCTTCGTGGACGACATGGCGCGGCGGTACGCGCAGGCCGATCTCGTCGTCTGCAGGTCGGGGGCGACCACCGTGGCCGAGCTCGCCTGCGCCGGCGTCGCAAGCATTCTCGTGCCCTTCCCGTTCGCTACCGACGACCACCAGACGGCGAACGCGAAATTTCTGTCGGAGCGCGGGGCCGCCGTGCTGGTGCCGCAGCCGGAGCTCACGCCGGAGCGACTCGCGGCGCTGCTGCGCTCGCTCGACCGCAGGCAGCTGCTCGAGATGGCGATCAAGGCGCGCCAGCTCGCGAAGCCCGATGCGGCGAAAGTCGTGGCCGACGGCTGCGTGGAGCTTGCGCCGTGAAGCACAAGGTCAAACGCATCCACTTCGTGGGCATCGGCGGCGCCGGCATGAGCGGCATCGCCGAGGTCCTGCTTAACCTGGGCTACGAGGTGAGCGGATCGGACCTCGCGGACAGCCCCGCCACGCGCCGGTTGAGCGCGATGGGGGCGCAGGTGTTCCACGGCCATGATGCCGACCACATGAAGCGCGCCGACGTGGTCGTCACGTCGACCGCGGTGCGGTCCGAGAATCCCGAAGTCGGGGCGGCGCGCGCGAAGCGCATTCCGGTGGTGCCGCGCGCGCTGATGCTGGCGGAGCTGATGCGCCTGAAGCAAGGCATCGCGATCGCCGGCACCCACGGCAAGACCACCACCACGAGTCTCATCGCGAGCGTGCTGGCGGAGGCGGGCATGGATCCCACCTTCGTCATCGGCGGGCGGCTGGAAGCGGCGGGCAGTCACGCCAAGCTCGGCCAGGGCGAGTTCATCGTCGCCGAGGCCGACGAATCCGACGCGACGTTCCTGTACCTGCAGCCGGTGCTCGCGGTGGTGACGAACATCGATGCCGATCACATGGAGACCTACGGCCACGATTTCGCGCGCCTGCGACAGGCGTTCGCCGATTTCATCCAGCGCCTGCCCTTTTACGGCATGGCGGTGCTGTGCGTGGACGATCCGCAGGTGCGCTCGATCCTGCCCTTCATCACCAAGCCGATCACCAGCTACGGCATGAGCGAGGCGGCGCAGATCCGCGCCGTCGACGTGCGCCACGAGGGCGGCCGCATGCGCTTTCGGGTGGTGCGGCACGCGGCGCCGGGCGGCGTGCGCGAAGGTCCGGATCTGTCCATCACGCTCAACCTGCCCGGCGTGCACAACGTGCAGAACGCGCTGGCTGCGATTGCCGTCGGCATGGAGGTGGGGGCGCCCGATGCGGCCATCGTCAAGGCGCTCGCGGAGTTTGGCGGGGTCGGGCGGCGCTTCGAGCGCTACGGCGACCTGCCGCTGCCGGGCGGCGGCACCTTCGCGCTGATCGACGATTACGGCCACCACCCGGCGGAGATGGCGGCGACGCTGGACGCGGTGCGCGGCGCGTTCCCCGGGCGGCGGCTCGTGCTCGCGTTCCAGCCCCATCGCTACACGCGCACGCGCGATTGCTTCGAGGATTTCGTGCGCGTGCTGTCGACCGTCGACGTCGTGCTGCTGACCGAGGTCTACCCGGCCGGCGAGGCGCCGATCGTCGCAGCGGATGCCCGCGCGCTCTCGCGCGCGGTGCGGGTGCAGGGTCGCACCGAGCCGATCTTCGTCGAACAGGTGGGCGAGCTGCCGTCGGCCATCCTGTCGGTGGCGAAGCCGGACGACGTGGTGCTCGTCATGGGCGCGGGGTCCATCGGCGGCGTGCCGGCGAAGCTCGCGGCCGAGCAGGGCGGCAGGGGCGGACGGGAATGAACATGGTCGAGCCGATCGCGATTCTCGCCGGCGCTCTGCGCGGGCAACTGCTGCGCGACGAACCGATGAGCCGGCACACGAGCTGGCGCGTCGGCGGCCCGGCGGATCGTGCCTACCTCCCGGCCGATCTCGAGGATCTGCGGGTGTTCCTCGCAGGTCTGCCGCCGGCCGAACCGGTGTTCATGGTCGGCCTCGGGAGCAACCTCCTCGTGCGTGACGGCGGCATTCGCGGCACGGTGGTGTTCATGCACCAGGGACTGAAGGCGCTGCGTCTGGACGAAGGTCGGGACGGTCGGCCGCTCATCTACGCCGAGGCGGGGGTGGCGAGCCCGAAGGTGGCTCGCTTTGCCGCGAACCACGGTTTCGAGGGTGCCGAGTTCCTCGCCGGAATCCCCGGCACGGTCGGCGGCGCGCTGGCGATGAACGCCGGGTGCTATGGCGGCGAGACCTGGAACGTGGTGGACCGCGTGCTCACGCTCGATCGCGGCGCTCGCGTGCGCGAGCGGCAGGCGAGCGATTACGAGATCGGCTATCGCCATTGCCGGCGCCGCGGTAACGGCCACGACGAATGGTTCGCGGCGGCATGGCTGCGGTTCGCGCCGGGCGATGGCGAGACGGCGAGACGGCGCGTGCGCGAACTGCTCACGCGGCGCATCGCGAGCCAACCGCTGAACCAGCCGAACGCGGGTTCGGTGTTCCGCAACCCGCCCGGCGATCACGCGGCGCGGCTGATCGAAGCGTGCGGGCTCAAAGGCTACACGGTGGGCGGTGCGCAGGTCTCGACCAAGCACGCGAACTTCATCGTGAACCTGGGCAACGCGGCGGCAGCGGACGTGGAGAGCGTGATCGCGCGCGTGCAGGAGACGGTGGAACGCGCCACCGGGATCGCGCTGGTGCGGGAAGTATGGATTGTCGGCGAGGCGTAACGACACATGGACGTGAAGCAATTCGGGAAGGTGGTGGTGCTCTTCGGCGGGCGTTCCGCCGAGCGCGAGGTATCGCTCAAGAGCGGGTCGCGCGTGCTCGAGGCGCTCAAGTCGCGGGGCGTCGACGCGCACGAGTTCGACCCGCGGGATCAGGGTCTGCCGGAACTCATCGCCGGCGGCTTCGATCGCGCGTTCATCGTGCTGCACGGCCGCTTCGGCGAGGACGGCACGATCCAGGGCGTCCTCGAGTGGCTGGGCATCCCCTACACCGGGAGCGGCGTGCTCGCGAGCGCCATCGCGATGGACAAGCTGCGCACGAAACTGCTGTGGGAGGCATCGGGCATCCCGACCCCGCGCTGGGTGCGCCTGGAAGCGGCGACCGACTTCGCGGCGGCGGCGCGGACGCTGGGGCTGCCGATCATGGTGAAGCCGGTGTGCGAAGGATCGAGCATCGGCATGAGCAAGGTGACGCGCGCGGAGGATCTGGCGCGCGCCTACGAGCACGCCGCGCAGTACGACGAAGTCATCATCGGCGAGCAGTTCATCGAGGGCACGGAGCTCACCGCCGCGGTCCTCGGCAGCACGCCGCTGCCGCTCATCCGGCTCGAGACGCCGCGCACGTTCTATGACTACGAGGCGAAGTATCTGGTCGACTCGACGCGCTACATCCTGCCGTCGGGGCTGCCCGAGGCGCAGGAGAACGACCTCCAGCAACTCGTGTTGAAGGCGTTCGCGGCACCCGGCTGCCGTGGCTGCGGGCGCGTCGACCTGATGCTGGATCGCGCCGGGAATCCGTTCTTCCTCGAAGTCAACACGATCCCGGGCATGACCGACCACTCGCTGGTACCGATGGCCGCGCGCGCCGCGGGGTACAGCTTCGAGGACCTGGTGCTGGCGATCCTGGAGCAGGCGCGATGAGCCGGGCATCCCGCGCGCGCGGAGGCGATACCGATGTGGCATGACGCGCGCCTCCTGAACCGCGTCGCGAATCTGCTGTTCGCCGCGGCGGTGACCGCCGTGCTCGCGGTCATCGCCCTGCACGTCGCGCGCCTGCCCGAATTCGCGGTGCGCGAGGTCGAGGTGGCGGGGCAGCTCGAACACGTGACCGCGGAACAGCTCGCGGCGGTGGCGCGGCATGCGGTGCGCGGCACGTTCTTCACGCTCGATCTCGAAGGCGCGCGCCGGCAGTTCGAGAAGCTGCCGTGGGTGCGGCGGGTGGAAGTGCGCCGGCGCTGGCCGGCCCGTCTCGAACTCGAGGTCGAGGAGCACGTCGCACTCGCGCGCTGGGGCGACACGGCGCTCGTGAACACGCACGGCGAGGTGTTCCAGGCGGCGACCGACGACGAGACGCTGCCGACCTTTGCCGGACCATCCGATCAGGCCGACGAGATGGCGCGCAGGTATCACCAGTTCACGGCGCGGCTTGCGCCGCTCGAGCGCCGCATCGCACACCTCACGCTGTCGGCGCGTGCGGCGTGGCAGTTGAAGCTCGACGACGGGCTCACGCTCGAACTGGGGCGGTCGGACATGGACGCGCGGCTCGCGCGCTTCGTGATGGTTTACGACCGCACCATCGGGCGCCTGCCGCCCGCCGTCGTGCACGTCGACCTGCGTTACGGCAACGGCTTCGCGATCCGCATGCCGGAAGCGCGCGGTCGCGACGGGAAATCGAAAAGCTAGCAAACGGGCAGTCCATGACCAAGGCAAGGGAAGGGAAGAACCTCATCGTCGGTCTCGACATCGGCACCGCGAAGATCGCGGCCATCGTGGGCGAGATCACGCCGGACGGGTATCTCGAGATCATCGGCATGGGCAGCCATGCCTCGCGCGGTCTCAAGAAGGGTGTGGTGGTGAACATCGACTCCACCGTGGGCGCCATCCAGCGCGCGCTGGAAGAGGCGGAGCTGATGGCCGACTGCAAGATCCGCGACGTCTACACCGGGATCGCGGGCAGCCACATCAAGGGCTTCAACTCGCACGGCATGGTGGCGATCAAGGACAAGGAGGTCACGCAGATGGACGTGGATCGGGTGATCGAAACCGCGAAGGCGGTCTCGATCCCGACCGACCAGCAGATCCTCCACATCCTGAATCAGGAATTCATCATCGACGGCCAGGAGGACGTGCGCGAGCCGCTCGGCATGAGCGGGGTGCGCCTCGAGGTCAAGGTGCACATCGTGACCGGTGCCGTGTCCGCCGCGCAGAACATCATGAAATGCGTGCGGCGGTGCGGGCTCGAGGTGCGCGATCTCATCCTGCAGCCGCTCGCGTCGGCAACCGCCGTGCTGTCCGAGGACGAGAAGGATCTGGGCGTGTGCCTGGTGGACATCGGGGGCGGCACTACCGATGTCGCGGTGTTCTCGGAGGGCGCGATCCGGCACACCGCCGTGATCCCGATCGCGGGCGACCAGATCACGAACGACATCGCGATGGCGCTGCGCACCCCGACCAAGGACGCCGAGGACCTGAAGCGCGCCTACGGCTGCGCGCTGCGCCAGCTCGCCGATGCGCAGCAGATGATCGAGGTCCCGGGCGTGGGCGAGCGCGGGCCGCGGCAGATGTCGCGTCAGACCCTGGCGGAAGTCATCGAGCCGCGGGTCGAGGAACTCTACTCGCTGGTGCAGGCGGAATTGCGCCGCAGCGGCTTCGAGGACCTGCTGTCGTCGGGAGTGGTGATCACCGGCGGCTGCAGTCTGATGCAGGGCATGGTGGAGCTTGGGGAAGAAGTTTTCCACATGCCGGTGCGTTTGGGCATTCCCGACTACAAGGGCGGACTCGCGGAGGTGGTACGCAACCCCCGCTTCTCCACCGGCGTCGGTCTGCTCCTCATCGGCATGCAACAACAGCAGCGGCGGGAGCTCGTGAAGCTGCAGTCGGGATCGTTCCAGTCGGTCCTGGGAAGAATGAAGAACTGGTTCCAGGGAAATTTCTGAAATCGTGGCGATGGGTCGGTCAAGGAGAGGAGGCACATGCAAAGGGCGGAACTAGGGTCGCACATCGGGGCGGCGACGGAATCGGGTGGTTTCATCGGCAACGGAGAGGAGGCTATGGACATGTTCGAGATCGTGGATGGGGCGCCGCAGGATGCGGTGATCAAGGTAGTAGGGGTGGGAGGCTGCGGGGGCAATGCGGTCGACCACATGATCGGCCGCGGCGTGCAGGGCGTCGAGTTCATCGTCGCCAACACCGACTCGCAGGCATTGAAGCGCAGCCTGGCGCAAACGCAGATCCAGCTCGGCGCATCGATCACCAAGGGACTCGGCGCGGGCGCGAATCCCGACATCGGCAAGCAGTCGGCGATCGAGGATCGCGACCGTATCGCCGAGCTGATCGACGGCGCCGACATGCTGTTTCTTACCGCGGGCATGGGCGGTGGCACCGGCACCGGCGCCGCGCCGGTGGTGGCGGAGGTCGCGAAGGAGCTTGGCATCCTTACCGTGGCAGTGGTGACGAAGCCCTTCGCCTTCGAAGGCCGGCGGCAGAGGATCGCGCTGCAGGGCCTGACCGATCTTTCCGAGCACGTCGACTCGCTCATCGTCATTCCGAACGACAAGCTGATGCAGGTGCTGGGCGACGATATCAGCCTGCTCGACGCCTACGCCAAGGCGAACGAGGTGCTGCACGGCGCGGTCGCCGGCATCGCGGAGGTCATCAGCTGCCCGGGTCTGGTCAACGTGGACTTCGCCGACGTGAAGACGGTCATGTCCGAGATGGGCATGGCGATGATGGGTTCGGCGCGTTCGTCCGGTGCCGGTCGCGCGCGGCTTGCCGCCGAGCAGGCGGTAGCGAGTCCGCTCCTGGAGGACGTGAACCTGTCGGGGGCGCGCGGGGTGCTGGTGAACATTACCGCGAGCGCGGCGCTCAAGATGAAGGAGGTGCACGAGGTGATGCACACCATCCGCGGCTTCACGGCGGACGACGCCACGGTCATCGTCGGTACCGTGATCGACGAAGGCCTCGGGGACGACCTGCGGGTGACCATGGTCGCGACCGGGCTGGGCTCGCCGGTCGCGCGCAAGGACGGCAAGCAGCAGGTGACACTGGTGGTCAAGAACGGCACCGACGCCCTGCCGACCGAGCTCGTGAATTATGCGGACCTCGAGCAGCCGGCGGTCATGCGCCGCCGCAATCGCGACGCCACCTTGGAGGCGATGAAGCAGTCGGGCGTGGATCTGCTCGACATTCCGGCCTTCCTGCGCAAGCAGGCGGACTAGAGCGGGGCCGGCGGCGGGAGCGACGAACTCCCGCCGCTGCGGTATAATGCAAACCTTTCTTAAAAACGGGGCACGTCCCACCGATGATCAGACAGCGCACACTCCAGCACGAAGTCACGGCCACCGGCGTCGGTCTCCATACCGGCGAGAAGGTGAGGCTCGTGCTCGGGCCGGCGGCGCCGGGGTCGGGCATCGTGTTTCGGCGGGTCGATCTGCGTCCGGTCGTCGAGATCGAGGCCACCCCCTACGCGGTCGGTGATACGCGGCTCTCCTCGTGTCTCGTCAAGGACGGGGTGCGGGTGTCGACGGTGGAACACCTGATGTCGGCGCTCGCCGGGCTCGGGGTGGACAACGTGCGGGTCGATGTGAGCGGCCCCGAGATTCCAATCATGGATGGCAGCAGCGCGCCCTTCGTTTATCTGGTCCAGTCGGCGGGGATCGAGGCGCAGCCGGCGGCGAAGCGCTTCGTGCGCGTGCTGCGGCCGGTGGAAGTACGCCAGGACGACAAGTTCGTGCGCTTCGATCCGTTCGAGGGGTATCGCCTCGACTTCAGCATCGACTTCAACCATCCGGCGTTCGATTCCGCCGGCAATCACGTCGTGATCGATTTCGCTGCCAGCTCGTACGTGAAGGAGGTGAGCCGCGCGCGCACGTTCGGCTTCATGTCCGACGTCGAGATGATGCGCTCGCAGGGACTCGCGCTCGGGGGCAGTCTTAACAACGCGATCGTGATGGACGAGTACCGCATCCTGAATGCGGACGGTCTGCGCTACGCAAACGAGTTCGTGAAGCACAAGATCCTGGACGCCATCGGTGACCTGTATCTGCTCGGCTACCCGGTCATGGGCGCCTATACGGCGTACAAGTCGGGTCACGCGCTGAACAATGCGCTCCTGCGCAAGCTGCTGGAAGACAAGGACGCCTGGGAGCTCGTGACCTTCGAGGAAGCGGCCGTGGCACCGCAAGCGCTGCAGCAGCAGTTCCAGCTCGCCGCCTGAACCGTACCGTCTCCCGCTGACGGCGCTGCGCGCGCCGCGCCCATCGAGCAAGCGCCATGGTGGTCCTGCGCTTCATTGCCGTGATCGGGCTTGCGATCATCGGTGTGGCGGTAGTGGCCTACTTCGTCACCTGGGACCGAAGGTGGCTGCGCTTTGCCTGGCAGATCTTCAAGTTCGGCGCCGTGTTGGCGGCCGCAGTCGGGCTGCTGATGCTGGGTGAGCGGCTGCTACTCCCCGTTCTCTGATCGGTTCGCCGCGTGTGCGGCGAACCTCGCCAGCGCCGTCCCGAGCGGCGAGGCCGGCAGTGCATCCGCCAGTTCCTGCAGTGCCTCGGCGCCTCGTTCTCCGATCCTCGGCAGCGCTCGCCGCGTGCGGCTGGTTTCGCCCGCGCCGATTCGCACCACCACCCGGACCGCGGAACATTCCGGCGCGAGGCCGCCGAGCCTGGCACGCACCATCGGCGCGAGCTGCCGCAACTTGGCGGCGACCACGCCGCCATCGGCCCACAGGTACAGCGTGTCGCCGGCCACATGATCGACCCCGCTCGCCTGCGCGAGCGGGCGCGGCACTGCGCGGCGGTAGGCACGATCGAGCTCGGCGAGTCGCTGCGCCTCGGCTGTCAGGCGACGCAGGACGTCACCGGCGCCAAGGTAATCGCGGATTTTTCGCATCGGTCATGTTTTGTCGTCGTCCTCGGGGTGCCAGGGAAGCAGTGTTAGTAACTTGTCAAGATGTCCGGTATTGGTAACACGACATATGTCCGGTTTGATCGAGGCTGCGGGACGAGCTCAGGCAGCCTTTTTCGTCGTCGGTAACTTCAGTTCCTTGCCACTGGCGTCGTAGCGCGCTAGGCAGCGCGGTCCGTGAAAGACAGCAAGCTGGCCGTTCAGGTATTCGTGGACCCGCACCTTCGCCTTGACGTAATGGCAGCGATGCCGATCGGCAGGAATCTGCAACAGCTTGTTCTGGTAGGCCACACAGTTATCGGGACGTACGACCCGCTCCTCTTGCAAGCACAGGATGTCGTGCAAGTTCGTTCCCGCCCACGGCACGAAGGCCGAGCCATGCTCGGCGGCCGGCACCGCGAACTCGCGGTTGTAGGCGCGCAGGTAGGTGCGTTGCAGAAAGCGGTTGGCCTGCGCCAGTGTGGTGATGCCCGCGGCCTGCAGCTCCTTCGGTAAGCGATCCTGGAGCGTGCGGAAGGCGCGCTCGGAGCGTCCCCGTGCTTGCGGCGAGTAAGCAGCGATCATCTCGATGCCCAGCTGCGCCAGCGCCCGTCCGAACTGGGTGAGGTTGGCTTTGTCGACCTTGCCGCCGGCTTTGTCGGTATGCCAGTAGTGGCTGGCGCGATCGGTGTACAGGCTATTGAACAGCCCATGCTGGACAATGATCTCGCCCACGCCCAGAAAGCTGCTCAGCGTGCCTTCCTCCTCGACCAGGAAAGCGGAATAGATCTCGCCGGTGGCGTCATCGAGGGTGACGATCAGATCGTGCTGCTGTCGCGCGAGCCACTCATGACGTGAGCCGTCCTGATGCAGCAGCATGCCTACCAACGGCTTGCGCTCGCGTCGTCGCCGGTGTGCTCCACGCTTCTTCGCCTTGACCACCACTGCCTGCCGTTGCAGCGCCAGGCGCACAAAGTTGTACGAGCGCGCGCCGTCCTGTTCCCGGTACTTGGTGTAGAAGTGCTTCACCGTCCAGCCCGCATAACGCGCACGGTACTGCGCCACCAGCGCCATCACCTCATCGACCGGGGCGCGCCGATGCGACACCTGACCGATGCGCTGATCGATCAAACCGTCCAACCCGTCGGCCTCGTAGCGCCGACATTGCCGCCGAAACTGCCGTTCACACACCCCCAGCAACGCCGCTGCCTCGAGCTGCGTGAGCCGCCTCTCCGTCCACCGTTCATAGATCTCCTCAAACCGCATCATCCTGATCCCCTGTAACACGCTCGCCCGCTTCAAGGTGCACCTCCCTTCGGAGGCTCAACCCTATACCGGACATTTCATGTGTTACCTGGACCGGACATTCCTCATGTTACTAACAGGTGCCAGGGAAGCAGCCGCCCTGTCAACCACGATGTGGTAGTATGGCCAGCTTCGATCACGGGAACAACCAGCTCGCGCGCCGTGCGCACGCGCCAGAGGGTCGAAGTCGCGGCGCGGTCTTGTCGGCGTCGCGTGATCGGGGGCCGGAACAGAGCCGGCCGCGCGTGCGGTCCGCAGACGCCGCAAGCGAGGCGCGCCGGGATCAGGACAAGGGGGTGAGGAGCGCACGATGGCTCCTCACCCCTTTTGCATTCATCAACAGCCTGTTAAGGTCCGATTCGAAAATTCGATGCTAGGCAACATACTGAAGAAGGTTTTCGGCACCCGCAACCAGCGCCTGGTCAAGGAATATGGGCAGCAGGTGCGAGTGATCAACGCGCTCGAGCCCGAGGTCGCCGGCTTGTCCGACGCCGCGCTGGCCGCCAAGACTGTCGAATTCAAGCAGCGGGTCGCGGACGGAGCGCCGCTCGAAGCGCTCCTGCCGGAAGCGTTCGCGGTGGTCCGCGAGGCGTCCAAGCGCGTGCTCGACATGCGCCATTTCGACGTGCAGTTGATCGGCGGCATCGTTCTGCACAACGGCAAGATCGCCGAGATGCGAACTGGCGAGGGCAAGACGCTGGTGGCGACGCTGCCGGGCTACCTCAACGCGCTCGCCGGCAAGGGCGTCCACATCATCACGGTGAACGACTATCTCGCGAGCCGCGATGCGGACTGGATGGGCAAGATCTACCGCTTCCTCGGCCTCACCGTCGGCGTCAACCTCTCGCAGATGCCGCATCAGCAGAAGCAGCAGGCCTACGCGGCGGACATCACCTACGGCACGAACAACGAATACGGCTTCGACTACCTGCGCGACAACATGGTCTACGAGACCACCGAGCGCGTGCAGCGGCCGCTAAACTACGCCATCGTCGACGAAGTCGACTCGATCCTGATCGACGAAGCGCGCACCCCGCTCATCATATCCGGTCAGGCCGACGACAACACGGATCTCTACTACCGCATCAACGACCTGGTGCCGAAGCTCGCGCGCCAGCAGGAGGAAGAGGGTCCCGGCGACTTCCACGTGGACGAAAAGGCGCATCAGGTGCTGCTCACCGAGGCGGGGCACGAGCGCGCCGAAGAGCTCATGACCGCGGCGGGGCTGCTCGCACCCGGGAGCAGTCTCTACGACGCCGCGAACATCAGCCTGATGCATTATCTCTATGCATCGCTGCGCGCCCACGCGCTGTACTTCCGCGATCAGCACTATGTGGTGCAGAACGCAGAGGTGGTGATCGTCGACGAGTTCACCGGCCGGCTCATGGCGGGACGGCGCTGGTCGGACGGGCTGCACCAGGCGGTCGAGGCGAAGGAGGGCGTGCAGATCCAGAAGGAGAACCAGACGCTTGCATCGATCACGTTCCAGAACTACTTCCGCATGTACCAGAAACTCGCGGGCATGACCGGCACGGCCGACACCGAAGCCTACGAGTTCCAGCAGATCTACAACCTGGAGACGGTGGTGATCCCCACCCACCGCAACATGATCCGCGAGGATCGCATGGACCAGGTGTTCCGCACCGCCAAGGAAAAGCACCAGGCGGTGATCGCCGACATCAAGGACTGCTACACACGTGGCCAGCCGGTGCTGGTCGGCACGACCTCGATCGAGAACAACGACCTGCTCTCGCGGCTGCTCGAGAAGGAAAAGCTCCCGCATCAGGTGCTGAATGCCAAGCAGCACGCGCGCGAAGCGCACGTGATCGCGCAGGCCGGGCGACCGAAGATGATCACCATTGCCACCAACATGGCAGGCCGCGGCACCGACATCATCCTCGGCGGCAATCCCGAGCCGGAAGTGGCCGAGGTGCAGGCCGACGAGGCGCTGCCGCCCGAGAAGAAGGCGGCGCGCATCGCGGAGATCCGCGCCAAGTGGCAGCAGCTGCACGAGCAGGTGCTGGCGGCGGGCGGACTGCACATCGTCGGCACCGAGCGCCACGAATCCCGCCGCGTCGACAACCAGCTGCGCGGGCGCGCGGGCCGGCAGGGAGACGGGGGTTCGAGCCGCTTCTACCTGGCGCTCGAAGATCCGCTGCTGCGCATCTTCGCCTCCGAACGCGTCGGGGCGATCATGGAGAAGCTCAAGATGCCGGAAGGCGAGCCGATCGAGCACCCGTGGGTGACGCGCGCGATCGAGAACGCACAACGGAAGGTGGAGGCGCGCAACTTCGACATCCGTAAGCAGCTTCTGGAGTACGACGACGTCTCGAACGAGCAGCGGCGGATCGTCTACGCCGACCGCAACCAGTTGCTCGAGTCGAGCGACGTGACCGAAACGCTCACGGAGTGGCGCAACGACGTCGTCGACACGTTCGTGAGCCAGCATGTGCCGCCGCAGAGCCTGGAGGAACAGTGGGACGTCCCCGCCCTGGAGAAGGCGCTCGCCGCCGATCTCAAGCTGCAGCTGCCGATCCAGGAATGGCTGCAGCAGGAGCCGGATCTGGACGAAGAGCAGTTGCGCGGCCGCATCCTTGCCGCCGCGGGCGAGACCTACGAAGCAAAGGTCGCGCTGGTCGACCGCGCGGCCATGCACCAGTACGAGCGGGCGATGATGTTGCAGAGCCTCGACACGCATTGGCGCGAGCATCTGTCGGCGCTCGACCATTTGCGGCAGGGCATCCACCTCAGGGGCTACGCACAGAAGAATCCCAAGCAGGAGTACAAGCGCGAGGCCTTCGAGCTCTTCTCGGCAATGTTCGAGCAGGTCAAGACCGAGGTCACGCGCATCCTCATGAACGTGCAGGTACGCACCGCCGAGGAGGTGGAAGCCGTCGCCGAGCAGTCGCCCGATCTGCAGAACGTCCGCTACCAGCACGCCGACTACGACGAGGCGCTCGCCGAGGCCAATGCCGATCAGAAGGCACAGCCGTTCGTGCGTACCGGCGAGAAGGTCGGTCGCAACGACCCGTGCCCGTGCGGATCGGGGAAAAAGTACAAGCAGTGCCACGGCAAACTGAGCTGACCGCACCGCCATGCCCGTCAACCTCTCCGCCCCGGATCCCGCGACGCTGCTGCCGATCGCCGGGGTGCGCCTGGGTGTTGCCGAGGCCGGTATCCGCAAGGCGCACCGCAAGGATCTCCTTGTCATGGCGCTCGACCCGGGTGCCCGGGTCGCCGGCGTGTTCACCCAGAACCGCTTCTGCGCCGCGCCGGTGATCGTGGCGCGCGAGCATCTTGCCTGCGGGCACGAGATCCGTGCCCTGCTCGTCAACACCGGCTGCGCCAACGCCGGCACCGGCGACGACGGCCTGTGGCGGGCGCGGGAGAGCTGCGCGGCCCTCGCGATGCGCCACGGTTGCGAGAGCCTGCAGGTGCTGCCCTTCTCCACCGGCGTCATCATGGAACCCCTGCCGGTGGGACATCTCTCCGATGGCATACCCGCTGCGCTCGCGGACCTGCGCGCGGACAACTGGGCCGCAGCCGCCGAGGCGATCATGACCACCGACACCCTGCCCAAGGCCGTCTCGCGCCAAGTGCAAGTCGGCGGCCGCACGGTCGGCCTGACCGGCATCGGCAAGGGTGCCGGCATGATCCATCCGAACATGGCGACCATGCTCGCCTTCGTCGCGACCGACGCCCGCGTCGCGCAGCCGCTGCTCGAAGCGGCACTGCGCGAGGCGACGAACCGGTCGTTCAATCGCATCACGGTCGATGGCGACACGTCCACCAACGACGCGTTCATGCTGGTCGCCACGGGCCAGGCCGACATGCCCGAGATCACGGCATCGCAGAGTCCCGAGTTTCGCGCCTTTGCCGAAGCGGTGGCCGACCTCGCCGTCGCACTCGCGCAGGCGATCGTCCGCGACGGCGAAGGCGCGACCAAGTTCATCACGATCGAAGTCGGGGGCGGGCGCGATCGTGAGGAATGCGACCGGGTTGCGTTCTCGATCGCCCACTCACCGCTCGTGAAGACGGCTTTCTTCGCCTCCGATCCGAATCTGGGACGCATTCTCGCCGCGGTGGGCAAGGCAGGCATCGCCGACCTCGATCAGACGCGCATCGACCTCTTCCTGGACGATGTGCCGGTGGCGAAGGACGGCGGCCGCAACCCCAGTTATCGCGAAGCCGACGGACAGCGCGTGATGCAGCAAAGCGAGATCACGGTGCGGGTCGAACTCCATCGCGGCGCAGCGCGCGCCACGGTCTGGACCTGCGATCTCTCGCACGACTACGTGAGCATCAACGCCGACTACCGTACTTGATGGTGAGCGCGCCGCAGCCGCCCGCCTGCTTCGACGCGGTGCTTGCCCGCCTCGAAGCGATCCTCGAGCGTGCCGAGAACCTGCTCGACGTGCCCGCGGCAGCGACGCCCGACTGGCGAGCAGCGATTGCCTGGCGCTGGCGGCGCGGGCGCCGCGGCGGCGCGCTGCAACCGGTGCGGCGTCCGCACGCCATCCGGCTTGCCGACCTGCACGGCGTCGACGCGCAGAAGTCGCTCGTCGACCGCAACACGCGGCAGTTCGTTGCCGGCTACCCGGCCAACAACGTGCTGCTCACGGGCGCACGCGGCACCGGCAAGTCCTCTCTTGTGAAGGCGCTCCTGAACGAGTACGCGCGCCGCAAGCTCCGCGTCATCGAGATCGAAAAGCAGGATCTCGGCGACCTGCCCGAGCTCGTCGACCTGGTTGGCGACCGACCCGAACGCTTCATCCTTTACTGCGACGACCTGTCGTTCTCCGCCGAGGAGCCGGGGTACCAGGCGCTCAAAGCCGTGCTGGACGGTTCTCTCGCCGCGACCTCGGAGAATCTCGTCGTGTACGCGACCTCCAATCGTCGCCATCTCATGCCCGAGTACATGCAGGAGAACCTCGAGGCGCATCGCGTAGGCGACGAGATCCATCCCGGGGAGTCGGTCGAAGAGAAGATCTCGCTCTCCGAACGCTTCGGCCTGTGGGTGTCGTTCCACCCCTTCAGGCAGGAGCAGTATCTCGACATCGTGCGCTACTGGGTCGCCTGGCACGGCGCGGCGGTGAAGGACGCGCCACGGCTCGAGCGCGAG
The DNA here is from genome assembly GCA_016791285.1 of Burkholderiales bacterium. Next base: position 32,999 of record JAEUMX010000277.1, read on the forward strand.
GCGCTGCAATGGGCGCTCGGGCGTGGCTCGCGCAGCGGGCGCGTCGCGTTCCAGTTCGCGCGCGACTGGGCCGGACGGCATCGGGCCCGACCGACGGCTGCCGCAAAGCGGGACCGTGCCTGACCGCGCATCGTCGCTGACCGAGGTCGTGGCGGCGGTCCTCATCGACCGGACGGGACGCTTCCTGCTCGCACAGCGGCCGCCCGGGAAGGTCTACGCGGGGTACTGGGAGTTCCCGGGCGGCAAGGTGGAGGCGGGCGAGGCACTGGCGCAGGCGCTGCGGCGCGAACTCCTCGAGGAGCTCGGTATCGAGGTGCGCAGCGCATATCCCTGGATCACGCTGAGCTATCGCTATCCGCATGCTTTCGTGCGGCTGCGGTTCTTTCGCGTCGTCGACTGGACGGGCGAGCTCCATCCGCACGAAGGGCAGGCGTTCGCCTGGCAGCGCCTGCGCGACATCGACGTGGCTCCGGTTCTCCCGGCGAATGGTCCGGTGCTGCGCGCCCTCGCGCTGCCCCATGTGTATGGCATCACCCGCGTCGCGGAGCTGGGCGTGGCGGACTTCACCGCGCGCCTCGATGCCGCGCTCGGGGCCGGTCTGCGCCTCATCCAGTTGCGCGAGAAGGCGCTCGACGCGGACACGCTGGCTATCGTGGGGCGCGATATTGCACGACGCTGTCACGCCGTGGGCGCGAAGCTGCTCGTCAATGGCGATGCGGACTTCGCCGGATCCATCGGCGCCGACGGCGTGCATCTGTCCGCCGCGCGACTGATGGCGCTGACCAGGCGTCCGGAGGTCGAACTATGCGCGGCCTCGTGCCACGATCGCGCAGAACTCGATCGCGCCGTCGACCTGGGTGCCGATTTCGTGGTGCTCGGACCCGTGCACCCGACGCCCACGCACGAAGGCATGAGGACACTCGGCTGGGAGGGATTCGCAGATCTGGTCGAGGATTACCCGCTTCCTGTCTTTGCCTTGGGCGGCATCCGCCCGGACGAGCTCGCAGTCGCCTGGTCCCGCGGTGCTCACGGCATCGCGATGATGCGCGGCGCGTGGCCGGGCGAGCGGCGCCCGTGATGCCATGCGACGCGCCACCCGGCTCTTGGTCCCTGCTCTGGCAGTGCTTCTGGGTGGCGGATGCAAAGATCAGGCGCCGGATGCGCAGCTCGCGAACTGTCCCGACCCGGTGGCGGGCTGCCGCTTCGAGTTGGGGGGCGAAACGGTGCGGTTGCGGTTTTCGCAGCCGCCGCGGGCCATGCGCCCCTTCGTGATGGAGGTGGAAGCACCTCGCGCCGTTGCCGTCGCGGCGGATTTCACGATGCCGGGAATGGACATGCTGCCCAATCACCACGACCTCGCGCAAGAACCGGATGGGCGCTGGCATGCTGCCGTCGTGTTGCCGCTCTGCATCTCGGGCCGTGCCGACTGGCACCTCGCACTGACCGTCGGCGATCAGCGCGCGTCGGTCTCCTTCACCGCCAAGCGGTAACCGGGTACGGCTACTCGGTGTCCTCGGGAGGGCGCGGGGCGTCGGGTATCGCGACGCGGTATTGCTCGCTCGCCCAGGCGCCGAGATCGATCAACTTGCAGCGCTCCGAACAGAAGGGACGGAAACGGCTCGCCGTGCTCCATTCGACGGGCGCACCGCATTGGGGACAGAGCACCACACGGGGCCTCGACTGCGATGCCATTGTCCGTCCTCAGAGGCTGCAGAACGTAAGCTCGAAGGGGACGTCGTGCTCCACGACGCGCGCGCGGTCGGAGCCGCTGAGTCCCGTGAAGCGGACGTTGAGCGCGTACTTGTTGGCACTGATCTCCGGGACGCAGGCGAACGCGTGATCGAGCCGCAGGCGGACGAGCTGCGCCACCTTGCCCGCGAGCATGAGCTGGAACACACCTCGCAGCGCGACCTGCGGACTCGTCTTGCCACCCTCGCGCAGGAGGCGCAGCACGATGGCGAGCCCATCGCAGATCGGTTCGAAATGCTGCATCCAGCTGTTGAGATCGGCGTGGCGTGACTCGGGATCGCCGTTTAGCCAGTAGTGGTAAGACGGCAGGTCGAACGCGCAGGCACCGCCGGGTATGGTCGTGCGCTGCTTGATGCTCATCAGCCACTCGTTCTCGCGCAACTCCTGGCCGACCTTTCCCGAAACCGACAGCATGCGGGAATGCGCGCGTTCGATGTCGACCAGGACCGCTTCCAGCGCCCCCTGGGCAATCGCGGGGTTGTTGCGCAGCGCGTCCAGGCTCTGCCGCTGCCGGTCGAGCTCCTGCAGGAGCTCGGACTTGAGATCGGCGCGGGCGGTGATCTCGAGCATGTCGAACACAGTGACGAGGGCGACATGATGTTCGAGCGGCTCCGTCCCGGCGGCGAAGTAGCGGACCCGGCGCTGCAGATCCTCGAGACGCAACAGCGTCCGAACACGCTCGTTCAGAGGGTATTCATACGCGATCACTGCGGTGCGCAGCGTCGAGGGGGCTGTGAGGTCGAGCGTGTCCATCGGGTCGCGCAAAAATAAACGAAAACGCGGCGCGAAGCCAGCGTTTCAGTGATCGGCCGCGTCTGCCGCGAGTTGCACGTACGCGGCATGGAGTCGTTCCACTTGAGCACGCAGGAAGTGCTCGTCGCGATTGTTGTCGATCACGTCGTCCGCCGCTGCGAGGCGGGATTGGCGATCGATCTGGGCGGCCGCGATGGCGGCAACGGCCTCGCGCGTGAGGCGGCTGCGCTCCATGGTGCGGCTGATCTGCACCTCGACGCAGACGTCCACGACCAGCAGCCGGTGCACGAGCTCGAGATAGTTGCCGGTCTCGAGCAGGAGAGGGACCACGAGCAGCACGTAGGGCGCGACCGCAGTCGCGATCCGACGTTCTGCCTCGAGCCGGATCAACGGGTGCAGAATGCCCTCCAGACGTTCTCTCGCAGCGGCATCCGAAAACACCTTCTCGCGCATCGCCACCCGGTCCAGGCCGCCGTCGGACCTCATGGTCCCGGGGCCGAATGCGTCCCGCAGCGCGGGCATGGCGGCGCCCCCGGGTCCGGTCAGCGCATGAGAGATGGCATCGGTATCGACGACGGCAGCCCCGAGCTCGCCAAACATCTGTGCGGCCGTGGATTTGCCGCTGCCGATGCCGCCGGTAAGGCCAACGATAAAGGGCATGACGAAAATCCTCCGCCGTCATTGTCAGCGTGAAATGCGGCGGGGGAAAGCCCCTGCGGGGCGAAGCGGACGAGCACGTCAGGCGCCCGGGAAGTACAGGCGCGTCAGAGCGTCGCCCCAGATCAGAGCGATGAACCCGCCGAGCGCGAGGTACGGGCCGAAGGGGATGGGGGTGCCACGTCCATGGCGGGCGAGCAGGATCAGGGTGATGCCGATCGCGGCGCCGACGCCGGCCGAGAGCAGGATGACCGCCGGCAACAACTTCCAACCCAGCCAGGCACCGATCGCGGCCAGGAGCTTGAAGTCGCCGAATCCCATTCCTTCCCTGCCGGTCAGCAGCCTGAACAGCCAGTAAACGGTCCAGAGAATCAGATAGCCTGCCACCGCCCCGATGACAGCTGCGTGGAGGTCGGTAAAGGTGCCGAACAGATTGAACAGAAGGCCAGCCCAGACGAGCGGCAGCGTGATGCTATCGGGCAGGAGCTGGGTGTCGAGATCGATGAACGCAAGTGCGATGAGCGACCACAGGAAGCACAGCGCACCGAGCGCGGCCATGCTGGCTCCGAAGCGCCAGGCGACGAAAGCGCTGAGCGCGCCGGTGAGAATTTCAACGATCGGGTAACGGGCCGGGATACGGGTCTTGCAGGCGGCGCATCGCCCGCCGAGGACGAGCCAGCTGACGACCGGGATATTTTGCAGCGCGGTGATGGGGTGACCGCAGCCGGGGCAGGCCGAGCGGGGCGAGACGAGGTTGAACGGCGGGATATCGGCGAGGGGCTCGCCGCGCAACTCCGCGCACTGGATCTGCCACTCCCGCTCCATCATCTTCGGCAGGCGGAAGATGACGACGTTGAGGAAGCTGCCGATCATTAGGCCCACGACGAGCGCTACGCCAGCGAACAAATCGGGCGAGGCCCTGAGGGCACCGATGACCTCCATGAAAAGCGCGGGCGCAGGCGAACCGGGTCTTGCCCCGGATCAGACCACCGCGCCCATCTTGAAGATCGGCAGGTACATCGCCACCACCATGCCGCCGATGAGCGTGCCAAGGATCACCATGATGAGCGGCTCCATCAGGCTCGACAGAGCTTCCACGGCGTCGTCCACTTCCTGCTCGAAGAAGTCGGCGATCTTCGCGAGCATCGCATCAAGCGATCCAGCCTCCTCGCCGATCGCCACCATCTGCAGCACCATGTTGGGAAACACTTCGCTATTTTGCATGGACTGCGTCAGGCTGACGCCGGTGCTCACTTCCTGTTGAATTCTCTTGGTTGCCACGAAGTAGACGTAGTTGCCGGATGCCCCGGCCACCGAATCGAGCGCTTCCACGAGCGGTACGCCCGCCGCGAACATCGTCGACAGCGTACGCGCCCAGCGCGCCATCGTGGCCTTGCGAATGACATCACCGAAGATCGGCAGCCGCAGCATCAAACGGTCCATGAAGGCCTGCATCTTCACGGAGCGCTTCCAAGTGTAGAAGAAGAACCAAATGGTACCGGCGATGAGTCCGAACATCCACCACCAGTTCGCCACGAAGAAATCGGAGATCGAGATGACGATGAGCGTCGGCGCCGGCAGGTCCGCGCCAAAGCTGCTGAACACCTGCTTGAAGGCCGGGATGACGAAGATCATGATCACTGCGGTAACCAGAAACGCGACCGCTATGACCGCCGTCGGATAGAAGAGCGCCGACTTGATCTTGCTCTTGATGGCGAGGATTTTTTCCTTGTAGGTCGCCAGCCGGTCGAGCAGGTTGTCGAGGATGCCCGCGGCTTCTCCCGCGCGGACCAGGTTGCAGTAGAGGGCGTCGAACTGCAGAGGGAACTTCGCGAAGGCCTGTGCCAGGTTGTTGCCGGTTTCCACGTCGAGCTTGATCGACATCAGCATCCGTTGCACGGCCGGATTCGAGTGGCCCTTGGCCACGATGTCGAAGGCCTGCAGCAGCGGCACGCCGGACTTCATCATCACGGCGAGCTGTCGCGTGAAGAAGGTGATGTCCTTGTCCGTGACCTTCCGGCCGCGACCGATACGCTGCTTTTTCAGCTTGCGGACGCGAATGCCCTGCCGCCGCAGGATGACGTTTGCCAGTGCCTCGCCGGGCGCGCGGACTTCGCCGCGGACCGTCTTGCCGGTACGGTCCTGGCCCTCCCAGACGAAGGTGATGTCCTGAGCTTCCTTCCTGGTGCCTATGGTGGCGGTTGCGGTTGCCATTCTATGTCCCCCGATGAACGCGCCGGGTCAGGTCCGCGACGCGAGTTCCATGCAAGCCCTGAGAAGGTTTCTTGGCGGGCAGGTGTGGATGCCGAAGCTCCGCAGACCTTGTCGTGATGGGGCGTTCTGGGAATACCGCCCGACGTGTGGCCGCGGACCGCCGACAGGCGTTGCAGCAATTAATATGCCGCGCCTTAGACGGGGTGGCGGGGGAAGATGCGGACAGACTTGATGATGCGCTCCTGCGCCTGCAGGATCTCGATCGGGTAGCCGGCGATCTTGACACCCGTTCCGGGCTCGGGGATGTCCTGCAGGTGCTCGAGCAGCAGACCGTTGACGGTCTTGGGGCCGTCCAGGGGTAGGTCGAGGCCGAGCTTGCGGTTCAGGTCCCGCAGCGCGGCGTTGCCTTCGACCAGGATGCTGCCGTCTTCCTGGACCGTGAAGTTTCCCCCTTGCAGAGGAGACTGAGTGGTGAACTCGCCGATGATTTCCTCGAGGATGTCCTCGACCGTGACGAGTCCCATCAGCTCTCCGTACTCGTCCACCACGAGGCCGAGCTTCTCACGGCTTTCCTGGAAGCGCTGGAGCTGACTCAGGAGCGGTGTTCCGGAGGGGATGTAGTAACCGTCCCGCAGCACTTTCTCGAGGGCATTGCTCGTGAGGTCGCCGTTCCTGACCAGATTCATGAGCTTGCGCACATGGATGATGCCGACGATCTCGTCGAGATGACCCTTGTAGGCTGGCAAGCGCGTGTGATAGCTGGTGGCGATCTGCCGCTGCGCTTCGTCGAGCGGGCCGTCGATGTCGATCGCCTCGATCCGCTTGCGCGGCGTCATCACGTCGTCCACGGTGATGTCCTCGAGGTCGAACAGGTTCATGAGGATGCTGCGGTGCTTCTGCGGAAAGAAGGTCCCTGACTCCAGCACGAGCGAGCGCAACTCTTCCAGGCTCAGTTTGTGCGCGCCTTCGGGTTGGGGCTTGATCCGCAGCAGCCAGAGGAGGCCTCGGACGAACAGGTTGACGAACCAGACGATGGGGCGCGTGACTTTGAGCAGCGGCGACAGGATGTAGCTCGCCGGCAGCGCGATGCGTTCGGGATAGGTCGCGCCGATCACCTTCGGTGTCACCTCGCTGAAGACGAGAATCGCGAAAGTCACCGCAAGCGTGCCGATGGTCACCGCCCACTCGTTCTCACCGAGCAGGCGGAAGGTGATGACGGTCACCAGCGCCGCCGAGAATGCGTTGACGAGATTGTTTCCGAGCAGCACGACGCCCAGCAGCCTGTCGATCTGCGAGAGCAGGTGCTGCGCGAGTCGGGCGCCGCGGTGGCCCTGGTCGGCGAGGTGCTTCAGCCGGTAGCGGTTGAGCGCCATCATGCTCGTCTCGGCAATCGAAAAGAAGCCCGAGATCAGGAGGCACACGGCAAGCGCGACCAGCAGCGCCGATATCGGGATGTCGTCCAATCGCGGGGGGAGTGGACAGCGCGGCCGGCGAACTAGCCCCGACCCAGCAGGACCTCCAGCACGAACTTGCTGCCGAGGTAGGCGAGTACCAGGGTGAGGAAACCGGCGAGCGTCCAGCGCACGGCGATCCGTCCGCGCCAGCCGTAGATGCTGCGGCCCGCCAGCAGCGCGGCGAAGATGCCCCACGACACGAACGCGAAGATGGTCTTGTGACTGAAGGCCATGGGTTTGCCGAATACTTCCTCGGAAAAGAAGATGCCGCTGATCAACACCAGGGTGAGCAGCACGAAACCGGCACCGATGATGCGAAACAGCAGCGTCTCCATCGTGAGCAGCGGCGGCATCCAGCGCAGGCCCCGGGTGAGCGCACCGCCGTGCAGGCGACGCTCGACGAGGGCCATCAGGAGCACGTGCAGCGAAGCGATGGTGAAAAGGCTGTAGGCGAGCATCGAGAGCACCAGGTGAAACTTGAATGCCGGCACCTCGGTATGGGCGAGCGGCTTCAACCCGGGGAAGATCACGGGCAGCAGCACCGCCACCGCGGCCACCGGCAGGATGAGAGTCTGCAGGCCCTCCTGCCGATAGACCACGCTCGCTACCCAGTAGATCAACATCGAGAGCCACGCGATCGCCGACAAAGCCGTGCCGATGCCGAGGAAGAGCCCTTCGGGCTCGAACATCGCGGCATACAGGAGCCACGCGTGAAGGGCGAGTGGCACCGGTATGATCAAGTGCTCCCAGGGCGGAGACGGCGGAGCATCGGTGGGGCCGGCCGCCACCTTGGCAGGACGCCAGCGCGTCCGCCAGAAATAAGCAGCCGCGCCTGCGTACAGCAAGGCGTTGATGAGATGGAGTAAGATACCGGCCATGATGCGCACCCGCGCGACTGTGCGTTCGGGGATCGCAGCAGAAGTCTACACCAAACCCTCTCCCGGCCGGGTCGCAGCCGCGCCCGGCCTCTTTGCTCAAAGGTTTCCGTCGTCATGCTCGAAGGCCTCACACAGCGTTTTTCCGCGGTTGTCAAGAATCTGCGCGGTCAAGCCCGACTGACCGAGGACAACATCCAGGACGCATTGCGCGAAGTGCGCATGGCGCTGCTCGAGGCGGACGTGGCGTTGCCCGTGGTCAAGGAGTTCGTGGGTCGCGTCAAGGAGAAGGCACTCGGCCAGGAGGTGGTGGGGAATCTGACACCGGGCCAGGCCCTCGTGGGTGTGGTGCATCAGGAGCTGACACGCCTCATGGGCGAGCGTAACGATGCCATCGATCTCGCCGCGGTGCCGCCGGCGGTGGTGCTGATGGCAGGTCTGCAGGGCTCGGGCAAGACGACGACCTCCGGCAAGCTTGCGCGGCTGCTCAAGGAGCAGCTCAAGAAGAAGGTGCTGCTCGTAAGCTGCGATGTCTATCGCCCGGCTGCCATCGAGCAACTCGCCACGCTCGGAAAGCAGCTCGCTGTCGATTGCCACCCGCCCGCGCCGGGGCTCGCGCCGGTTGCCATCGCGGAACAGGCCGTCGAGCACGCGCGGCGGCACTTCTTCGATGTCGTCATCATCGATACCGCGGGTCGGCTCACCATCGACGCCGAGATGATGCGGGAGATCGAAGACCTGCACGAGGCCCTCCATCCCGTCGAAACGTTCCTGGTGGTGGACGCGATGCAGGGCCAGGATGCGGTGAACACGGCACGCGCCTTCGCCGACGCGCTCCCCCTGACCGGACTGATTCTCACCAAGCTCGACGGCGACGCACGCGGCGGCGCGGCGCTGTCGGTGCGGCACGTCACCGGGAAGCCGGTCAAGTTCGTCGGCGTGGGCGAGAAGCTGACGGGACTCGAGCCGTTCCATCCCGATCGCATGGCATCGCGCATACTCGGCATGGGCGATGTGCTGACGCTGATCGAGGATGCGCAGCGCAAGGTCGATCGCGACGAAGCCGAGCGCCTCGCTAAGAAATTCAAGGCAGGCAAGGGTTTCGACCTCGAGGATTTCAAGGCGCAGATCAACCAGATGCGCAAGATGGGCGGGGTCGGTGCCTTCCTCGACAAGCTGCCAGGGCAGTTGGGACAGGTCGCGAGCCAGGCGAGCGTGGACGATCGGACCTTCAACCGCATCGAGGGCATCATCAATTCAATGACGCCCCAGGAGCGCGCGAAGCCGGAAGTCCTGAAGGCCTCGCGCAAGCGGCGCATCGCGGCAGGGGCGGGTGTCACGGTGCAGGAGGTGAACCGGCTCCTCAATCAGTTCGAGCAGGCGCAGAAGATGATGAAGATGGTGCAGAAGGGCGGCATGGCGAAGCTCATGCGCGGCATGAAGGGCATGCTGCCGGGCATGCATTAGCTTTCTTGTCAGAGGGCAGGCTTCGGGAATATACTTGCCGGCTTTTCGGCATTCTGGACGGATTCGACATGGTTGTGATCAGGCTGGCGCGGGGTGGCGCCAAGAAGCGACCCTTCTTCAACGTCGTCGTGGCGGATTCCCGCAACGCACGGGACGGTCGATTCGTCGAGCGCGTGGGATTTTACGATCCGAAGGCACCGGAGGGGCGCGAATCGCTGCGCATCGATCTGGCGCGCCTCGAATACTGGAAGGGCAAGGGCGCGCAGCCGTCGGACACGGTGCGGCGTCTCGTCAGGCAATACGGTGCAGCCGCCAAGGCCTGAGCGCATGGTGGTGATGGGGCGGGTGACGGCCCCGCACGGCGTGCGCGGCTGGATACGCGTGCGCGCTTTCACGGAGTCGGCCGATGGGCTCGCCAGTTATCCGCAGTGGTGGCTCGGCGGTGAAGCCGGTTGGGTGCCGTGGAACGTGGAAGCCGTCGAACCCTGCCGCCAGGGACTCGCGGCGAAGCTGCAAGGATGCGACGATCGTGATGCGGCGCTCGCTCTGGCGAAGATCGAGATCGCGGTTCCGCGTGCGGTGCTCCCCGGGATCGAAGCGGACGAGTACTACTGGGACGATCTGATCGGGCTCGCAGTGTCGAACGTCGACGGCGAGGCATTCGGCACCGTGACCTCGCTCCTGGAGACAGGCGCGAACGACGTGCTGGTCGTAACCGGCGAACGGGAACGCCTGATTCCCTTCATCGCCCCGGTGATCGTCGAAGTCGACATTGCAGGTGGCAGGCTGAAAGTCGACTGGACGGCGGATTACTGAACAAGCATTGTCGGGCGGGGTGAGGCGGATGCTCCAGGTGGACGTGGTCAGCATCTTCCCGCAGATGTTCGAAGCGGTGACGGCGTACGGAATCACCGGTCGTGCCCGTGAGAAGCGCCTGTGGGACCTGGTGGCGTGGAACCCGCGGGACTTTACCGACGATCCGCACCGGACGGTGGACGATCGCCCCTTTGGCGGGGGCCCCGGGATGGTGATGCTCGCCTCGCCGCTCGAGCGCGCGATCAGAGCGGCCAGGCAGCGGCAGACGAGTTGCGGGGTACCGGACTCGCGGGTGATCTACCTGTCGCCCCAAGGCGGCGTGCTGGATCATTCCCGAGTGATCGCGCTGGCGGCGCAACCGGGGCTGGTGCTGATCGCAGGACGTTACGAGGGCGTGGACGAGCGCCTGATCGAGTGCGCCGTGGATGAAGAGATCAGCGTCGGCGATTACGTGCTGACTGGGGGCGAGCTGCCCGCGATGATTCTGATCGACGCCGTGGTGCGCCAGCTTCCGGGCGCGCTGGGTGATGCGGACTCGGTGCAGGAAGACTCGTTCGTGGACGGGCTGCTGGACTGTCCGCACTATACGAGGCCCGAGGTACACGAGGGAGCGGTGGTGCCGGCGGTGCTGATGTCCGGTCACCATGCAGAGATCAGGCGCTGGCGCCTCAAACAGGCGCTCGGCCGCACCCATCTGCGACGGCCCGATCTGCTGGCCAGGCGCAGCATGAATGCCGAGGAGCGGTTGCTGCTGGAAGAATTCTTGAAGGAACATGCGGATCGAGGAGCGTGAACATGAATATCCTTAAACAGCTCGAGCAGGAAGAGGTGCAGCGTCTGGGCAAGTCGCTGCCCGAGTTTGCGCCGGGCGATACGGTAGTCGTGAGCGTGAACGTGGTGGAAGGCGAGAGGAAGCGCGTCCAGGCCTACGAGGGGGTCGTGATCGCACGCCGCAACCGCGGTCTGAATTCCTCGTTCACCGTGCGCAAGATCTCCTCGGGCGAAGGCGTGGAGCGGACCTTTCAGACGTATTCGCCGCTGATCGCGAGCGTGGAAGTGAAGCGTCGCGGCGATGTGCGTCGGGCGAAGCTCTACTACCTTCGCAGCCGCTCCGGCAAGTCCGCCCGTATCCGCGAGAAGATCGCGGTGAGCAGCAAGGAAAGCGCAGCGGCGGAGTGACGTCGCCACGCTGTGATCGGCAGGGGCGGTTGCGGCCGCCCTTTTTCTTTCCCCAGGGCGGCTCGACCCGTCCTCCGACATGGAGTCGCGGCGCGTGGAGTACCAGGCGAGGATGCCGACGCCGTTCGCAGTGCTCGGCGTGCGCACGGCGTGCGACGTTCTGGTCGGTATCGATTTCCTGGCGCAAGACACGCCAGTGCTCTTAGCGCAGGATCCCTTCACCGGCGAAGTCTGCCGCCAACTGCGCGCATATCTCGACGACCCGCACCA
>JAEUMX010000279.1 GCA_016791285.1 Burkholderiales bacterium
TTCGGGCTACGCCCATCGCCGCTTCCCGCCGCGCACCCGTATCGACTACACTTACCCACAGCCGCTCAATGACAAGCGGCTATCCACCCCTGGTCAAAATTCAACGCGCACGGGTGGTCAAAATTCAACGCGCGCCGACACCGATAGACCGCGATAGATCTCAAAAGCTGGCCATCGTGGACGCGCCGACTGTCCTCGATAGATGTCGATCGATGGCGAAAGCTGCGCTCGGGGATTCCAGTCAGAATGACGGTAAGGATGGCGGTAAAACTCAGGCGCCAAGAGGCGAGCATCAAGTCAATCAACGGCTTACCGAAGCCGTTGATGATCGAGTGGGAGTAGGGGTGCGAGACGGCCCGTCGAGACCGTCTCCAGCCTCGTTGCGTCGGGCGGCGTGCAAGCCGCCAAGGGGAAGGGCGCCGCGCGGGCGACGCTCCTCACGAAGTGTTCAGTGGCACTTGGTCGTTTCCTCGAGTCTGGTTGGCGATGCGTACCGGGACGCGACGCGTCCATGGATGTAGATACGGACTTCCGCGGAAAAGTGTCGGATCGCGGCGCTACGGGCAAGGCAGCGAGAGCTCGATGAGCGCCCGAGTGAGGGCCGACACTTCTGTGTCCTGCAGGCTTCGCGCATTCGATGCATCGCGGCCGACTCCAGGGCAGCCGGGCGACCATGCTGCGGTCTTGCAGCACGACAAGTGTTCCGCTTGACGGAACTCGTATCGCGGATCACAATGCCGCATGATCTGCTCGTTCGCGTCGGCGGATACCGAGGCCTTGTTTCACAGCCGCGCGGTATCCCGCTTCCGCAATATCGAGCGCGTCGCCAGGCGCAAGCTGCTTCAGATCCACGCCGCCACCGAGCTCGCCAGCCTGCGCATCCCGCCGGGCAACCAGCTGGAGGCACTGAAGGCGGACCGCAAGGGCCAGCACAGTATTCGCATCAACGACCAGTGGCGAATCTGCTTTGTCTGGAAGACCGATGGAGCGCACCGCGTCGAGATCGTCGACTACCACTAGGAGTCCGGAACATGGCCAAGTTGCTTGAAGAAATTCATCCGGGCGAGATCCTGCTGGAGGATTTCATGAAGCCCATGGGCATCAGCGCGCGCCAGCTCGCGGCGGACATCGACGTCTCGCCGAGCAGAATCAGCGAACTGGTCAATGGCCGCCGCCCCGTTACCGCGGACACCGCGCTTCGGCTCGGGTTGTTCTTCGGCATGGAGCCTCGGTTCTGGCTGAACCTGCAGTCCGAGTACGACATTCGGGTCGCGGATCGGGAACTGCGAGCCAAGCTCTCGCCGAGGATCCGTGTCTTTGAGCCGGCCGCGGGCTGACCACGCCCAGGTTGACGGTAAAAAATCTGCCAGAAAAGTGATCCGCGACAGGTACTTGGGCTCGTTGATGCCAGGCCTTGTCGGGTGGTCACCGTCGGCCACAGCGAGCTTCGACGGAGCGCTCGCGCGTGCCCCAGAACTCGATAGACCGCGATAGATCTCGAAAGCTGGCCATCGTGGACGGGCCGACAGCTCTCGATAGATGTCGATCGATGGTGAAAGCTGCGCGAGGGGATGCCACTCGAAGTGACGGTACAAGTGACGGTAAAAGCAGCGCGGTTCGAGAGGTCGCACAAGCGAATCAACGGCTTACAGATGTCGTTGATGATCGAGTGGGAGTAACCCAAATCATATGCAAAACAATTGATGATCTGTCGCGTTTTGCGTATGATGCGGTATGCCTTCCATTGACTCCTACCTCGACGGTCTGCTCACCCGCGGCCGCGCCTACTTCTCCCGGGATGAGGTAGCCGCTGCGCTTGGCCTGAAGCCGTCGGCACTGGCGGCGGCGATTACGCGCGCGATCAACAAGCGCCGACTGGCGAACCCCAGGCACGGCTTCTATCTCATCCTGCGCCCTGAAGATCAGGTTGCCGGCGCTCCGGACCCCGTGAAATGGATCGACCCGCTGATGAAGCATCAGGGGATCGACTACCGAGTTTCGCTGCTGCGTGCGGCGGCGTTCCACGGCGCCTCGCACCAGGCCAGCATGGTCTTCCAGGTCGTCGTCCCGAGGCAGTTGCGGGACTTCGATCTGGGTCGCCATCGCCTGCAGTTCCTTTATCAGGGTCCGGACGCATTCAGACAGGTCAATCAGGCATCGTTGGTCGACCAGATGAAGAGCGACGCCGGCTTCGCCACGGTGGCTGGCGTCGAGCTGACGCTGCTCGATTGCGTGCGCTATTTTCACAAGGCAGCTGGCATCAACGGCGTCGCGCAGATCGTCAAGGATATCGGCGCCAAGGCCAGCCCGCACCTGCTGCAGAAGGCGGCCGGCGCCTACGAGAATTCGGCGGTCCGCCGGCTTGGCTACCTACTCGATCTGACGGGACACGCGCGCCAGGCCGACGCGCTACAAGGGTTCGTGAAACGCGCCAGGACGGCGCTGCCGCTCGATCCGTCCGTCAGGCCGCTCATGAAGGCTCTGGCGCAGGCTAGTGAGCGAAATCCAAGGTGGAGGCTCCTGATCAATGAAGCGGTGGAGATCGCGGAGTGATTCCTACCGCCTTCCTGCAAGCGTGGAGTACGAAAGCGCCTTGGCCGGACCTGCGGCAGATCGAGCAGGACCTGATCATCTGTCGCACCCTGTGCGACCTGTTCAATGCGCCGGCGTTGGCGGGGAAGATCGCATTCCGCGGCGGTACGGCGATCCATAAGCTGCTCTTCAAGCAACCGCTGCGCTACTCGGAGGATATCGATCTGGTCCATGCGCATCCCGAGTCCATCGGTAGCACAGTCGACGCGATTCGGGCGGCGCTGTCGTGGCTCGGGAAATGCAGCCGGGAGCAGGCTGGGCACTCGATGCACCTGGTGTTCAAGTTCACGCCCGAGATCGATGCGCAGGCGACGCTCAAGCTGAAGGTCGAGATCAACACTCGGGAGCACGCGAGCTTGCTTGGTGTTCGACGCTATCCATTGGCCGTGGAGAACGACTGGTACCGCGCAACGGCGGAGATCGCCTCCTTCGAGCCCGAGGAACTGTTCGGCACGAAGCTGCGCGCACTGCTGCAGCGGCGCAGGGGCCGTGACCTGTTCGATCTGCATCAGGGCATCGAACAGCTGCCGCTGGCTCCGGAGAAGGTCATCGCCTGCTTCGACCACTACCTGACCCTGGAAGGGAGGCCGATCACTCGAGCGATGGCCGAGCAGCGCATGCTGGAGAAGTTGACGCGAAGCCTGACCGAGGACGTCGCGCCCATGCTGCCGGCGAGCGTGCGCTGGAGCGATGCGGATGCGATCCAGGCATTCGAGCGCGTCTGGGCCGAACTGATCGCGCGAATCAGCGGGGACAGATGGAAGCTCTCCGATGCGGTCATCGAGGAATTGCGTGCAAAGCGGTATCCGGCGCTGCTGATGCCCCGAGATCGGAAACAGCCGCAATGACGGCTTCGAAGATATCACTGGCGAGTAAGGGATCGACGTCGGAGCCCGAATCCTTGGCCGTGCTGCAGGCGGAGAACGAGCGATTGATTGCGCTCCTGGAGGCAAACGGGATCGAGTGGCGTCTGACGCCTGAACCCACAACGTCTCCTCCGCGACCCGAATCGTCGCGACTCCCCACCGAGGCGAAAGTGGCACTCTTTCGCCGGCGGTTTCGGGGTCGCACGGATGTCTACCCCGTGCGCTGGGAGAGCAGGACGACCGGCAAGTCGGGTTACACACCGGCCTGTGCGAACGAGTGGCGCGCTGGAGTTTGCGAGAAGCCACGAATCAAGTGCGGAGACTGCCCGAATCGCTCGTTGATCCCGCTTTCGGACACTGCCATCTTCGCCCACCTGGCCGGTGACCACACGATCGGTGTTTACCCGCTGCTGGAGAACGACAGCTGTTGCTTCCTCGCGATCGATTTCGACGAAGCCGAGTGGAGAGAGGATGTTCGAGCCTTCGCCAGTTCGTGCGCCGATCTCGGCGTCCCGGTTGCGGTCGAGACTTCTCGCTCCCGAAACGGGGCGCATGCCTGGATCTTCTTCGCAAATCGCGCATCGGCCCGGGACGCCCGTCGGTTGGGCACGGCCATCATCAGTCACACCTGCGCGCGTGCGCGGCAACTGAAGCTCTCGTCCTACGACCGCCTGTTCCCCAATCAGGACACCATGCCCAAGGGCGGCTTCGGCAACCTGATCGCCCTGCCGCTGCAGAAGAAGCCTCGGGAGAACGGCTTCACTGTGTTTGTCGACTCCAACCTGCGACCACACCCGGACCAGTGGGAGTTCCTGGCGTCGATCCAGCCGATGTCGCCGCAGGACATTGAGCCGACGATCGTGCGGGCCACAGGCGGCGTGCATCCCCTCGACGTGACCTTTATCGACGATGAGGATCTGGCGACGCCGTGGAAGTGCGACACGCGATCTCTTGCGAAGATTCCGGGTGCGACGCCGAAGTCACTCACCGTGACCTTGGCGAACCTCGTCTATTTCGAGAAGGCGGAGCTTTCTCAGCCACTGGCCAACCGCCTGATCCGACTCGCGGCGTTTCAGAACCCCGAGTTCTACCGGGCGCGGGCCATGCGGCTGTCTGTGTGGGACAAGCCGCGGGTGATCGGCTGCGCCGAGAACTATCCCCGTCACATTGCACTGCCGCGCGGCTGCCTCGATACCGCGCAAGACTTGCTGCGTGAAAACGCAATCCACTGTGATTTCAGGGACGAGCGCAACACCGGCGAGCCGATTGATGTGAGATTCGTAGGGACGCTTCGAACTGATCAGGAGGCCGCCGTTGCCGCAATGCTGCGTGACGATGTGGGCGTGCTGTGTGCCCCGACCGCATTCGGCAAGACCGTTACCGCTGCTGCGCTGATCGCCCGCCGAGGCGTGAACACCCTGGTGCTGGTGCATCGAACCGAACTGCTCAGGCAGTGGCAGGAGCGATTGCAGACTTTTCTCGGCGTTGGCGGGGGTGTGGTCGGCACGATCGGTGGCGGCAAGACGAAGCCCACCGGCAAGATCGACATCGCGGTAATGCAGTCCCTGTCGCGCCAAGGCGAGGTCAATGCCCTCGTCGAGAACTACGGCCATGTCATTGTGGACGAGTGCCATCACGTTGGTGCGGTGTCGTTCGACGCCATCCTGAAGCGATGCAAAGCCAAGTACGTGCTTGGCCTGACCGCCACACCGATCCGCCGAGATGGGCAGCAGCCGATCATCTTCATGCAGTGCGGACCGATCCGGCACACGGCGGCGAGGCCTGTCGACGCTCCTCACAACCTGGAGGTGTTGCCTCGATCATGCTTTGCTCGGATCGACCTGCCGCCGAAGTCGGGGATTCAGGAGGTATTTCGGCACCTCGCCAACGATCGATCGCGGACGGCAGCCATCGCTGCAGAAGTCAGGAAAGCGTTCGATCAGGGCCGCAAGGTGCTGGTTCTGACCGAGCGCACCGAGCACCTCGACGCCATCCAGACGGCCCTCGGCGCCGAGAGCCCGCCACTGTTCGTTCTTCACGGGCGGATGTCCAGGAAACAGCGCGCCACGCTCATCGCAGAACTCGACGCGCTGCCACCCGATGCGCCGCGCGTTCTGCTGGCCACCGGCAAGCTCGTCGGCGAAGGATTCGACCATCCGCCCCTCGATACCCTGGCCTTGGCGATGCCCATCTCGTGGAAGGGAACGTTGCAGCAGTACGCTGGCCGGTTGCATCGCGAGCACGCCGGCAAAATCGATGTGCGGATCATCGACTTCGTCGACACCGGGCATCCGGCCTTGGTTCGCATGTGGGACAAGCGCCAGCGTGGCTACCGGGCGATCGGCTGCTCGATTCGCGCCGACGCGAGCGCCGAAGAACCTTTCGAGGCCGAAGGTTCGCTCGATCGAGCACTTCCAACAGGGGTTCAACGGTGAAACGGCAGCCTGCTTCCGAACGGTCCGTCAAGGAGCCGAAGCTCTCTCGCACCCATCCGCCGGACGGCCTCGCGCCCGCCGATTGGCAACGCGTGCTGCGCCGCCAGTTCGGGCGCGAACAGGCGTTCGTTCTGGAAAATCTTGGCGACCAACCGTTCTTTTCGGAGTTTCGCGTCAGCAACCCGCAGTCGAAGGCCAGTTATCGCGTGGCGATACGCGGTCTTCATGCCGGCGACAACTACTGCTCCTGCCCGGACCACGCCACCAACGAGCTGGGCACCTGCAAGCACATCGAGTTCGTTCTCGCCCGGCTCGAGAAGAAGCGCGGGGCGAAGACTGCCTTTGCCCAAGGGTGGCGTCCCGCGTATTCCGAGATCTACCTGCGTAACGACGGTGCACGCGCGGTTTACTTCCGCGCCGGATCGGACTGCCCGCCGGCCGTGCTGAAAGCGGCTGCAAGGCTTTTCGACACCTCGCGCGGCGGTGTGCTGCCGGAGGAGCGCTTCGGCGAGCTGGAGCACTTCCTCGCGACTGCGGCGCAAAGCGGCCACGAACTGCGCGCCTACGATGATGCGCTCGACTTCATTGCCGGCCGGCGCGATGCGGCGCGGCGGGCAGAGATCCTCGACCGCCAGTTTCCGCGCGGCACCTCCGACAGGAAGCTGGCGCAGCTGCTGAAGGCGCCGCTGTATCCCTACCAAGCTGAGGCGCGCTCTTCGCGGTGCGCGCCGGCCGGGTTTTGATCGGCGATGAGATGGGCCTGGGCAAGACCATCCAGGCGATAGCGGCGACGGAGATCCTGGCGCGCCACTTCGGCGTATCGCGCGTGTTGGTCGTGTGCCCGACCTCGCTCAAATACCAGTGGCAAAACGAAATCGGCCGTTTTTCGGGGCGGGCGGCGCGCGTGATGACCGGAAGTCGGGCGCAGCGGCACGAGGATTTCAGCGCCGACGATTTCTGCAAGATCACCAACTACGAGAAGCTGAAGCCAGACCTGGACCTGATCGCCGAGTGGGCTCCGGAACTGGTGATCGTCGACGAAGCGCAACGGATCAAGAACTGGAACACGATCGCCGCGAGGGCGCTCAAGCGCATCGACAGTCCTTACGCCCTGGTGCTCACCGGCACGCCGCTCGAGAACAAGCTCGAGGAGCTGATCTCGATCGTGCAATTCGTCGACCAGCATCGGCTGGGACCCACCTGGAAGCTGCTGCACGAGCACCAGCTCAAGGACGAGTTCGGCCGGGTTACCGGCTACACGGGGCTGGAGAAGATTGGCCAGACGCTGTCGCCGATCCTGATCCGCCGACGCCGGTCCGAGGTCCTGAAACAGCTGCCCAGTCGCACGGACCAGAACCTGCTGGTGCCGATGACGGAGATGCAGTTGGTGCATCACCAGGAGAATGCCGACATCGTGGCGCAGATCGTGAAGCGCTGGCGGCGGACGAAGTTTCTGTCGGACAAGGACCAGCGGCGCCTGACCTGCGCCCTGCAGAACATGCGCATGTCCTGCAACAGCACTTATCTGCTGGACCAGGAAAGCGACCATGGCGTCAAGGCCGACGAACTGATGGCGCTGTTCGACGGCATCTTCGTCCAGCCGGACGCCAAGGCGGTGGTGTTCAGCCAGTGGACGCGCACCCACGACATCGTCATCCGCAGGCTGGAAGCTCTCGGCATCGGCTACGTCAGCTTTCATGGCGGCGTGCCTTCGGACAAGCGCCCGGCACTGGTCGAACGCTTTCGCACCGATCCGCATTGCCGCGTCTTTCTGTCGACTGACGCGGGGGCGGCAGGGCTGAACCTTCAGCACGCCTCGACACTGGTGAACATGGATCTGCCATGGAACCCGGCGCTCCTGGAGCAGCGCATCGGGCGCATTCACCGCATGGGTCAGACGCGGCCGGTGCAGATCGTCAATTTCGTCGCCAAGGGCACCATCGAGGAGGGCATGCTCTCGGTGCTCGCTTTCAAGCGTTCGCTTTCGGCAGGAATCCTGGATGGCGGCCAAAGCGAGATCTCGCTCGGCGGTTCGCGGCTCAGTCGCTTGATGAGGGAAGTGGAGAACGTCACCGGCCGAATGGGCGATGGCGAAGCGATGGCGCCGGCGGAAGAGGTGGCAAGCGTCGGGCGCGCGCGCCGGTTGAACTGCCGCTGGAAGCTGCCGCCACCGACGAATCTGCCGCAGCGGTTGAGATGGCATCGGCAGCCGACGCCTCCGTGCTGGAAGCTGCCGCGCCGGAGGCGCAGGAAGCATCCGTCGATCCCTGGGACTTGCTGCTGCAGGCCGGCGCGCAGTTGGCCTCAGACCCGACTTTGACACTTGCTAGTGACATAACTGCTGGAAGGCGCACGGGGCTTGGCTTTCGGGGCGGTGGCCGAAATGGTCGTGTATCTAGGCCGGCGGTGGCCTCAGGCGAGGCTCAGGATCGGGGCGGGGGGCTTGAT
>JAEUMX010000163.1 GCA_016791285.1 Burkholderiales bacterium
GTTCCCGGTCACCAACGCCGAGTGGCGGTGCTTCATGGAGGCCGGCGGCTACGACGAGGAGCGTTGGTGGGATACCGCGGCGGCGACGCGCTGGCAGCGGGGCGAGGGCACCGCGGACGATGCCAAGGCGGAGGACCGCAAGTTCCGGCGAACCTTGCACGAGAACCCGGATTTACCGAAGAAAAGGCTTGCCGAGGGCCGAATCACCTCGCAGCAGGCCGAGGCGTGGGAGTGGTACCGAGACGCATCGGAGGCCGATTTCGAGCGGCAGCTCGATCAGTGGTATCCAGCAGGAAGACAGACGCAACCTTCTTTCTGGAACGACCCCGCTTACAACCACCCCGCGCAGCCGGTGGTGGGCATCTGCTGGTACGAGGCGCGCGCCTACTGCGCCTGGCTCTTGGTGCAGACGGGACACGAATTTCGACTGCCCACCGAAGCCGAGTGGGAGGCCGCTGCGCGCGGCCCCGCCGGACGCCGCTATGCCTGGGGCGGCGAGTTCGACGCGGCTCGCTGCAACGCCTTCGAGACTCACGTGCGCGGCACGACACCGATCGGCATCTTTCCGCGCGGCGACACGCCGGAGGGCTTGAGCGACATGACCGGCAACGTGTGGGACTGGACGAGCAGCCTCTTCGAGCCTTATCCGTATGCCGCTGACGATGGCCGAGAGAACATCGACGCGGATGGCCCGCGGGTGCTGCGTGGCGGCTCGTGGGACAGCCTCCGTTTCGTCTGCCGTTGCGCCGCCCGCCTCCACGCCCGTCCCGGCCTCCGTCACCTCGACCTCGGCTTCCGGCTGTGTTGTGCGCCCCCATCCAGAACCGCTGCTCGCTGATGCGCTGATCACTGAAACACTGGTTTGCTGTTCTCTGGCGGCGCGCGCAGCGCGCCGCGCTTTTTCTTCGCTCAGGCCGCCGGCGGCGCGCTGCGCTGGTGCATGCGGCCCACCATGTTCACCAGCACCCCCGTGGTCCAGCCGAACGCGAAGAACCCCGACATCGCGATCATCGGCGCCAGGATGCGCCAGGTCGGAGGCAGCAGCTCCGCGCCGTATCCCAACGTGGTGTAGGTGACAGCGGCATAGTAGTAGGCGTCGCGGAAGATCGGAATTGCGCCGACGAGGGCAAGCGTGGCTCCCCAGAGCAGCACCTCGGCCAGGTGCGTGACCAGGATCAGGAGCACGATGCTGGCGAAAAAAAACTGCCGCTGCAGGCGCTGATTCCGATAGCGCGGCCAGTGGCGGTCGAATCGATCATGCACGAGATACATCCCGAGGCCGTGCAGCGACGTGGAAGCGATGAGCAGCAACGCCCCCATCGCAACCTCCTCCCACAGCGACCAGTCAGGGTGAATCGGATGCACGGCGTGTTCCCCGCCGACGACGAACGGTTGGCGGATTGTGCCACGGCCAGCGAGGATGCCCTACCAGGGGGGCGCCCGGAAAACAAAAGCCCCGGGGCGCGAACCCCGGGGCTTCGTTCAAGCCAGAGCGAAATCAGGCAGAAGTGATGTTCGACGCCTGCTTGCCCTTCGGTCCCTCGACCACCGTGAACTGAACCTTCTGACCTTCCTTCAAGGTCTTGAAGCCGTTCATGCTGATGGCTGAGAAGTGCGCGAAGAGATCGGATCCGCCGTCATCCGGCGTGATGAAGCCGAAGCCCTTGGAGTCGTTGAACCACTTTACGGTACCAGTTGCCATTTACAGTCCTTTGAGAAATTACGCGGGCGACGCCGCAAACAAGTGCCTGAATCGCAAGACTGCAACTGCCAAGCTGGTAGTAGACAATGCCTTGAATCAAACACCTGGCGCCGTTATACGCCCGTATTCCACGACGGTCAATCGCCGTCATGGCCGGCGGTAAGCCCACTCGCACTGCCGCGACCGACGACGAACGGAAGCCAGAAAAGCGACGGCCCCGGGAGGGTTACTCCCGAGGCCGTTGCTGCGATGCGGATGGAATTCAGGCGGTGGTGATATTCGACGCCTGTTTCCCTTTCGGCCCCTCGACGATGTCGAACCGCACTTTCTGACCTTCCTTGAGGGTCTTGAAGCCCTTCATGTTGATGGCCGAGAAATGTGCAAACACGTCTGCCCCGCCGTCGTCCGGCGTAATGAAACCGAATCCCTTCGATTCGTTGAACCACTTCACGATACCCGTTGCCATTTACAGTCCCCTGGAAAGAACGCGGGCTATGCCGCAATAAAAATGCCTGAAGCGCAAGACTGCAGCTGCCGGAACGGTAGTGGACGCGAGACTTGGTTCAAACATCGGAGGGGATTTTTACGCTCAAGGCGTGACGGCGTCAACGCCGATTTGTGGTGCGCAGCCAGGCGGCGCACGGCACGATTCCTGGCGTTTCCTGCGCGCCGAGGACACCGTCCGGTCCCGCCCGCAAGAGGCGTGGGGACGTCAGTAAATGACGCGCACGTTATCCGGCTGAAACCAGGCGTACAAACCCTCCATGAGCCCGTCCTGCAAGCTCACGCGCCAGTCCTCCCCCAGTTCGATCTCGCACGTGGCGGTGCCGTTCGAGTAGGCAACCGAGACCGGACAGCCGCGGTTCCCGACGCTGCGATAGGGGCCGAGCAGCTCCTTAAGCTTGGGTCCGCTGGAGCCGCCGTTGCAGGTGATACGCATCCCGCGTGCGAACCTGTCGCGGGCTGCGGCCAGGTCCCACACCGCATCGACCGTGATCCGCAGACCGCCGGTGAAGTCGTCCTGGAGCACCTTGCCCTCCGCCACCAGAGGCTGATCCTCCTTGAGCATGCCGCGGCTCGCCTCGAAGAGCTCGTTGAACAGCGTGAGCTCGACCCGCCCGGTGCCATCGTCCAGGGCCACGATTCCCATGCGTCCGCGGCGCGACTGCTGCACGCGCATGCCGTGCACGATGCCGGCAATGCGACGCGGTTCGTTGCCGGGCTGCAGCTCGCGCAGCGGTGTCGGCGCGATGGGACGGATGTCCTGCGCATAGCCGTCGAACGGGTGACCGGAGAGATAGAAGCCGAGCGCCGCTTTCTCGTGGAGGAGTTGCTCCCGCTCGGTCCAGCGCGCGACGTCGCGATGCGCGCGCGGGCCGCGGTCCCCGGTCTCGAGCGCTTCGAAGAGGCTCACCTGATTCGCGGCGCGCTCGGTCTGCTCCGCGCTTTCCATCGCCAGGCCGACCGTGGCGAGCAGGCTCGCGCGGTGATCGGTGATCGAATCGAAGGCGCCGGCGCGTACCAGCGCTTCGATCACACGCCGGTTGACGAGCCGCTTGTCGACCCGCTCGCAGAAATCGAACAGATCCCGAAACGCTCCGCCCCGCACCCGCGCAGCGACGACGCTCGCGATCGCCGATGCGCCGGTGCCCTTGATGGCGCCGAGACCGTAACGGACGGTCTTCGCGTCCACCGGCTTGAAGCGGTGGTCCGAGACGTTCACGTCGGGCGGCAGGATGGCAAGCTCGTTGGCGATAGCGTCTTCGTGGAAAAGCCGCACCTTGTCGGTATCGTCCATTACCGCCGACAAGTTGGCGGCCATGAAGGCGGCGGGATGATGCGCCTTCAGGTAGGCGGTCTGATAGGCGAGCAGCGCGTAGGCCGCCGCGTGCGATTTGTTGAAACCGTAGCCCGCGAACTTTTCCATCAGGTCGAAGAGCTGCGACGCCTTGCTCTTCGAAAGACCGTTGCGCTCCGCGCCCGCGACGAAGATGTCGCGGTGCTTCGCCATTTCCTCCGGCTTCTTCTTGCCCATCGCCCGCCGCAGCAGATCGGCACCGCCCAGGGTGTAGCCGCCGATGACCTGGGCGATCTGCATCACCTGCTCCTGGTAGACCATGATTCCGTACGTCGGTCCGAGGATCTGCTCGAGCCGCGGATCGAGGTACTCCACCTGCTGCCGCCCGTGCTTGCGGTCGGTGAAGTCCGGGATCAGATCCATCGGACCCGGACGGTAGAGTGCGACCAGCGCGATCACGTCCTCGAAGCGGTCGGGCTTCGCGCGCTTGATCATGTCCTTCATGCCGCGGGATTCGAGCTGGAACACGGCGGTGGTATTGCCCGCAGCCAGCAGATCGAACGTGGCACGGTCGTCGAGCGGAACGCGCTCGAGCGAGAAACCGGGATCGACCGCGGCGCGCACGAGCTTCTCGGTCCAGTCGAGGATGGTAAGCGTGGTCAGCCCGAGGAAGTCGAACTTCACCAGACCGACTGCCTCCACGTCGTCCTTGTCGAACTGCGACACCACGCTGTCCGCACCCTGGGCGGCATACAGCGGACAGAAGTCGACGAGCCTGCCGGGCGCGATCAGGACACCGCCCGCGTGCATGCCGACGTTGCGCGTCAAGCCCTCCAGGCGGCGCCCGAGTTCCAGCAGCTCGCGCACCTCCTCCTCGTTGCGTTCCCGTTCCGCGAGCGCGGGCTCCATCTCGCGCGCCTGGTCGAGCGTGATCTGCTTGCCAGGCTGCACCGGGATCAGCTTCGCGATCTGATCGCAGAAGTTGTAGCCCAGATCGAGCACGCGGCCGACATCGCGCACCACCGCGCGGGCGGCCATGGTGCCGAAGGTCGCGATCTGCGACACGCTGTCCGCACCGTAGCGGCCCCGCACATACTCGATGACGCGATCGCGCCCGTCCTGGCAGAAGTCGATGTCGAAGTCCGGCATCGAGACCCGCTCGGGGTTGAGGAAGCGCTCGAACAGGAGTTCGTAGCGCAGCGGATCGAGGTCGGTGATGCCGAGGCTGTATGCCACCAGCGAACCCGCGCCGGAGCCCCGTCCCGGGCCCACCGGCACGCCGTTGCGCTTGGCCCAGGTGATGAAGTCCGCGACGATCAGGAAGTAGCCGGGGAATCCCATCTGGATGATGGTCTTGAGCTCGAACTCGAGACGCGCGGCGTAGCGCGGGCGCTGCGCCGCGCGCTCGTCCAGCGCAGGAAAGAGCGCGGCCAGACGCTGCTCGAGCCCCGCCGCAGCCTGGCTCTTGAGGTACGCGTCGAGACTCTCGCCGGCGGGGGTGGGATAGTCCGGCAGCCGGCTCTTGCCGAGCGTCAACGACAGGCTGCAGCGGCGTGCGATCTCGACCGAGTTGGCGAGCGCCTCCGGGAGATCGGCGAACAAGCTCGCCATCTCGGCCTGGCTCTTGAAGTACTGCTCGGGCGTGAATCGCTTGGGCCGCCGCTGGTCGGCCAGGATATAGCCGTCGGCGATACACACGCGCGCCTCGTGCGCCTTGAACTCGTCCGGCTCGACAAACTGCACGGGATGCGTGGCGACCACTGGCAGCGTGCAGCGCTCGGCGAGCCGCACCGCCTGGCGCACGTGCGACTCCGCTTCGGTGGGGCCGTAGCGCTGAACCTCGAGATAGAAACGCCGCGGGAACAGGTTTGCCCATTCACGGGCGAGGGATTCGGCGGCGGGGAGATTCCCCGCGAGCAGTGCATGGCCGACATCGCCCAGATGCGCTCCGGAGAGTGCGATCAGCCCCTCGGTGCCGAGTTCGACGAACCAGGGTTTGGCGATCTCGGCGCGGCCGCGATGCTGGTTCGTACGGTACGCCCGCGAGAGGAACTCGCACAGGCGCAAGTAGCCGGTGCGGTTCTGGGCGAGCAGCAGGATGCGAAAGGGCTTGTCGCGCTCGGATGGGTTCGTGAGCCAGGCGTCGCACCCCATGATCGGCTTCACCCCGGCACCCCGCGCTGCCTGGTAGAACTTGACCAGGCCAAAGACGTTGGCGAGGTCGGTCAGCGCCAGCGCCGGCATGGCATCCGCCGCTGCCCGTTTCACCGCGTCGTCGATGCGAACGATGCCGTCCTGGATGGAATACTCGCTGTGGACGCGGAGATGGACGAACGCGGGCTGCTTCATGGCACCGAACGGGGTCGAGGCAAAATTTTATCACCCGTATCGACTTCGTCCCCGTGGCAGCGCACCCCGCCTCCGGCGCGGAACTTGCGAGACGGCCTGCGCCCGCAGTGCGGAAGCACGGTCGTGCACGACGCCGGTCCCAGCACCGTTGCGGGCTTGAAGCCGAGAGCAAACCCTCACCCGATGCGCACACGCACTCTTACCACGGTCGCCGTCCTGGCCATGGCAGCGGCATGCGCAGTGCCGAGCGCGCAGGCCCAGACCGTCTACAAGTCAACCTTGCCCGACGGCCATGTCGTCTACGGCCACAAGCCCGCGAAAGGTGCGGCCAAGGTGCAGAAGCTGGAGCCGGCACTGCCCGTCGTCGAGGTGGAGCCGGAGGCAGCCGCGGCGCTGCGTGAGCGCGAGCAGGCTCAAGTATCCGAGATCGACAAGCGCCTGGCTGCGCGCCGGTCGACACGCGAGAAGGCAGATGCCGAGGTCGTGACCGCGCAGGAGGCTCTCCGCGCTGCCGAGAAGGCGCTCGCGGCGGGTCGCGAGCCGCTGCCGGGCGAACGCATCGCAACCGCCGACGGTGGCTCGCGTCTGTCGCAGGATCATTTCGACCGCATCAAGATCCTCGAGGACGACGTCAAGGCGGCGCGAGAGCGGCTCGACCGGGCGCGGCGCGAACGCAACGTGCTCGAATGAAGATACCCGGAGAACCAGGATGAACCTACGCACCGCCATATTCCTGCTGCTCGCGTGCGCCGCTGCCCCGGCCGCCGCCCAGGCCGTCTACAAGTCCGTCATGCCGGATGGCAGCATCGTCTACGGCAATGGACCGGCGAAGGGCGCCACCAAGGTCGAACCGATCAAGGTCGAGCCCCCCGTCGTCATGGATTCACCGCCCGCCGCGCCGAGTCCTGAATCCGCCAGGCGCGTGCGCGAGGAACTCAGGGGCGACAACGCCGCCTGGACGAAGGCCGCCGAGGAAGTCCGCAGCGCCGAGGAAGCCCTGAGCGCGGCCAAGCTCGCGCAGCAGGCCGGTGTCGCGCCCGTGCCCGGCGAGATGATCGGCAACGCTGGCAACAGCTTCGTGCGCCCGTCCGAAGCTTACTTCGCCCGGCAGCAACAGCTCGCCGACGACGTGAAGAAGGCGCAGGCCCGCGTCGATGCTGCGATCGCTGGGCGTAACGCGCTGCGCTGAACACGCCTCTCAGTACACCCGACTGATCCGATAGCCCTGCTGCTTGAGCAGGGACAGGATGCCGCGCTCGCCGTAGAGGTGCAGCGCGCCCACGGCGACGAACGCACCCCCCGCTTCGAGCCGAGGTTGCATCGAGCGGATCATGCGTTGATTGCGGGCGTACAGCACGCGCTCGAGGAAGACTTCGTTCGCCGCCCCGGTCCCGGGGTCGAGTCCCGTGAAGCGGGCGTTGATGTCCCACATACGTTTCAAGTCGCGATCGAGATAGGCACGGATCATTGCCTTGGTCATCCCGGGAATCTCGTCTTCGTGCCGCACCACGCTTTCCAGCAAGGCGATCTGCACGTCCATCGGCATGCCGTCGAAGGTTTCGATCTGCTCCTCCACCGTCTCCAGCGCGTGGACCGGCTTTTTCTGCTCCTGAGCGTTCTGGTAGAGCGCGTAGTCGAGAATCACCACCTGCCGCTCGCGCGGCAACAGCAGCGTGAGCATCACACTCCACGGCTTCAGTCGGCGCGTCGCGGCGTCGGGCACGCCTCGCTCCTGCATTTTCTCCGCGACCTGGCCGTAGAGCGCGGGGCCGAGCACCGCCCGTAGATCCTTGCCGTCGCCAAGTCGGCTCGCGCGCTTGAACTTGCCGTGAGCGGTCTCGTCCGTCAGCATCTCCATGGTGAATGTCTTCGATTGTCGGAACGCGCGGGTGACGGCAGGCGGCAGGTCGAGCACGCGCGGGTCGTCGATGTGGATAGTGCCGAAGGCGTAGCTTGGCGCGACACCGGGCTTCTCGATGCGCCAGAGCAGACCCTGCTCGAACCGCTGCGTCGCGGCGGACGCAGACGCGGCGAAACACAGAACGAGGAACGCGGTGAGCCACGCACGCAAGAACATCGTACGGCACCGGGGGTCGGGATCGATGGGCAGCGTACGGGAAATCGCGGTGCCGCCACAACCCGCGCCCGGCGCGCCCGCGCGATGAAGGCGGCCACGTCGGAGTACGTCGATGTGCGCGGGCTGCGCTACCGCGTGCAGCGCTGGGGCGATCCGCGGGCGCCGAAGCTTTTCCTCTTGCATGGATGGATGGACGTCGCGGCGTCGTTTCAGTTTCTGGTGGACGCCTTCGACGGCGACTGGTGCGTGCTGGCCCCCGACTGGCGCGGCTTTGGCGAGAGCGCCTGGGCCGCGGGCAGTTACCTGTTCGCCGACTATCTCGCGGACCTGGAGGCGTTGCTCGATCACTACGCGCCGGACGCAACCGCAAACCTCGTGGGCCACAGCCTGGGCGGCAACGTGGCCTGCATCTACGCCGGCGTGCGCCCGCACCGCGTGCGCCGCGCGGTGTCGCTCGAAGGCTTCGGCATCCAGCGGGCGCAGCCGGTAGAGGCGCCGGAACGCTATGCCCGCTGGCTCGACGAACAGACCAACCCGCCCCGGCTCGCCGACTACCCGTCGCTGCAACGCGTCGCCTGGCGTCTGCAGAAGAACAATCCGCGTCTGACCGACGAGCAGGCTGCCTTCCTCGCGCAGCATTGGGTGCGCCCCGGCGCCGACGGCGGCTTCGTGCTCAAGGCCGACCCGCGCCACAAGATGAAGAGTCCGGTCCTGTATCGACTGGAGGAAGCGATGGCGTGCTGGCGTCGGGTGCGCAGTCCGGTGCTGTGGCTCGAGGGCGGTGCATCCCCCATCCGCTCGTGGCTGAAGGAGGACGACTCCGGATTCGCTGCGCGCATGCAGGCGTTCGCGGATCTGCGACACGAGATCGTGCCCGGTGCCGGACACATGCTGCATCACGACGCGCCGCAGGCCGTGGCTCGGCTGCTCGAGAACTTCGTGGGCGACAACTCCGCCGCCGGATCCTAGGGCCAGTACCCAAGACCGGAAACGTGCGGGTCCTCGACGTCGGCGCCGCGCTTACGACGCCTTCCCAGTCCGCGCCGCCCGATCCCCGCCTCGCGCAAGGCAGCAACCAACTCCGAGCTACCCAGCGCAAGCCACGCGCCCCAGGTAAGACCGAGCAGACAAAGGATCTGTCCGAACACATAGAGATAATCGAGCATGTTCGCGCTCCGCGTCACCGGGCCGACTGGCCGGCTGTCACGAGAAGGGCATCGAGTGAGGGCTGCGGAACGAGCTTCGTCGTCGAGGCGGCGGCGGTCGAGGCGACTGCCGGATCGGGAAACCGAAATATCTCGTCCATGCGCCCGATGAGGACGGCGCCACTCACCACTGCCACCAGCACGGCACACCAGAAGATCACTTCCTTCGCTGCCGCCGGCAGCACCGGCATCCAGGCACTCTCGGATTTGTCGAAGCGCGTCGCCATAATCCAGCCTCCTCTGGTGTCCACACACCCTCGGAGAGGATTCTCGCCCCGCACGCGAGGCCTTGGAATCCGCCAGATGGACTAGATCCGGTGAGCGGTCGTGGTCATGACCTTCGCCGTGAGCTTCATGACGGCGCGCACCGGCAGCGGCAAGTCGCTGCCGCCGTGTGCCACAGCCGTGACAGCGTGTCGCATCTCGTCGCGCTTCATCTGGTCGACGATGGCGCGCGAGCGCAGGTCCTGGGCGGGCAAGCGGCCGAGGTGCCCCTTCAGGTGTTGTTCGACCTGGCGTTCGGTCTCCGCCAGAAAGCCGAGGTTCCAGCGATCGCCGAGCGCTCCGGCGACCGCGCCGATCAGGAACGATCCACCGTACCACAGCGGATTGAGCACGCTCTTCCGCCCCCCCAGTTCGCGGATGCGCTGCTCCGTCCACGCGAGGTGCTCGGTTTCCTCGCGGGCGGCCTGCGTGAGATCGTGCCTGACCTCGCTGTTGCGCGCGGTGAGTCCCTGGCCCTGGTACAGCGCCTGGGCACAGATCTCTCCGCAGTGGTTGACGCGCATGAGCGCCGCGGCAAGCTTCTTCTCATCGTCGCTCAGTTGCGCCTCCGGCAGTGTGTCGCCCGGCACCGGCCGCTCGGATTGGGCCGGGGCGAACAGGGTGCGCAGCGCACTGTCGAGGGGATTGATGAGGAAGTCCAGATTCATCGCAGTTTTCCCTTGAATCCAAGCTGGCGCGCGAGCAGCGCCACCGGGTGCAAGACCTCGGCCGTGAGCTTAAGCGATTTCATCCCGGCCGCGAGAAAAAGCCCGCACCCGATGTTCGAGGTCACGACGAACTGGGGCAGCGCGTCGCGGATCGCAGTGAGCTTGCTGGCGCGCAGCGCATCCGCCATCTCCGGCTGCGCGAGGAAGTAGGTTCCAGCCGCTCCACAGCACTGCCCATTGCCCGCGAGCGCCGCGCTCGACAACCCGGGAATGCGCGCGAGCAGTGCGTCGGCTGCGCCGCTCGAGCGCATCGTGTTGCGCAGGGTGCAGGGCTCGTGGATCGCCACCCGTGCGACCAGGGGCTCGCACTGCACCCGCTCCCAGCCGGCTGCCTGCGAGACAAACGCGCTCACGTCGATCACTCTGCGCGCCACGGCACGACCCGCCTCGCCGTAGTGCTCGGCGTAATCGAGCAGCCCGGCGCCGCAGCCGGACGCGACGGACAGGATCGGCAGATCGGGATGCACCGCGAACGCCTGCTGGTTTTGCTGCGCCAAGGCGCGCGCCGCATCCACTTCGCCGGCATGGCGGTGCAGCGCCCCGCAGCAACCCTGTCCTTGCGGCACGTGCACTCCGTAACCCAGCCGCGTGAGCACGTAGATCGCGGCCTGCAGGGCATCCGTGTCGAAGATGCGCGCCACACAGCCGAGGAAAAGCGCCACTTCCCCCAGCGGATCGCCGGCAGCCGGGTAGAAGGTGCGAAACCGCGGTGCATTCGGCAGCGTCGGCAGAAAGCCTTCCGCGCGTTCGAGCCCGCTCGCTCGCAGCAGTCCCGTGCTGCGCGCGAAGCGTTGCGCCCCCGAACGCTGATAGAAGCGCAGCAGGCTGCCGCCGATGCGCAGCGCGGCCGGCGACAACAGGCGACGCGGCAGTGCGGCGATGCCGCGCGTGGCTTCACCCTTGATCTGCGGCAATCCCCGCGCGAGGTCGTAGAGACGGCCGAATGCCACGCCGTTCGGGCACGCGGCTTCGCAGGCCCGGCAGACCAGGCACAGGTCCAGGTGTTCACGCAGGCGGTCGTTGGCGGGAACGCGCCCCTCGACCGCGCCGCGGATCAGCGTGATGCGCCCGCGCGGCGAGTCGGCTTCGCTCAGGGTCTCACGATAGGTCGGGCACTTCGGCACGCACAGACCGCACGCGACACAGCGGCCGGTCTCGGCGAGGATGCGCGCAGCAGGTGTTTCGACGTGCGCGGGTGCCGGATCTGTGCCGGGCAGACGCGCGCTGTCGTCAACCCGCGGCCGGGGTAATGTCATAGTTGCTTCCCGACCAGAGCAGTTCGCCCCGCTCGCGCTTGGCGAGCAGGTCGCGGTGCAACTCGGCCGGTCCATGTCCGTACCACTCGCCTTCCACTTGGTAGAGCAGGGGTGTGCCGCTCGCGTTCGCGAACGTCGTCATCCATTCGATGAGCCCCGCGTCCGGATCGCGACCGGCCGGCACCAGTGCATAGACAGTCCGGCCACGCCAGCGCGCCCGCAGAATGATCACCCCCAGCCGGTCGGGCCGAAAGCTCTCCGGAAAGGGACTGCCTGCTTCCAGCCAGCCGCAGATGAAGTTCCGGCAAGGATCATCCGGTCGCGTTTCGTAGATGCGGCAGCCTTTCCCGGTGCTGTGCGGACACGGCTTGCCCGGATACACCGCTTGGCCGTCGATCTCGATCTTGAGCCAGCCGTCGCAGCATGCGGTGCAACCTTCGCATGCCCGCTTGCGGCTCTGCGCAGCAGGCACTGGGGCCGGGCCCGACTGCGCCGCACCACAGCAGCGCTTGTATTTGCGTCCGCTGCCGCAGGGACAAGGATCGTTACGGCTGACCTTCATGGAGATGTGTTACAGGGTCCGGAGTGACTTCGGACCACGGCGCCCGACTGGACGTTCGGAAATAAAACGGGCGCCTTGCGGCGCCCGATGTCGTTGAAGCAGTGTTGTTGTTGGCTACGTATGCGAACCGTCTCGATCAGAACGTGTGGCGGATGCCGATGCCGTAAGCCTGCGGCGTCTGGCCGATCCCGACGTTGCCCTGCACCGGACCGGTGTTGGTGCCCATCCGGTAGCGGCCGATGTCGTCGTTGTCCTGCTTGGTGTAGTAGACGTACGCCAGCGTCCGCTTCGAGAAGTTGTAGCTCGCGCCGAGCGAGTACTGGTTCGTGCCCGTGTCGCCGCCGTTGCAGATCTGGTTGGTCACGAGGGTAGTCGACACCACCGACGCGCAGCTCGTGTCGCTCGCCTGCGCCCATCCACCCCGCAGCGTGAAGTTGCCGAAGCCCCAGGTCACGAAGCCACCGAAGGCATTGCGCTTCGCTTCCCTGATGAGACCCGTCGTAACCAGACCATCGGTCGAATAGTCCAGCCGCTCGTAGAAGCCGTAAACGTTGAAGCCCCAGAGGTTCTGCGCACCCAGGACGACCTTCGCACCCCAGTCATCCGAGCCCGTGCCCAACGCGGTGGAACCGGTTTGCACGCGGGTGCCGAAATAGTCCTTGTGCTGCTCGTACCCCAACGCGGCATAGATCGGGCCGTTGTCGTACTGGAGGGACGCGCCCCACATCCAGGGGTCCAGCTGTGCGGTCCGCGGACCCACCAAGCTGGGGTCTATGACGTAATTCTGCTTACCTTCGCCCGGCGAATAGAACAGACGGCCCGAGAACCCGGCCCAGTTCGGCGTCCAGTACTGCACGCTGTTGCCCTGGCGACGGTCGAAGGCGGCGTCCGCTGCGATCTGCGTGAGCGAGGCGGTCGGCGCAAGCGTGGCGCCGGAGAAAGTAGCGCTCAAGACGTTGAAGCCTGGCGAGCCGATCAAGCTGTTGAACGACGCGGCGCTGGTCGCGAAGAACGGATCGGCCTTCAGCGTGATGTACTTGTACGGGGTATCCCATTGACCGTAGAACACCGTTCCCCAACCGCCGGACAGACCGAGGTTGCTGTTGCGGCCGCCGAGGTTGCCGCTACCGGTGTCGAGGAAGATCGTGCTCTCGACCTGGAAGATTGCCTTCAGCCCACCGCCCAAGTCCTCGGAGCCGCGGAAGCCGATGTTCGAGGAGTTGCTCGACAGACCAGCCTGCGTCGCGATTTCGGTGAAGGCCGCATCGCGCACTCCCGGAGCCTGGCTGTTCACGCCGGTGGGCCGGATGGCGAAGCCGTTCGCCGGGGTAAACCCGCCGGTGACGCCGTAGTTGGATCCGAAGCCCAATGGGCCGGTCCCGATGGGGAGAGGTGCGCCGTTCTCCGAGCTGGCGCCCTGAAAGTCCGCGTTGAGCGTGCCGTAGATCTGCACGAACGAACCCTGCGCCAGAGCTGCCGCCGGCGCTGCGAACGCGCCCGCAACGGCCAGAGCAAGCAGATTCTTCTTCATACAAATTCTCCTTAACCGTTAAGAGGAATGCTCTTTCGAGATTTGGACCCAAGGCGCTCGAAGGAGCACACCGCTGGGCAACCTCCCCGTTTTCGAGAAGCTGA
>JAEUMX010000194.1 GCA_016791285.1 Burkholderiales bacterium
GCCCGGCATCGAGGGCGAGACGCTGGTGGTGGAACTGGATCGCGTCGGCTACGCGGTCGCGAGCGGCGCGGCCTGCTCGAGCGCGAATCCCGAGCCGAGCGCGACACTGCTCGCCATGGGGGTCGAGCCCGAGCTCGCGCGGGGCGCGGTGCGCGTGAGCGTCGGCGAGCCGAATACCGCTGCCGACGTGGAAGGCTTCCTCGCGGGCCTCGCCAGCGTTGTGGCGCGGCTCCGCGGCCTGGCGGCGCTGACGGCGTAGCGCCTGCGAGATCGAGGTAGTATCTGCGGTATCACCATTCAATGAGCGAGTTTGCACACGATGGCAATCACACTGACTGAACGGGCGGCGGCCCACGTAACGAATACGCTCGCGAAACGCGGCAAGGGCATCGGCCTGCGTCTGGGGGTAAAGACGGTCGGCTGCTCGGGCCTTGCCTACAAAGTCGACTTCGCCGATGCGGTCGAGCCTTCGGATCTTCGTTTCGAGAGCCACGGCGTGACCTTGCTGGTCGACCCGAAGAGCCTCGCGGTGCTCGACGGGATGGAGGTCGACTACGGAAGGGAGGGACTCAACGCGGCATTCCGATTCAACAATCCGAACGTGAAGGCGAGCTGCGGGTGCGGGGAGAGCTTCAGCGTTTGAGGCCGTCTGATTTTCGCAACGAGGGCAGCTGAGGCTGCCCTTTGTTTTTGTGCACGCTCGAACCTGAAGAGCATGGACACGGAGGGCACGGGAGAAGGGAGAGTATGAAAGGAGTCTTTCGAAACGCCTTCCGACTGTTCAGGACGCTACGAGATCAAGCGGGCTCCGCACCCCTCTGCCGCCGCGGTTGAGCACGTGCGTGTACACCATCGTGGTCGAAACGTCGCTATGGCCGAGCAGTTCCTGCACGGTTCTGATGTCGTAGCCGCGTTCCAGCAGATGGGTCGCGAAACTGTGGCGAAGCGTGTGCGGCGTGGCCGGCTTGTGCACGCCGGCTTCGCGCGCCGCTTGGCGCAACGCCCGCTGCAGCGCCTTGTCGTCGGCGTGGTGGCGCCTGACCACGCTGGAGCGGGGATCGGTGGAGAGCCGCGCCGAGGGGAAGACGTATTGCCAGCCCCATTCCTGACCCGCTTTGGGATACTTGCGCGCCAGCGCATACGGCAGGAAGGCCTCGCCGTAGCCCACGGCCAGATCCCGCGCGTGAAGCTCGCGGACGCGTTGCAAGTGTTCTCGCAGCGGTAGCCCCAGGCTGCCAGGCAGCATCGTGACCCGATCCTTGAATCCCTTGCCCTCGCGGATGAGGATCTCGCGGCGGGCGAAGTCCACGTCCTTCACCCGCAGCCGCGCGCATTCCATGACCCGCATGCCAGTGCCGTAGATGAGCCGCAGCATCAATCCGGGGGTGCCTTGGGTGCGGTTGAGCACGGCCCGGACCTCAGCGGCGGTGAGCACGACGGGCAGCCGCCTGGGCGCCTTGGCCTGCTCTATGTTGTCAAGCCAGGGCAGCTCCTGTCCCAATACCTCCTTGTATAGGAACAGGATCGCCGACTTGGCTTGGTTCTGTGTGGAGGCGGCAACCCGGCCTCGAACTGCAAGGTGGGTCAGAAAGGCCTCGACTTCCTCCCGCCCCATCTCCCGAGGGTGGCGCTTGCCGTGGTGAAGGATGAAGCGCCGCACCCAGCCGGCGTACGCCTCCTCGGTGCGGATGCTATAGTGCTTGAGGCGGATTCTGTCGCGCAGCTGATCCAGGAGCCTAGGGGAGTTCGCAACCATGGAGCCTCCCGGCAAGGTGGGTTTACAATCCCCATTTAGGGCGGCCTAAATCGGACCAAGTCGCTGAATTGCAAGCCGTGTAAGCTCGATGTATGGTACTATATACAGGTATTTGTCGCTTTGTAAAGCGACATTTTTAGGACCCCGACTTTGAGTTGGGCCTCAGCAAGGGACAGCTCCACGGTAGCTTGACATCCACTTCTCGCAGTACTATAGTGCTACGCGTGCTCGCGCGAGAAGCGCTAGCCCTTTATCGAGGAGAGCAGCATGTACCCCATCGAGGTGGATTTCGAGGTTTACAAGCAACTTACCGTCCGCAGAACGACTGAGGACATCAGCTACAACGACGTCATCCGAGAGCTGCTCGGCCTAAAGCAGCCTAAGGCCACCGGTTCGCCGCCACCGGCCCCCGGAGGCCAAGACGACTGGGTTACGAAAGGGGTGCGGTTCCCGGTCGGCACCGAGTTCCGCGCGACCTACAAGGGCCAGACCCACACTGCGCGAGTCGAGGCAGGTGGCCTGGCTTTAAACGGCAGTCGGTACGACTCCCCGTCCGCCGCTGCGGTCGCGATCACGAGCAACGCGGTGAACGGGTGGCGCTTCTGGGAGTGTAGGCTCCCGGGCAAGTCCACTTGGCAAAGCATCGAGAGTCTTCGTCGGTGACGCTGAGGCCCAACCACGCGTTCGAGCCGACCGCCGCAAGCGGGCTTCGCGCGCTTGCGGTTCCCTCGTCGCTTCGCTCCTCGGCGGCGGCTCAACGCGGACGTTAGAACGCGGAGATCGGGACGCAGGAGGCGAAGTGAGTGCGACGGTGGTCCGTATCCTTCAAGGCGCAGTTCGGTTCCGTCGCGTCCCCGGTGCGGTAGTTACTTGCCAGACTTCATCGCGCTTCCGCGGCTTGGCCAGGAGAAGAAATGCCGGAGGTTTCGGAGATGCCGGGTGTGGCAGTATCCCTCGGCGAGTAGCGTTCCGCCGCAGAGCATCGGAGGCGCCAATGGTCAAGGTCATGCCAGCGGTCAAGTTCAATTCAATCCGCGTTCTAACAAGTCCTTCAACGCGACCTGCGAAGACGCAGGCGCGTTAACTCGGCGTTATGCCTCATCATGAACCACGACGCACTTCACACGCGACTCGGGCGGTTTGTCCTTACGTTTCAGGCCGTGGAGGCCTCGGTCGTGGAGTTAACCGTGCAAGTCGTGGACGCCGATCCGGAGTACGTTGCGACTCTCACGGCCGAACTGGAGTTCAATGCAAAGGCGCGCGCTCTTGATGTCATCTACGCGCGCTACGCTCAGATTCACGGCCTGTCGAACGAGGCACCGCATCCGGAGTTTCACAAACTGATGGTGCGAATTCAGAAACTTGCCACGCGGCGCAACGACCTCGTGCACTCGTTCTACAACCTCTTGATCACGGTCAACGGTGAGGCCGCGTTGGCACGCACCCCCACGCGGTTGAAACCAAGTGAAGGCATCAGGGAGCAAGACGGTGAAGACATTCTTCCCGCAAAGTTGGAAGCAGAAATTTCGGAGATGCGATCAATCCTCCAAGAGTTGGAGGCTTTCCGTCTCCAGGCAATCAACATAAAGTATCCGGAGCAATGAGGCATAACCTGCCAATCGAGCGGACCGCCTGCGGCGGCCGCTCATTTTCACGTTAGGCCCCTCTGAGGCAAGAATGTGGAGATTGCTTTGGATGCCAACGAACTCGCGAAGCTACTTCTCACTGGACTCGGCGTTGCGATCGGTTACTTTCTGAAGGCCTACTTCGACCGGCGGAAGGACACTGAGGCCGCACGCGTAGCCGACAGGCGGGAACACTATCGCAACCTTGTGCTGTGCTTGAAGTCGATCAGTGAGGGCCAGCGCGACAAAGTCGAACTTCTTCGCTTCGAGTACTCCTTCCTCTGGCTCTACGCACCTGACACGGTCATTCGATCGTTCAACCAACTACTTCACCACCTAAGGTCGGGGGAAGGTGCGTCAAAATCCAGCTCCGAGATCGGCGAGCTCATTCTTGCTATGCGGCGCGACCTAGGTTTCAAGCGTACGTGCCTTTCTGCGTCTGACTTCGAAGCGCATGCAAAGGCTCTTGCCGACGAGGCCTAACCCTTCGTTGCACCTGACGTTCGCCAGCCGGCCGCGCCGTCTGGCGCCCGCAGGTAAACTCAAACGTTAGGCGGCACGATGACGGACCACCTCGCTGCCTATTTCCTGCCAGCGCTCCCCTTAGCGACTCGGTTGGTGCTTCGACTGGGATTCGAAGAAGGCGCACGGCAACCTCCGGAAGCACAGAGTCTCGTTCGATGAAGCAGCCACCGTCTTCCTGGACCCGCACGCCGTGTCGGGTCCTGACCCTGACCATTCTGCCGGCGAAGAGCGGTACATTACTTTCGGTTACTCACGGCTGGGCCGGTTACTCGCCGTGTACCACACGTACCGGCCCGGGACGATTCGAATCATCACTGCGCGTCGCGTGACGCGGGGTGAAAGGAAC
>JAEUMX010000212.1 GCA_016791285.1 Burkholderiales bacterium
GAGCTATGCTCGATTCTGGTGTATGAGCGCGGGGGGGGGGGAGTTGAGAAGGCGGCGTACCTCTGCTGAAATCGGATTGTCGAGATTCGAAGACAGCAACCGCGGAGATACGCCATGAGCAAGGATACGAGCAGGGTCGGCGGCAGTGCAACGGAAATGGGGCTCACGCTGGAGCAATTAATCCGGCGCGGAGCGCGAGAGCTGATCCAGAACGCCATTGAGGTCGAGGTGCGGGAGTTGCTGGTGGAGTACGGCAATGTGCGCACGCTGTCGGGCGCGGCAGCGGTGGTGCGAAACGGCTACCTGCCGGCGCGTGAGATTCTCACCGCGGTGGGTCCGGTGAAGGTGCGCGTGCCTAAGGTGAGGGATCGCTCGGGGGCTGGGGTGAAGTTCAGCTCTGCTCTGGTGCCGCCCTATGTTCGCCGCTCCAAGTCGATTGCAGCGGCGCTGCCGTGGCTGTATCTGAAGGGCATTTCCACCGGCGATATGCGCGAGGCGCTCGCGGTGCTGGTCGGTGAGGAGGCACGCGGGCTGTCCCCCAATGTGGTCAGCCGGCTCAAGGCCGAGTGGGCGGTGGAGTACGCGGAGTGGATGAAGCGCGATCTGTGCGCCAGCCGCTACCTCTATTGGTGGGCCGATGGCATCCACACCGGGGTGCGCGAAGAAGACGATGCCCGCTCCTGCCTGCTGGTCATCATCGGCGTCACCGCACAGGGCAAGAAGGAACTGGTGACGATCGGCGACGGCCTGCGTGAGTCCACTGCGTCCTGGCTGGAGGTGCTGCGCGACCTGAAAGGCCGCGGGCTGGACGCAGCGCCGCTGCTGGCGGTAGGCGATGGCGCGCTGGGATTCTGGGCCGCGCTCGAGCAGATCTATCCCGAAACCCGGCCCCAGCGCTGCTGGGTGCACAAGACGGCCAATGTCCTCAACGCGCTGCCCAAGAGCCTGCAGGGCAAGGCCAAGGCAGGGCTGCACGAGATCTGGATGGCGCCCACGCGGGCCGCGGCGATCAGCGCCTTCGACGCCTTCCTGAAGACTTACGGCGCGAAGTATCCGAAGGCCACCGAGAAGCTCACCCGTGACCGCGAGGCGTTGCTTGCCTTCTACGACTTCCCGGCCGAGCACTGGATTCATCTACGGACTACCAATCCCGTGGAGTCGACCTTCGCCACGGTGCGCCACCGCACCACACGCTCCAGGAACTGCCTCTCGCGCGCCACCTTCCTGGGCCTGGCCTTCAAGCTGGTGCAGCAGGCCGAGAAGCGATGGCGTCGAATTCGCGGCGTCGAGCGCATCGCCGACCTGCTCGACGGCAGGCTCTTTAAAGACGGAATTCCGGTACCCGACGATCCGTCGCAACAGCAGAAAATGGCCGCTTGATCTCAACATGCCCAAGGCATCTCATACACCACAATTGACGTTAGCTCTCCGTCGACCCGTGGATGCGACAGCACCAGTTTCACCAGCTCAGCCTGCCGATGCGTCCCCGTCTTCTCGAACGCGAGTCTGAGCTGGGTCTTGGCGGTATTGAGGGACACATGCGCCCTTTCCGCGATTTCTTCCAGGTTCTTGCCCTCGGCCAGACTGACGGCGAGTCGCGCTTCGGCAGGGGTAAGCCCGAACAGGGTCTGCAGTGCCAGCGGCTCTAGCGGCGCCGATGCTTCCGGGTCCGCGACCAGGAGCAGGGCGAGCGGTCGCTGCCAATTCACCGCGAGTCGAGCATCCGGGCGCAGCGGGATGACGCGGACCGAGAACGGCTTCGATGCGCCATTCTGAGCAGATAGCTTTCGCCGCACCGCCACAAAGCCTCCGGTACGGACAGCGCCCTCCCCGCGCGTCGCGGAATTGATCATCCTCCAAAGACGCTGCTCGAGTTCCAGGTGTGAAGCCCTGAGCCGGCTCGACCTCAGGTACACCTCGCCGTTTTCGGACAGCCAGCGGTTCGCCGCTGTGTTGGCGAGCAGCACGTGCGCTTGTTCGTCCATGACCATCACGGGATATTGCAGTGCATCGAGCGCGTGCTCGGCCAAGCTCGCCTGCAAGCGGAGCTGCCAGACCTCCATGTGGAGTCGTGCCGCGCGTTGCAGGTGCGGCTTAGTCCGCTCCAGCCACACTGCTTCGCGTGGGCCGAAGGGCTCGCGGTCCTTCCCTCGATGCATGCCCAGACCCAGCATAACCCCGTCCGTTACGCCGAGGTTCGTTATGGCGACGTATCGCCCGCCGACCGGGATCAGGAAGTCCTGGTAGAACTCGCTTTGGGAGACGTAGCGCT
>JAEUMX010000246.1 GCA_016791285.1 Burkholderiales bacterium
GTCCCCAGTCGGCAGAGCAATCCGGTGTCGGCGGCGATCCTGCGATCCATGGCGTCGAGCTTACGGAGACCGACATCTGGATGGACATCGGCGACCGGGTGGGACATACCCTGGTCCTGGGCACGACCCGCGTCGGCAAGACGCGGCTGGCGGAATTGCTTATCGCCCAAGACATACGCCGGGGCGAGGTGGTGATCGTGTTCGATCCCAAGGGCGACATCGACCTGCTTCGCCGCGTCTACGCCGAGGCGAAGCGCGCGGGACGAGAAAACGAGTTCTTCATGTTCCACCTGGGACATCCCGAGCTGTCAGCACGCTACAACCCGGTGGGAAGCTTCTCCCGAATCACCGAGGTGGCGACACGCATCGCCGGGCAGCTTCCCTCCGAGGGGCAGTCGGCGGCGTTCAAGGAGTTCGTCTGGCGATTCGTGAATGTCATGGCCCGCGCGCTGGTCGCGCTGGGCCGCAAGCCCGACTACGAGCAGATCAACCGCTATGCCTCGAATGTCGAGCCGCTCTTGATCGACTACTTCGAGCACTGGCTCGATCGGGAGCGGGGCACCGCCGGCTGGCGGGACGAGCTCCGATTGCTGGCCATCGACAAGAAGAATCTCGACAAGGGTCTGCAGTCGCGTGGCGCCCGTGCGGTCAGCCTGGTGGAATACGCGCGGCGCAAGAAGCTCTATGACCCGATCGCCCACGCGCTCGCCTCGACGCTCAACTACGAGAAGAGCCACTTCGACAAGCTGGTGGCGTCGCTGCTGCCCCTGATGGAGAAGCTCACCACCGGGCGCACCGCCTCGCTGCTGTCGCCGGAGCTCGACGATTCAAGCGACTGGCGCCCGGTCTTCGACTGGATCTCGGTGATCAACCTGGGCGGCATCGTCTACGTCGGACTCGATGCGCTGTCCGACTACGAGGTAGCCGCAGCGGTGGGCAACTCGATGTTCGCCGATCTGACCAGCGTGGCCGGCAGCCTCTACAAGTTCGGCGCCGGTCGCGGCCTACCGGGCGAGACCACGCCGCGGCGCATCGCGATCCACGCCGACGAATTCAACGAATTGATCGGCGACGAATTCATTCCGCTGCTGAACAAGGCGGGCGGGGCGGGCTTTCAGGTGACGGCGTACACCCAGACCTGGTCGGACGTGGAGGCCCGCATTGGGTCGCAGGCCAAGGCGGGACAGATCGCCGGGAACTTCAATACCCTCATCATGCTGCGCGTGAAGGAAGTTGCGACGGCGGAGCTGCTGACGAGCCAACTGCCGGAGGTGCGCATCGTCTCGACCATCGTTTCGTCCTCAGTATCCGATACCAACGACCCGGTCGATTTCGCGGACTTCGCGAGCCGCAACGAGGACCGCATCGCCCCGGAAACTGTCCGGATGCTCGAGCCGACGGATCTCGTGCAACTGCCCAAGGGCGAGGCCTTCGCGCTCATTCACGGTAGCCAGCTGCACAAGATCCGCATGCCGCTGCCTTCGGCGTCGAGCGATCCGCTGATGCCGACGAACCTAGCGGCGATCGGCGAGATGCTGCGCGCACGCCTCGACGGGCCTTGGAATCAGCCGGAGGACGCTTCTAAAGCGGAGGGTCGGCGTGACGTCTAGGAATGCGGCCTTTCACGACGGCGCCTTGGCCGGTGTGCTGCTCAGCCCGCTAAAACTGGCCTTCTCGCTGGCCTTGGGGTTGGCCGCGCTCCTGCTGTGCGCCTGGATCGTCGACTGGGTGTTCGTGTTCAAGGTCTGGCCGCAGGGGATCGAGCGACTGCGCGATCTGCTGGCTCACGATCTTGCGGGTGGTATCGCGCTTGCCGCTCGGCAGGGCGCCGGGGCAAGCGTCATCACCGCGCCTGCGAATGCGCTTTATTCGATCGTGTTCGAGGCCACCGGCATCCACGACATGGGCACGCAGTTCGCCAACGGGTCAGCCCTGTCGATCCCGGACACGATCATGCAGCGAAGCTACGTCTCGCGCCGGGAGGGCATCGAGACGGCAATGGTTGCCACCCAACTGCTCGGCGTGCGCTTGGCGATCCTGGCGCGGTTTGCGCCGCTGCTCCTTCTTCTGTATGCGGTCGGCGCCGCCGATGGGTTCACCCGGCGTGCGATCCGCCGGGCTTGCGGGGGACGCGAGTCGGCCAGCCTGTACCACCGGGCGAAGTACCTTCAGTTGGCGGTGCTGGGGCTGAGCGGGTTTGCCCTGTTGATGTGGCCGGGGCCGGTGCGGTGGGAACGGTGCGTGGTGCTGGGCGCGCTCTTGACCGGCGGGCTGGCGAGTGTGCAGTGGGCGTACTACAAGAAGCACCTTTAGAGCCGCGCCGCCGTAGCCCCAACGAAGACGGTCGTTTCAGACAGAAGACAGCACCTCGAGGGAGGAATCCCTCGAGGGCGCGCCGATACGGTCGGAGACGCGCCGCCACTGGAGCGCATCGATCGAATCTCGGCGGTCCTAACCGCCGGGAGACTCACCTCACGTTGGGGGGCGTCTCATGCGTAAGGGCCAACGGAAGCGCTGGTCCCACGCATCGCAGCGGCAGCCGCGCGGACAAAGCTGTCCCTGCAGTTCGGACACCGTTGTCCAGGCCTTCGGAGAAGCTGTGCCTTCAAGTCTGCTCAGCATGCTCGGAGGTGGCTGCTCGGAGGTGGCCTCGTGTCTCGATGACTATATGGTCCGAGGTTCTCGGTGTGCTCGGTCAATCCGGGGCTATCGGGAGAGAGTTGCCGCGCGGCGCTTCTAACTGGCAACTGTCCCGGCCAGCCCGTCCCCTGTAGTTCGCACCGCTGCTCTTACGGTGGCCGCCCGGCCGCTGTCCGTATGGCCCGACGGCGTTGTCCCGTCGTCGTCTCGCGCGAACGGGCATCGCTGCGGCCGGCCGATTTCAGCTTGGTTCGGTGAGTAATGCGTAACACCCGGCCGGCGGCACCGAGCCGATGACGAGTCAACAGCCAGCGCCGGGTGCAGGCGCTGCGACTTTTCGATTGGCCTCGCGGCATCCCGATTTCATCCAGAGATGTTTCGATTGCTCCCTGCAACCAACCTTGAGGAGATCACCATGAACG
>JAEUMX010000273.1 GCA_016791285.1 Burkholderiales bacterium
GCACCGTTGCCGACGATGAACATGGTGAGCCACGTGCAGGCGAACCACAGAAGCTGCAGCGGCAGCCCGCCGTAGTCGCCGAAGTGCAGCGGCTCGGAGAGCATGATGACCTTGAGGTACCACGGCGCCGGACGGATGTCGGTGATCGTGCCGGTGGCGGCCTCGATCATCACGATCTCGAACAGCTTGTCGTCATAGCCGCTGGTGCCGTAGAGCAGCGCGTTGTAGTGCCGGTCCCCGGATAGCTCCGTGCCGGGAAAGGTCATGAAGCGCAGCTCGCGGTGAGGGAGCGCCGCCTGTGCGGCGGCGATCACCGTATCGACGGATGCGGGACCGGACGCGGCGGCTTCCGTCGCAGGCGTT
The DNA here is from genome assembly GCA_016791285.1 of Burkholderiales bacterium. Next base: position 364 of record JAEUMX010000273.1, read on the forward strand.
GCTTTCCCCGCCATCTCCTTGAGCTCGGTGTTGGCCCACACCTGGATCGCGATGCTCGCGAGCGCGAGGAAGACGCCGGTGAGCGATACCACGAATGCCCAGCCCAGCACCACGACGCCGACCAGGTTGTGCAGGTCGAGCTGCTTCAATCGCGACCCCGGACGACCGCGCACCGCGCCGAAGACGATGCGCTTCACATACGGTGCATACACCACGAGCCCCGAAAGCAGCGAGAGCAGCACCAGCAGGGCGATCACGCCGCCGAAGAGCTGACCCGGCAGATCGAGAAACCAGTTCGCGTGCAGCGTCAGCATGAACCCCGTGAGCGTCTTGCTGAAATCGACCGACTTCAGAAACTCGCCGGTATAGGCGTTGAAGAACGCGGGATGCACCTCGTCGAACTTCATCGCCCCGGCGGGACCCATGCCGATGGCGACCCGCTCCGGGGCGTCGGGATCCCAGAAGACGTACATCGGCTTGCGCTCCGGATACTTCTCCTGCGCGATTGCCACCATCGGCGCGATCGCGGCGGGCTTCGCGTCGGCCGGAATGGTGACTTCCGGCAGCGTCCCGAGCAGCTCCTCGATCTCGTGATGGAAGATGAGGATGGTCCCCGTCACGCAGAGGACGAAGAAGAAGGGTGTGGCGATCAGGCTCGACCAGCGATGCAGCCAGACATTGAAGCGAAACCAGCGCGATGTGCGTGCGACGACGTCGCGCTCGGGGCGTCCCGTGAGTGAATTCATTGATGTTCTCCATGCCGGGGTCGTGTGGAGACGGTCGTCGTCGGACGCAGCTCCAACTGCGGACGAAGGCAGCGGTGGTGAACGGATTGTTTCATTTGGATCCCAGGGCGGCAGGAGCGGCGCCGAGGCGGGACCGCCGCCGGCGTCGGGAGCGCAGATACAGGATGAGGCCGGTGATGGCGAGCACGGCCGGCAGCAATCCGGTGATGAAAGTGACGGTGCGCCCGATGGCGCCCCACCAGCTTCCTTCATGCAGCACGCGCTGCAGCGTGAGGAAGCGATCGCCCGCGGTACGGGTAGCGCGGTCGGCGCGGTAGAGGACCGCGTTCGAACGCGGATCCACGTACACCGCGGTGGCGGGGCGCGCGCTCTCGTCGCCCGCCTCGCGCAGCATGATCCGATACACGCCGCGTGGACCGGCTGGAAGTTGCACACCGACAACGGCCGCATCCGGATAGTAGGCGAGGGCGGCGTCTACGGCGTCGTCGGGCGAGACGGGGCGACCCGAACCTTCCGGCGACTGTATGCTGCGGGGCGAAGGCGAAAGCGGGCCGAACGCGGCGACGACCGCGCGTCCGGCATCGGTGAACGAGAGAAACATGCCGGTGAAGGAGACCAGCGCGAGCGCGAGAGACCCGTAGAAGCCGAAGGTGTAGTGCAGGTTGCGCGAGGCACCAAACCCTTTCCGGAAGCCGAGGGCCTTGAGCCATTGGCGGCGCGGTGGCCACCACAGATAGATCCCGGACAGCGACGAGATCAGCATCGCGACGCCGACGAAGCCGACGATCTCGCGGCCGCTGTACTCGCGCAGCATCAGATTCTCGTGAAAGCCGTGCATCCAGCCGATGAAGTCGACGCCCTCGGTTGCATCCAGCACGCGACCGCTCGACGCATCCAGGTACACGCGCAGAAAGCCGCTGCCGGGACTGGCTGGGCGCGCGAATACGATGATCGGACCATCCTCGCCGTCGGGGAGCCGGATGCCCGTTGGTTTCGCGCGTCCTTCCAGTGCCTGCGCCGCGCGCTCGGCATATTCGGCAAAGGGGATCGCGACCCGTGACCCGCTTACCTGGTAGCGCGCCGGATGCAGCCACTCGTCGATCTCGTGATCGAAGACGAGAATGCTGCCGGACAGTCCGACGACGATGCCGATCATGCCGAGCGTCAAGCCAAGCCACAGGTGGATCTGAAACCAGATCGAGCGCGGTGAAATGCGCTTTCGCGATACCATGAAAGATGTGCTCCGTGTCAGGTGTCTGCCCACATGCGCAGCAGGTTGTGATAGCAGCCGGTGAGCGACACCAGCGCGTCATGGTCGGGTGCGTCCTGCGAGAGGCGCACGATCGCCATGTCAAGATCGAACAGCAATGCGCGCTGCGTGTCATCGCGCACCAGGCTTTGAATCCAGAAAACTGAAGCGACACGCGAGCCACGCGTCACCGGCGTCACCCGGTGCAGGCTCGTGGCGGGATAGAGCACGAGATCACCGGCCGGCAGCTTTACCGACTGTTTGCCGTAGGTGTCTTCGATCACGAGCTCGCCACCGTCATACTCCTCGGGCGCCGACAGGAAAAGCGTCGCCGAAAGATCGGTGCGGATCTTGATGCCGGTGCCCGGCAGCAGCCGGATGGCGCCGTCCACGTGACTGCCGAAAGCCATGCCGTCCGCCCCGTCGTAGCGGTTGAACAGCGGCGGGTAGACGTGGCTCGGCAGCGCCGCGCTGATGAACAGTGGGTTGCGTTCCAGCGAGGCGAGGATCGGATCGCCGAGTTCGCGCGCGAGCGGCGTGTTCTCGGCGATCTGCAGATTGCGCTTCACCTGCGCACCTTGGTGTCCGGCGGTGGCGCGGCCATCGACCCATGCGGCGCCCGGCGCATCGAGCCTGGCGCGCATCGATGCGATCTGCTCCGCGGAAAGTACGCCGGGAATGCGAACGAGCATGGGGCGCTTGTCCTCTGGTCAGAATCGGTAAGTGAACGTGAGCAACGCCTGCGTGTTCGTGCCGGGTACCGCACGGCCGCCCTGCGACGCGATCAGCTGATCGAAATTGAGCCGGTTGAACAGATTGAACACGTTCAGCCGCACGTCGAACGTTGGCTGGATGTAGGCGACCATTGCGTCCGCCCGCACGTAGTCGCCGACTCGCACCGTGTTGGTGTTGTTGGCGAAGCGCCCCGACATGGTGGTCATTCCGCCGCCGACCTGCCACTCGGGCGTGATGTTGTAGGTAGTCCACAGCGACGTGCTGTTGCGCGGGGTGTTGAGGGGCACGTTGCCCTTGGTGTTTTCGAATGCCGACGCCTCCGTGATCTCAGCGTCGAGATAGGTGTAGCCCGCGAGAACCTGCCAGTTGCGCGTGATGCGACCGGCTGCGGTTGCCTCGAAGCCGTTCACACGCACCTCGCCGGTCAGTTCGTAGACACCCGTCGATATCTGGCTGCGCGCGTTCTTCTTCTTCGTCTGGAACAGGGCAGAGGTGAGGAGCAGGTTGCCGTCCATCACAGCCCATTTGCCGCCTGCCTCGATCGATTGATTCTCCTCGGGGTCGAGGTTCTGCGTCCCGTTGACCACGGTCAGCGTCTCGATCGAAGGATTGAAGGAGGTGCCGTAGCTCACGTAGTAGGTCTGCTGTGTGCTCGGCTCGTACATCAGACCGGCACGCACGCTCAGGAAATCCACGCTCTGGTCCGTGCGGCGCGGCAGGTTGATGGTGTTGTTCAGCGTCGCATCGTAGTAATCCCAGCGCAGGCCCGCGACGGCTTTCCAGTTCGGTGTGAACGTGATCGTGTCGTTCACGTACGGCGCAACTGTCGTCGCGCGCGCATTCGCGTAGTTGCCGCGGACGGTGATCGTGTTGCCAGCCTGCTGCAGCGGGCTCTGCAACCACACCACCGGCAGGTTCGGCCGCGCGTAGGCCTGGTTCTCGTAATCGTCGTAGCCGAGTTCCAGCCCCGCGAGCAGCTGATGGCCGATCGATCCCGTGTAGAAATTGGCGATCAGGTCGGTCTGGTTGTAGATCGAGTGATCGAAGATGCTGCGGTCGTGGCCGGCGATCTGTACGAAGAGCTGATTGAGCGGCGTGGTGGTGGGGTTCCCCCTCGCGGTGCCGCCTGGAATGGGGACGAAGACGCCGCGCGCGTTGCGCGTTCCGACCGCCCCCGGCCCCGATTCCCGCGCGTCGATGTTGTACTGACTGTACTGCGTCTGATTCTGGAGTGTGAGCTCGGGTGCTAGTTTATGCACAACGCGCGCGCGCACTTCGCCGACGTCCTGGGTGGTGCGGTCGTTGGTCAGACCGTAGAAGTTGCCGCGGCTCACGTCGGCCGGTTGCCCGTTCACCGGCGGCAGGCCGTAATCCGGCATGTCGTTGTTGTGGAGGAGCAGCGCCGACACGATCACGTCCGTCGGAGTGCCGATGCCGAAGCGCACCGACGGCGCGATGCCGTAGTTCTCGTTCTTCATCACGTCCCGCGACGAGTGGACGTTCTGTCCCATCAGCGCGACGCGGAATGCGGAAGTCTCGGACATCGGCTGATTGACGTCCGCGGTGACGCGCAGCAAGGGTGTCGTGCCCACGCTGAGGGTGGCGTAGTTGCCCGGCGTCAGCGACGGCACCTTGCTCACCTGGTTGATCACCCCACCGGTCGAACCGCGCCCGAAGAGCATCGACGACGGACCCTTCAGCACTTCCACGGCTTCAAGGGAGAATACGTCGCGGTAGTACTGGCCTCGATCGCGAATGCCATCGAGATAGAGGTCGGTGCGTGCGGTGAAGCCGCGCAGGTTGATGTTGTTGCCGATCACACCGCCTTCGGCACCGCCGAACGTAATGCCCGGGACGTTGCGCAGCGCGTCCTGCAGCGAGATCGCGCCCTGCGCATCCATGACCGCGCGGTTGATGATCGTCACCGACTGCGGAATGTCCATGACCGGTGTCGGCGTCTTGCCGCCGATCGTCGACACCGTCGGCACGTAGTCGTCCTTCTGCGCTGCGTCGCGAACCTTCACCTCGGGCAGGGTTGCCTCAGCGGACTGTGGCGAGGGTTGTGGCGAAGACTGGGCCGGTGTCTCTTCCGCAAGGGTTGTATCGGGCACGACTGCAATGCCGGAGAGGGCGGCGAAGCCCAGGGGCAGCAGCGCCCCGCGGCGCGCGGCCCGGACCGGCCGAGCGGGTGAGTCGGAAGCCTTGTCGGTACCATCGGTGCCCCGCCGGAGAAGGGTACGACGGGATTGGTCGGCGAGTGCGGCCATGGCGGCGGCGATGGGCCGCAGGGCGAGTCGTTGATTCAATGCTTTTTCCCCTCAGGTCGTTTATGGATTGCTTGGCGGGCGACCTGGCGGAGGGCTGGGTGGCTTGCTGAATGAGGCTCCCGCTGGATGTGCACGGGAGCACGCGAAGGCGCGTCATCGAGACGGTCGGCCCGGCGCTCAGCGGTTCTGCTCGTTCGGGTCGGAGATGAACCCGATGCGGGCCACGCCGGCTTTGGCGGCGTCCGCCATGACCTCGGCGATTGCCTGGTACTGCGTGGTGTGATCGGCGCGAATGTGCAGCTCGGGCTGAGGATCCAGCCGGGATGCCGCGCCCAGACGTTCGCGCAGCACGGGCCGGTCGACCGCCTCACCGTTCCAGAACATCTGACCCGAGGCGTCGATCGAGAGCGAGATGTGATCCGGCCGTGTGAGATTGGGCTCGCTCGCGGCTTTGGGCAGCTCGATCTTCACCGCGTGGGTGAGCAGCGGCGCGGTGATGATGAAGATCACGAGCAGCACGAGCATGACGTCGATGAGCGGGATCATGTTGATGTCCGTCATCGGACGGCTGCCGGCGCTGGACTGGTCGAATCCGCCGAATGCCATTTACGCCACCCGGCTCGCGGCGATGGACTGCGGCACGTTGCCTTCGCGTGGCACGACGCCGTTCGACCCCTCGCCGTGGCCAAAGTGTGCGCCGGTTGTGAGAAAGGCGAAGAGGTCGTGGGCGAACGCGTCGAGCTTGCCGAGTACGACCCGGTTGGAGCGCACGAAGGCGTTGTAGGCCAGCACCGCGGGGATCGCGACGGCGAGGCCGGCGCCGGTCATGATCAGAGCCTCGCCGACCGGACCGGCGACCTTGTCGAGCGTGCCTTGACCGCTCATGCCGATGGCAACGAGCGCGTGATAGACGCCCCACACGGTGCCGAACAGGCCAACGAACGGCGCCGTGCTGCCGACCGAGGCGAGCACCGTGAGGCCCCATTCGAGGCGCCCGGTTTCCTCGTCGATGACGCGGCGCATGGACCGCGTGAGAAATTCCGAGGCGCTGCCGGCATCGTTCAGCCGGCTCGCTCCATGGCGCGCGTGGTGCCGCGCGGACACGATGCCGTGATAGGCGAGGTGGGAGAAGGGCTCGTCGGGGTGGCGCTCTTCCAGATACTGCTCGACCGCGGCGAGCGACGGCGCGTTCCAGAAGGTCGCCAGGAAGCGCGCGGTGCGACGGCGCGCGAGCAGACGCTGCAGCGCCTTGGCAAAGATCAGGTACCACGTCGCGATCGACATCACGATCAGGATGACGAAGATGGTCCTGCCGACGCTGTCGGTCTGGGCGAAGAAGTGCGCGATGCCGAGGGGGTGATTGGGTTCCATGCAGCCTATCCTTGGAGGGAAAACGAGATCGGGACGAGCACCCACGCCGCGACCGGCGAGGTGCCCTGGCGTGCGGGCACGAACTTCCAGCCGCGCACGGTTTCCAGCGCGGACTGGTCGAGGCGCGATGAACCGCTCGAGGTGCGCAGTTCCACCTTTTCGGCCAGGCCCTCGGCACTCACCAGCACGCGCAGGACGACGCGACCTTGCTCGTTCATGCGCCGGGCGAGCGGCGGGTAGGGCGGCGCCGGATTGTGCAGATAGTCCGCATGGAAGTTCGGGGGTACTACCGGCAGGGCTGCGACGGGTGCCGGGGCCGCCGCGACGGCAGCGGGCTGCGGCGGTGGAGGTTCCGGCGGCGGGGCCGGCGTCACGAAGTCGGACGGGGTCGCAGGCGGAGTCGCGGCAACGAGGCGCGGTTTCTCGACCGGCCGCGGTTTCACCCGTTGCTTCTGGGGGAGCGGCTTCGGTGGCTCGATCGGTGCCGCGACCGGTTCGACCTGCGGTGGCGAGACCATGCTCACCATGATCGGCGCCGCGTTGGCGATGGCTTGCCGCATCGGTTCGTACTGCAGCAGCAAGACGATCACGATCGCATGCAAAGCGATGGCGGCGCCGATGCCGGGCAGGCGATCCTGCCAGGGGGGGGCCTCGCGCGGCCCTTTCACAGCGCGTCGCCCCGCGCGGTCGCGACCTTGCGTCTGCCGCTCACGGGAACGCAGAAAGGCGACGGCCCCGTCGACCATGCCGACGGTATTCCGGCGCGCAGACGTCTGCGTCGAGCACTGACGTCGTGCTCGCGTCCAATGCAAGGGGTGCGGGTGCAAGCCACGGCCAACTCCGATCTGAACACTGCATGGGCTGGCTGGCTGTATCCCGAACCGGGACTGGCTCGCTTGCGGAAAAGTACGGGCGCGCGGTGGGTGCGCTTGCCCTGCCTCCTTGTGACCTGGCCGGTCAGGATCGGTCCTCCCGAATTCTCAGGACATATTTCCGACGAGGCCTCGGCCCACGCGGACGCGAAGGGTCGGTGTGCAAACGTCGGACACAAGGGGGGGCAACATATGAATAATAATGATTCGCATTAAATGGCGTCAAGCGCGGCGCAACACGAACGGGTCAGCAGCTTGCAGTTGCGCGTCCGGCACGACGCCGGTCACATCTTTCGCAGGCAGCGTAGTAACCCGCTGGATCGGCCCTACGGTGTCGTCACCACCAGCGGCCGCCCGCCCGCCGGGTGCGGGACCACGAGCGCGCGCACGGAGAACGCGAACGAGACCAGTGACTCCGACAGCACCGCGTCGGGCGCGCCATCGGCGACGACGCGGCCCTGCTTGAGCAGGAGGATCCGATCGGCGTACTGGGCGGCGAGGTTGAGATCGTGCAGCACCGCGAGCACGCCCGTGCGGCGTTCCCGAGCGAGTTCGCGCACCAGGCCGAGGGCGAGGTGTTGATGCGCGAGATCGAGGCTCGCGGTGGGCTCGTCGAGCAGCAGGAAACGCGCATCGGGCGTGTCCCCGACGAGTTGCACGACCGTGCGCGCGAGATGGACGCGTGCGCGCTCGCCTCCCGACAGCGTCGTGATCAGGCGAGACTCCAGATGAGCAGCGTCGACGCGAGCGAGCACGGCCCGCGCGAGTGCGACATCGCCGCTGCCGGGGGCGCCGTGCGTCCACGGGTAGCGTCCCAGCAGCACGACCTCGAGTGCCGAGTAGCCGAAGGCGACCCGCGTGTCCTGCGGCAGTACGGCACGGCGGCGGGCAAGGGCGGCGGCGGAGAAGCACGCCAACGGTGTGCCGTCGAGGGTTATCGTGCCGGCATGGGGCGCGCGCTCGCCGGCGAGCAGTCTGAGCAGCGTCGACTTGCCGGCCCCGTTCTCGCCGAGCACGGCGACCACTTCGCCGGGTGCGAGCGAGACGCTCGCGCGGTCGACGAGTGCGCGTTTGCCGGCCTGGAAGACGAGATCGTGCGCCGTCAGCATCAGGCGCCCCAAAGGCGCCGCTGCCGCAACAGCAGGAGCAGGAAGAACGGGGCGCCGATGAAGGCCGTGAGCACGCCGATGGGCAGCTCGGCCGGGGCGAGCACGGTACGCGCGACGATGTCGGCGAGCGTCATCAGGATCGCGCCGGCCAGCGCGCAGGCCGGCAGCAGCAGACGATGCGCCGGACCGCAGGCGATGCGCACGATGTGCGGCGCCACGAGAGCGACGAAACCGATGATGCCGCAAAACGCAGTGACGGTTCCCACGGCGAGCGCGGCGGCGATCATGCCGATGCGCTTCAACTGCTCGATGTCGACGCCGAGGTGGCGCGCCTCGGCCTCGCCGAGGGCGAGTGCGTCGAGCGGCCGGGCGAGCCGCAGCCCGGCGCATGTCGCCGCCCCGGCTAGCACTGCGAGGGCACCCAGCGTGCGCCACGTTGCATCCGACAAGGTGCCGAGCTGCCAGAACGTGATGTTGCGCAGCTGCTCATCGCTCGCGACATAGGCGGCAAGGCCGATGCCGGCGCCGGCGAGCGCGCTGATCGCGATGCCGGCGAGCAGCATCACGGCAATCGACGTCGCGCCATCGAGGCTGGCCAGTCGCTGCACCAGCCACGCTGCCAGCAGCGCACCCGCAAAGGCCGCGACCGGCAGCGAGAACGGGCCGAGCAGCGCGCTCACGCCCGGCAGCAGGCGCGTGTTCAGCACGATCGTCCAGGCGGCGGCGAGGGCTGCGCCGCCGGAGATGCCGATGAGCGCCGGGTCCGCCAGCGGGTTGCGAAAAAGTCCCTGCAGCACTGCGCCGCTCACCGCGAGTGCCGCACCGGCGAGCATGGCGAACAGCACGCGCGGCAG
>JAEUMX010000360.1 GCA_016791285.1 Burkholderiales bacterium
GGTGTCGTCCTCGAAGATGGGTTCGCGTCGATCCCCGCGGGAGGTCACGTGATAGATCGCGCCGGGAAATTCGATGCGCAGGGGTCTGGCCATGGCGGCCAGCATAGATCTCTCCGGAGGCAAAAGACAAGACCTGACCCCGTCGCCTCGATGGGCGTCACTTAGCGGTATGGTGGACGGTGTCGCCACGAGGCTTTCCCAGATCAGTTCCACGAGGCGCATCCGTTCCTCCGGTGGAAGCTTCAATATTTCCGCAACGTCGGCATCGCTCATCCGCAATAGCCTAGCACCGATGTTCAAGGCACGCTAACGAATGGCGTTTATCCGCCGACGGATGTGTCATAGGGGGCTTGCTTTTTGGCTGGCTGCGATTTGCAGGGTCTGGCCATGGCGATCAGCATAGATCTCGCCGGAGGCAAAAGACAAGACCTGACCCCGTCGCCTTGTGAAAAGACAAGACCTGACCCCGTCGCCTTGTGACCCGACCAGCCCTCCAGGCCAGGCTCGTCCAACAAACGGATCAGATCGTGGCCTCGCACGATCTATCCTTATTCGTTAGGCGTTTCGGGCTATCCTTCATACATGTGATAGACCTTGGCGATGATGTGCCAGGTGCCGTCGAGCTTGATGAGGGTGTGAAAGTCGGTGTAGTCGGCGCCGATCGCGTCCTTCTCCATGTCCACGCGCACCACCGCCGTCGTTGGCGTGATCGCAAGCACGTCGAGCCGCGTCTTGATGTCGAGCGCGGAGCCGTTCTTCTCGACAAAGTCATAGAGATTCTTGATCGGGCCGCCGAGCAGCTCGCCATTGGTGAAGCCATACATCACGGCATCCTTGTGGAAGGCTTTGGCGACGCCATCGGCGCTACCGACGCGTAGGCCCCCGACATATTTGGCGACGGTCGCGACGACGTCTTCATAATCCTGGGTAGGCACGGTTTTGATGTTCCTTGACATGGGTTCTTCTCCTTCGGAGGTAGTGGTTAGTTCGACAGAGGTTATCTTTCAGCTTAAGAGACGCGCTCAGCAACGCCTAACGAATAGCGTTCATCCGCCGACGGGCAGGCGTGAGAGGAGTGTGCGGTGTCATTGTCGGCGGATAAACCTCGTTGAACTGAACCGCCGCGCGGGCGGTGGCTATGGGGATTGTAAGGTCGCGCTGCCGCAAGTCAACCGAATGGGATGGAGCGAGGGGAGGCAGCGACGCTCTCCGATGCGCGCCAACGACGGCGCAGCGCCACTCGGACAAGCGTCCCTGCGCTTGAGCGGCGCATTCGGACACGCATTCGGAATTGACCGGCGCCGAACCTCCCCCTAGACTGCGCTCGATCAAAGCACCGCCGCTCAACTTCGCTTTCGCCGACTCGGCATGGGAGGGCTTGGCGCTTGGAACACTGGCCGTTGCTGCTGGCCGGGCCGATCGTGCGTCGCGTCGGGCCCGACCTCGTCTCCGTCTGGGTGGCGCTGAAGGCGTCGCGCAGCGTCCGGCTATCCGTGTGGCAGGGGCCCCGCGACACGGGCACGGGCGACGGCCTCGTCTCCGGCGATGCGCCGCTCTTCAGCGGTAAAGCCAACACGATCCGCGTCGGCGAGCGACTCCATGTTGCGGTCATCACGGCTGCGCCCTCTGGCGCGCTCGCCGCCGGCCAGACCTTCTCCTACAACGTGGCGTTCGGCGAGCCCGAAGGTACGTTCACCGCGACCGCCGACCTGAAGTCGCTCGGCCTGCTGCGCGATCAGCCCCAGTCCGGCACGGGCGAGGCCGCGCGGCTCCCGCACAAGGCGCTCGGCTACGAGGCGAACCGGCTGCCCACCTTCGTCCTGCCGCCGGCCGATCTCGGCGATCTGCGCATCGCGCATGGCTCGTGCCGCCGGCCGCATGCCGAGGTCGCGGACATGATGCCCGCGCTCGACGAGTCGATCCGCGTCGCGCGCGACGAAGCGAAGCGCCGGCCGCAGCAGCTCTTCCTCACCGGCGATCAGATCTATGCCGACGATGTCGCACCGGGACTGCTGCACCTGCTGACGGCGATCGGCAACACGCTGATGGGGAGCGCCGAGCAGCTGCCCACGAAGGCGTTGCCGCCGGGGCAGGGTTTGCGCCCGGAGCCGGCAGAGCGGGCGCGCTTTCCGGCCGGCCTACGCAAGCCTATCGTCATGGACGATGCGAGGCTCACCACCGTCGACGGCGAGAGCCACCTGCTTGCGCTGGGCGAGTACGTCGCGATGCACCTGCTGTCGTGGAGCAACGCCCTTTGGCCGGTGACGCTGCCGGCCTATCAGGATCTCTTCTGGCGCGAGACGCTGCCGCCGGCGGAACTGGCCGACGTGCTCGCGGGCAGGAAGCTGCCCCCGGAAATCTGGCGCGTGCACACGGGCCTCGGCTTCGAGACGAAGCACGGGCTCAAGGACCGCTATCGCGAGACCGCGGACCTCGAGCCATTCGACGCCGCTCATGTCGGCCGCCTGCTCACGCTGGTCGCGCAGGACAAGCAGGCCGAGCAAGCGTATGGCGAGCAGATGAAGGTCATCACGGCGTTTCGCGACGTGCTGCCGCAGGCGCGGCGCGCGCTCGCGAACATCGCGACCTACATGATCTGCGACGACCACGAGATCACCGACGACTGGAATCTGAGCCAGATCTGGCGCGATCGCGTGCTCACCTCGCCGCTCGGGCGCACGGTGCTGCGCAACGGCCTCGTCGCCTACGCGCTGTGCCAGGGCTGGGGTAACGACCCGGCGGTGTTCGCCGCGGCAGGCACGAGGCAAAGGGCGCTGCTCGATGCGATCCCGCGCCTCTTTCCCGCCGGCGAGGCGAAGCCACCCGCGGCCGCCGCGGCGAACGAGATCGACACCCTGCTCGGGCTGGACGGCGCCGACCCGCCGGTGCGCTGGCATTACCGCGTGACCGGTCCGAAGCACGAGGTGCTGGTGCTCGACGTGCGCACCCGCCGCGCGTTCACGAGCCGCACCTCGCCGCCGTCGAACCTCTCGCCCGCGGCGCTCACGGAGCAGATTCCGGAGGGTCCGCTGCGTACCGGGCTCGAAGTGCTCTTCGTCGTGGCGGGACTGCCGCCCTTCGGTCTGCCCGTGATCGACGAGATCGGCGGCTCGCTCGCCTACCGCGCCTTCGACGCCCTCCATCACTCCGACATCGCCGGCATGCCGGGCACGAATCCCGATGCGATCGAGGCCTGGGTGCACGACCCGATCACGTTCGAGGCGCTGCTCAAGCGGCTCGCCAAGTATGGCAAGGTGATTTTCCTCTCCGGCGACGTGCACTACGCGCACAGCGGCGAGGCGAGCTACTGGAGAAAGGACGACGCGAAACCGGCGCGCTTCGCGCAGTTCACGTCGAGCGGAATCAAGAACGTCTGGCCGCACGCGGTGCTCACGCTGTCGCGCTCGTTCGCCTTCACGCAATCGCTCGAGCGGCTCGCGAATCCGGTCGAACTGCTTGGCTGGGACAAGAGCGCGCCGGCGCCGCTGCGCGTCCCCGCCAACGCCGATCTGCTGCCGCCGGCGCGCTCGCGCCTGCGCCGCGAGCCGGTGCTGCTGCCCACGCACGGCTGGCCGAACGGCGCTGCGATCGAGCGCGAGCCCGACTGGCGCTGGCGCTTCAGGCTGAGCCGCGATGCGCGACCGCTCGCCGAGCTGCCGGAGATCGCGCGGCCCTCGCCGCTCGATCCTGAGGTGCCGACTGCCGATATCGCGCTCAAGATCGAAGGCTACCGCCAGGTGGCGAAGCGCCACGCCGAGCAGCTCGACAAGATCTCGCACACGCGCCAGGCGCTCTTCGACAGCAACATCGGCATCGTGAGCTTCGAGCGCAAGGACGGTCGCCTGATCGTGCGCCACGAGCTCACCGCGCAGCCGGAAGGCGCGAAGCAACCGGCGATCTTCACCCTGCACACCATCGTGCTCGAGCCCGCCGCGAGCGATCCGGCGGAGCCGAAGCCCACCATCCCGCCGGTGGCCGTATGAGCCGCGCTTCCAAACGCAGCCTCGTGCAGCAGGTCGTCGGCTGGCTCGCCGACTACTTCACCTGGGTGAAGGAGACGTTCGCGAGCGACACCGCGCGGCGCGCGGCGTTGGCGGACCTCGGGCTCGACCCCGCGAACCCGCCGCCGCTCGCGCTCCCCGCCGACCGCATCACGAGCATCGACCGCTATCGCAACCAGTCGGACCCGACCGAGCAGGCGTTCCTCGCCGTGTGGCAGGACGCGCTCGCCGTCGTCGAGACCATCGAAGGCTTCGTCGATGCTGCCGGTGCCGGCGCCGGCGGCAAGGCGGTGGTGAAGGAAGCCGTGCGGCAGTTCCTGAGCCTCACCGCCACCGAGTACGTGCGCCTGCGCCATCCGATGGCGTATTTCGTCGCGCGCCTTTTCGCGGTGATCGAGGACACGGTGCCGCAGCAGTTCCACAAGCCGGTCGACGTACTGGTGAGCAAGGACATCTTCGACAACCTGCTCGACCTCGTGCAGGCGCCGATCGACCACTTCGACCGTGCCTACTCGACGCCCGCGACCGAGGAAGACGCGCGCCGGCTCGCCGCGAACACGCTCGTGCCGCTCGGCATCCTGTTCGCGTTCTGGAAGGAGACCGCGCGCAAAGGGCTGGGGCTGATCGGCGCCGATTTCGAGCTGCCCAGGCGCAAGGTGTTGCACGGCTGGGATACGCCGGACGCCACGACGACGCCGCTCGCCGATCGGCTCTCGCAGCAGGTGCTCTCCTTCGCCTTCACCGGGCTTGCGGTCAGCGGCCAGCCCGGCGAGGCGCCGGTCGGCGGCACGATGGGCGCGACGCTCGCCTGGGTCCCGCGCGAGCACGGCGGCCCCGGACTCTTCGTGTCGGTCAACGGCGCGGCCGATCTGAACGTGCCGGTCACCTCGTTCTGGCGCTTGAACACGAAGCGCCCGACGGCGAACGTCGTCGACGTGCTCATCTGGGACGCGGTCGATTTCCGCCCCGAGACCCCCGCAACGCCGCCGGCCGCACCGCTTGCGCGCAGCGCACGGCTCGCGGCGCTCGCCCCGCGCGCCGCCTCCGCCGTCGACGACGAAGAGGTCCGCTTCACGCTCGAGCCGGTCGAGGCGAAGCCCGAGGATCCGTATGTCATCGAGATCGGCGGCTCGCGCATCGAGATCGGCACGCTCGCGGTCACGCTCCTGCTCTCGAAGCCGTTGGTCGAGCTCAAGGTCGTCGCCAAAAAGAGCGCGCTCGTGCTCGCGAGCGAAGACGGCGACGGCTTCGTCGCCAAGCTCCTGCCCGCGAGCGGGGTGCGGCTCGACTTCGATCTCGGCGTCGGGCTCGTGATGAGCCCCGAGTTCCGCGTCCACGTCGAAGGCGGCAGCGGGCTCAAGACCACGATCCCGATCGACCGCTCGCTCGGCCCGGCGCGCCTGCAGCAGCTCCACCTCGAGCTCGCCTCGGGGACCCACGCGGCGCAGAAGGATCTGCGCTTCGAGGCCTCGCTCGGCATGAGCCTCAAGCTCGGCCCCGTCACCGCGGTCGCGGACCGGCTCGGCTTCGAGCTGATCGTGGACATGGAGAACGGCGCGCCGCCGCGCATCGGCTTCAAGCCGCCGACCGGGGTCGGTCTCGTCATCGACGCCGAGATCGTGAGCGGCGCCGGCTATCTGTTCCACGACGCACCCAACGGGCAGTATGCCGGGGTCGTGCAGCTCGAGTTCCGCGGCCTCACGCTGCGGGCGATCGGCCTCCTCTCGACGCGCTTGCCGCCCGATGGCCGGCGCGGCTTCTCGCTGCTCGTGATCATCGCCGCCGAGTTCCTGCCGGTCGCACCGCTGGGCGTGCGGCTCACCGCCTTCGGCGGCATCGTCGGCATCAACCGCACCTTCAACGTCGACGCGCTGCGCGCGGGCTTGAAGACCGGCGCGCTCGACAACATCCTCTTCCCGCCCAATCCGGTGGCGGACGCCCCGCGCATCGTGAGCGCGCTGCAGACGATCCTGCCGCCGCGCGACGAACAGTTCCTGTTCGGCCTCATGGCGCGTCTGGTCTTCGGCGTGCCGACCCTGGTCACGGTCGACGTGGGCGTGATCCTTGAGTTTCCGTCGCCGTGGCGGCTCATCGTGCTCGGCCAGCTGCGCGCGCTGCTGCCCACGGCAGACAAGACGCTCATCCGGCTGCAGATGGATGCGATCGGCGTGGTCGACTGGGAGGAGAACACCGTCGCCGTCGATGCGGTGCTCTTCGATTCCTGCGTCGGGCGCTACCCGATCACCGGCGAGATGGCGCTGCGCGCGCGCTGGGGCA
>JAEUMX010000399.1 GCA_016791285.1 Burkholderiales bacterium
CGCGGTGATCGCCGGTTTGCCGCCGAGCCGGTCGTACAGGCTCTGCCGCGGGGCCTTCTGGTCTTGGGTCGCGCATGCCGCCAAGCCGAGTGTGGCAAGGGTTGTCAGGACCACGAACAGATTGCGCAGCTTCATCTCTGAATCTCCTTTACGAGGAATGGTTGCGGGGAACTGCAAGCCCATCTACGCCGGGAGCAGCCGCCGGGATGCGGGAATATTTTTCACTGGGGGCAAATCTGGAACTCGATGATCCGCGTACTCGAGGGTGGGACAGCCCGGCAGGTGTGTGCTCGGCGCCCCTATTGCTGCAGAAGCCCCTGGTAACGCGCTAGAATGGGAGGCGTTGGGCAAGAGCATGATGCATCCCGATATGCCGCGTGCAATGGAGTCGCTGATCGACGCGCAGGAGACGGTCCTGCGCGAGGCCTTGGCAGGAATCGTCGCCCGCCGCCAGGAAGCTCTGGCCCGCTTCTACGACGCGACGGTGAGCCGCGTGTACGGGTTGGCGCTGCGCGTCACCGCCCGTTCCGACGCTGCGGAGGAAGTCACGGCCGACGTCTACATGCAGGTCTGGAACCAGGCGGCGCGCTTCGATCAAGGACGAGGTTCCGTGCTGGCCTGGCTGCTCACCATCTGCAGGAGCCGCGCGATCGATTGCCTGCGTCGCGCCGACGAGGCGGAATCGTGGGCCGAGCCGCCGGAGGTCGCTGGTTCGGCCGCGGACGATCCTCAGGATCTGCTGATCGCAGTCGAGCGTGGTCGTGCCTTGTCGAGCGCACTGGAGGGCCTCACCGCGTTGCAGCGGCAGCTCGTGTCGCTCGCGTTCTTTCGCGGATTGACGCACGAGGAAATCGCGGACCACGCTCGACTGCCGCTGGGGACGGTGAAAACCCATATTCGCAAGGCGCTTGCGTGCCTGCGGGAAAATCTCGCGCCCGGGATGGACGAGCGAGCGCTAAGACGATGAAGACGAAACACTCGCCCGGAACACCGATTCTGGATGCCGAACTGCTCGACGCGCTGCTGGTCGACCTGCAACCGATCGCGCCGCCGGCCGAGTGCGCGGCGCGCCTGCGCGAGCGCGTGCTGGCAGGCGCCCGCGAGGCAGACAAGGTCACGATTCCTCCGGATGCCGGCAAGTGGAGAGTGATCGCGCCCAAGGTCAGCATGAAGATGCTGCACGTCACTCCGGAGTCCCGTTCGTTTCTGCTGCGCCTGGAGCCGGGCGGACGCCTGGCGCCGCACGATCATCCCGGCGAAGAGGAGTGCATGGTGCTGGAAGGCGAGGTCTATCTCGGCGACGTGTACGCGACGGCGGGCACGTTCCACCTCGCGCCCAAGGGCACGCATCACGCCGAGATTCGTACCACCACGGGTACCCTGCTCTACCTCCGCCTCGCGTCCCCCGAGATCGTGCATCGGTAGCCCGGGGTCCGCCCCGCGACGTGGGATAATCGCGATCCCGGCAACGAACCCTCGCGACCCATGACCCTGCCCCCGAAGGACATCTTC
>JAEUMX010000405.1 GCA_016791285.1 Burkholderiales bacterium
GGGGTCAGGTCTTGTCTTTTGCCTCCGGAGAGATCTATGCTGGCCGCCATGGCCAGACCCCTGCGCATCGAATTTCCCGGCGCGATCTATCACGTGACCTCCCGCGGGGATCGACGCGAACCCATCTTCGAGGACGACACCGATCGCGACGCCTTCCTCGCGGTGCTGGATCGGACGCTTTCTCGATACGACGGCTGTGTGCTCGCCTATTGCCTGATGGACAATCACTATCATCTGGTCCTGCCCGGCGGGCGAACGTGTCGCGCATCATGCGTGACATCAACGGCATCTACACCCAGGCCTATAACCGGCGACACGGGGCCGTTGGTCATCTGCTCCAGGGACGGTTCAAGGCGATCCTGGTCGACCGCGACGCCTATCTGCTGGAGGTCTGTCGCTACGTGGACCTCAACCCGGTGCGAGCGGCGATCGTGGACGATCCGGGTGACTGGCCGTGGAGCAGTTCTCGCGCGCTCAGCGGAGGTGCACCGACCCCGCCGTGGCTGGACGCGGGAATGGTGCACGGCGCCGTGCTGGGTCACGAAATCACCGCGGCTATGGGATGAAGCGTTGCGCCAGCAGATCTATCTGGGCGACGAGTCGTTCGTGCAACGCATGCAGGCGGGGCTCGAACCGGCAAAGCGCAGTGCACGGGAAGTTCCCAAGGCGCAGCGCAGTATCCGGACGGGAACGGTGGCACAGTTTCTCAGAGACTGCCGCAGCCGCGACGAAGGTATCGCGCGAGCACACCGCGAAGGCGGCCATAGCCTGAGTGCCATCGCGCGCGAGGTCGACTTGTCGGTATCGCGCGTCAGTCGTATCGTGGCTACCCATGTGGAGCGCGACCAGGCAAAAAGCAAGACCTGACCCCTCTGACCGGGGCTCAGCTGCGCAGGGTCACCGGCTTTGGCCAGCAGCTTGAACAGCCCGTTCACGTCCGGGCCCATCGTGCCTACGAACCGTGCCGGCTCGCGCCCGGCCTCGCAGGCCGCTACGGCGATGCTGTCCTTGTGCGCGTCCAGACCGACGAAGAACTTGATACGCTCGTCCATGGCTCGTCTCCTTCAAGTTGCAACTGGCCCGCCCAGTCGCATGTGGCTCGGCACACCTCAGTGTGCAACCCACGCTATTGGAGACGAGCCACCGCCTTGTGGCGAGCGACCATGATGTCTAAGGGGATGGAGGGTTGAGGATGAGCAAATCATCATCCGCCAAGGAAACGCTTGAGTGGCCCTTACTCGTGTTAGCAGTAATTATCCTTGTGGCTATCGGCTTGCCGACAGATTGGTCACTGCACGATTGGTATTTGGATAATTGTGCACAGATCCATGTCGAGGGCGTAAGGGAGTGGCTAGAGGACTCCTCGTCCGGCGACATCGTCAGCACTTTCTTCGTCACCATCGCAATGAGGATTGCAGAGTTCGCTATCCCGGCGTGGAACTGGTTATTCGCGCACGACTCGATAAGGTTCATCCTCCCGTTCGTAGTAGCCGGGTTCGCGGCCAAGCTTGGCCACGATCTCTACGAGTCGCTAAAGAGAAACGCGCGACGTGACGGTGGTGATGAGCAATGATTACCTGTTTACAGTAAAAGGGGTGAAAAGGGGGTCAGACACGTGTAAAACGGGGTCAGACACGGGTCGGACACAATATCTGCGCCGGGGGACGCTCGAGAAAGCTGCGCTTCCCGGTTCCCTCGCTTCGCCCGGCCCTTTGGCGTGGCGCGTGCTCAATGAACTACTTGGCCGGCGACAAGGACATCTTGTGGCTGGCGCACTGGAAGCTCGTGAATCATGATGAACTGCGACTCTGAAACCGGTGTGTGCATCCTTCCCAAATTGCCCGAAGGCGCACCACCAAAAGCATCCGTGGCGGTGTCTGTACCGACCGTTCGCTACATCGGGGATCCAATGTGTTCTTGGTGCTGGGGCATCTCCCCGGCGCTGAAGGACATGGCATCGTATTGCCGCTCCAGGAACGTCGATTTCAGCGTGCATGTCGGTGGCTTGCGCCCTGGCGGAGGGGATGCATGGAATGCCCCCTTCAAAGCATTCCTGCGCCACGAGTGGGAGACTATCCGTAGGGTAACCGGCCAGCCATTTGGCTTCTCCCTGCTGGATAAAGCCGAATACAACTACGACACCGAACCGGCGTGCCGTGCCGTCATTGCCATGTCCGGTCTATTGGAGAGGCGGCAGAAAGACATCCAGGCGTTGCTGGCGTTTTTCTCTGGCATCCAGAGGAAGCTTTATGTGGATGGTGAAGACCCTAAGCAGCCGGAGTTCTATCGCGACCTGTGCGCCGAGGCCAGCGTTCCCTACCAGGAGTTTCTCGAGGTCTTTCAGTCAGCCAACGCCAAAGCATCAACGGCTCAGGAATTCCAGCGCTGCCGCAGTTGGGGTATTCGTGGCTTCCCGAGCATTGTGTTGGACGTGGCTGGGCGCATCACGCCCTTGGCCTCCGGCTACACGACCAGCACCGCGCTAATTCAAAAACTAGAATCGCTGCTTGGCGATTCATCCACGTCCCGTTGAGGAGAGCCGCCCACATGGAGCGCAGCCAGCCAAGAATGCAGGACCTGACTCCTCTGACCTGACCCATGGCGTTCACCGAGATCGAGAGAAGGCGTTACGAACGCGATCTCGAACGATTTCTCGAGCGGCGGCGACCTCCGCCGCACATTCGCCCTGACCTCGATATCGGTTACCGAATCGCCGGCCACAGCGTGGAAATATTCGAGATTCGTCGCGACTGGCAGCATCCGGAAGTAAAGCTCGAACACCCGGTTGCGAAGGCAACCTTCGTTCGAACGAGAAACTGTTGGCGTGTATTCTGGATGCGCAGGGATCTCAAGTGGCACGGATATGAACCGAACCCGGAGGTCCGCACTCTTGCAGCGTTTCTCGCCGTAGTGGACCGCGACGAGTATTGCTGCTTCTTCGGATAGCTGCATCGCGCCCAACCCCGCGCTTGAGCGGACGTTGCCGGCGGGACCGTGTCGCGTACGGTTTGCGAAGAAATGAGTTGTCCAGTCATTTCGTCGACGCCACACTAGAATTGGCGCTTTTTCTGCCGTGGGCGCCATGCACGGATTATTGCTGCGAATGGTGAGCGTCGAGCGCGAGGAAGTCGCGGCGCTCGTCTGGTCCTTCGCGTATTTCTTCTGCCTCCTTTGCGGCTATTACATCCTGCGCCCGGTGCGCGACGAGATGGGCATCCAGGCGGGCGTCGACCAGTTGCAGTGGCTCTTCACGGCGACGTTCCTGACCATGCTCGCCGTGGTGCCGATCTTCGGCTGGCTGACTGCAAGGCTGCCGCGGCGGCGCCTGCTGCCGGTCGTGTACGTGTTCTTCGCGCTGAACCTGCTCGGCTTTTGGAGCGCGCTGCGCGGCGGTGTGGAGACGGATGTCGTGGGGATGCTGTTCTTCGTCTGGGTGAGTGTCTTCAATCTGTTCGTCGTGTCGGTGTTCTGGAGCTTCATGGCGGACCTCTACTCGACCGAGCAGGCGAAGCGGTTGTACGGCTTCATCGCGGCCGGCGGCACTGCCGGCGCGATCTCCGGGCCGTTCGTGACGGCATCGCTCGCGACGGTTATCGGGCCGACGAATCTGCTGATCGTGTCGGCAGGGTTTCTGATGCTTGCAGTCGTCTGCATCGGCCGACTCGGGACATGGGCTCGCGGCCACGAGGCGACACGGCAGGCGGCGCAGGGCGAGCCCATCGGCGGCAGCATCTGGGCGGGTCTCACGACGGTGCTGCGCTCGCCCTATCTCATTGCCATGTGCGCCTATCTCGTGTGCTACACGGTGCTCTCGACGCTGCTCTACTTCCAGCAGGCGCATCTCGTGAAAGAGGCGATTGCGGATTCGGGCGAGCGCACGGCGCTCTTCGCGAAGCTCGACCTCACCGTGAACCTGCTCACGCTCGCGATGCAGGTCTTCGTCTTCGGACGGCTCTCGAAGGCGGTGAGCACGACGGTGATGCTGGTGCTGATGCCGTTGGTCTCCTGCGCCGGATTCTTCGTGCTCGGCACCTGGCCGTTCCTCGCGGTGCTTGTCGTGTTCGGGGTAGTGCGCCGCGCGGGTGAGTTCGCGCTGTCGAAGCCGACGCGCGAGACACTCTTCAACATCCTCACGCGCGAGGAGAAGTACAAGTCGAAGAACTTCATCGACACGGTCGTCTACCGCGGCGGCGACACGCTCTCGGGATGGGTCTCGACGGGCTTGCGCGCGGTGGGCATGTCGATCTCCGGTGTGTCGTACGCAGGTGTGGTGATCGCGGCGGCGTGGATCGGCGTGGCGCTCTACCTCGGGCGCACGCACGATGGCTTGCAGCGGACCCGAGCGCGCGCGCCGGCGGGTGCATAATCCGGTCAGAGCGTACCGAGGAGGGGAGTGATGGCCACGAACATGTTCATCCGCATCGGCGAGATCAAGGGCGAGTCCCACGACAGCCGGCACAAGGACGAGATCGAGGTGGTGTCCTGGGCGTGGGGACTCGCGCTTTCGGCCCCTGCGGGGCTTGGCGGCAGTGCCGCAGGGCGCGCAAGCTTCCAGGACCTCACATTCGCGCACCTGATCGACCGGGCATCGCCGAGCCTCATGCTCGGCTGCGCATCGGCGCAGCGCTTTCGCGACGCACGGCTGACCGTGCGCCGCCCCGGCACCACGACGCCGGAGGAGTTCCTGCTCGTCAACCTCGAGGACGTGATCGTGACGAGCATTCAGACTTCGGGCGCCGAGGTCGCGGGTGGACTGGTGGAACAGGTGACGCTCGCCTTCGCGCGGGTCGATTTCGAGTACCGGCGCCAGATGCCGGATGGATCGCTCGACACGGGCGTGCACTTCAAGTGGGATCTGCAGGAGGACCGCCCCGGTTGATTCGCCCTCCGTCCCGCGCCTCACGGCGTACCGCACTCAAGCAACTCGCGACCATCGGCGTGCTGGCAGTGAGCACGGCACGTTCTGCGCGGGCGGCGTCCACGTCGCTGTCGAGCCGGAAGATCCCGAAGAGCGGGGAACTGCTCCCGGCGGTCGGGCTCGGCACCTACCGCGCGTTCGATGTCGGCGGATCGGGCGTGGAGCGGGCGCCGCTCGCGGAAGTGCTGCGACTCTTCGTCGCGGCGGGCGGCACGGTGGTCGACAGCTCGCCCATGTACGGCCGGGCCGAGGGCGTGATCGGCGATCTCGCCGCCGAGCTCGGCTTGACGAAGTCGCTCTTTCTCGCGACCAAGGTGTGGACCACGGGCCGCGAAGCGGGCGTGAAGCAGATGGAAGACTCCTTCCGCCTTTTGCGCACCGACCGCATCGACCTCATGCAGGTGCACAACCTGCTCGATCTCGGGGCACACCTGCGCACGCTGCGGGAGTGGAAGGCAGCGGGGAAGATCCGCTATCTCGGCATCACGCACTATCACGAAGGTGCGTACCGGGAGCTCGAACAGCTTCTGCGCGGCGGCGACTACGACTTCGTGCAGCTCAACTATTCCATTGGCGAGCGCGCCGCGGAGCAGACGATCCTGCCGCTCGCGGCGGAGCGGGGCGTGGCGGTGATCGCCAACCGGCCGTTCGCGCAGGGCAACCTCTTTTCGCGCGTGCGCGAGGCGCCGCTGCCGGCCTGGGCAGCGGACTTCGATTGCACGAGCTGGGCGCAGTTCTTCCTGAAGTACATCCTCGCGCATCCCGCGGTCACCTGCGTCATCCCTGCCACCAGCAAGCCCAAGCATCTCGTCGACAATATGGCGGCGGGGACCGGGCGACTGCCCGACGAGGCCGCGCGCCGGCGCATGGTCGATCTCGTCGAGTCACTCTGACGTGGGGAGATTGATCGCGGTCGCGCTGCTCTACGCGTTCGCGTCCGCCGGCACACTCGCCGCAGAAGCGCTCGTCGTCGGCTCCAAGCGCTTCACCGAGTCGTACATCCTGGGCGAGATCGTCGCGCGCGCAGCGCGGGACCACGCGCCCGTCCAGTACCGGCCGGGGCTCGGCAACACCGGCATCGTGTTCGCCGCGCTCGCGGCGGGCAGCATCGACGTGTATCCCGATTACACGGGCACGCTCGCGCGCGAGGTGCTGCGGCTTAGCGGCGATGCCACGCTCGACGAGATCAACCGCGCTCTGGCGCCGCAGGGCATCGGCGCCGGCGTGGCGCTCGGGTTCGCCAACAGCTACGCGCTCGCGATGCGCGCGGACCGCGCCGATGCGCTCGGCATCCAAACGCTCTCCGACCTCGCGCGGCATCCCGATCTGCGCTTCGGGCTCTCGCAGGAGTTCATGGGACGCACCGATGGGTGGCCAGCGCTGCAGCGTGCCTACGGCCTGACGCGGATCGTGCCGCATGGCCTCGACCACGGGCTCGCTTACGAGGCAATCGCGCAGGGCGAGATCGACGTGATCGACGCCTACAGCACCGACGCGAAGCTCGCGCGCTACACGCTGCGCACGCTCGACGACGACCGCGGCGTGTTCCCGCGGTATGACGCGGTGCTGGTCTACCGCCTCGATGTGCCGCAGCGCTTCCCCGGGGCGTGGGCCGCGATCGGCAAGCTGGCAGGCAGCATCGACGAAGCCGCCATGAGGCGCATGAACGCGGCGGTCGAGCGCGACGGCAAGAGTTTCGCTGCCGCCGCCGACACCTTCTTCGCGCAAACGACGAGCGCCAGCGGTGGCGGGGCGCGCGGCGGCCTGTTCGCGGCGCTCTTCGGGGCCGACTTCTGGAAGCTCACGCGCGAGCACCTGATGCTCGTCGGCGTGTCGCTCGCCGCGTCCACGCTCCTCGGCATACCGCTCGGCGTGCTCGCCGCGCGCCGGCCGCTGCTCGGTCAGGGGGTGCTCGCAGCGGTGGGTGTGATCCAGACTGTCCCGGCGCTGGCGCTGCTCGCGTTCCTGATCGCGGCGCTGGGGACCATCGGCACGCTGCCGGCGCTGGTGGCGCTGTCGCTGTACGCGCTGCTGCCGATCGTGCGCAACACGCACGCCGGGCTCACGGGCATTCGACCCGGGCTGCGCGAGGCCGCGCTCGCACTCGGGCTGTCGGCGCGCGACCGGCTGTTCTACATCGAGCTGCCGCTCGCCGCGCCCGCGATCCTGGCCGGCGTCAAGACCTCCGCCGTCATCAACGTCGGCACCGCGACCATCGCCGCCTTCATCGGCGCCGGTGGTTATGGCGAGCGCATCGTGCAGGGACTCGCGTTGAACGACCGGACGCTGCTGCTGGCGGGGGCGATTCCGGCGGCCGTGCTCGCGCTCTTGGCGCAGGGTGCGTTCGAGTGGGCGGAGCGGCGGCTGCTGCCACGTGCGGTCAAGAGCTGATGCGAGGGCTTCGCGCGGTGCTAGACTGACGCACGTGATCGCGCAGCTTTCCTCGGTTCTCGCGACCGACCCACGTATCGCCTACGCACTGCTCTTCGGCTCGAAGGGTCGCGGGACCGCGCACGAGCTGAGCGACACCGACGTCGCGATCGGGCTCGCAGCGGGTGCGAAGCTGTCGGCATGCGAGCTGGGCGATCTCCTGTCCCGCCTCGAAGCTGCGGTCGGCGGGCCGGTCGATCTCGTCCTGCTCGACGAAGCGCCTCCGGGGCTCGCCTACCGCGTGTTTCGCGATGGTCGCATCATTCTCGAGCGAGACCATCACGCCTTCGTCGACCGGAAAGCCCGGGCAATCCTCGAATATCTCGACTTTCGGCCGATCGAACAGCTCTTCACGCGGGCTGTGCTGGAGGCGGCGAGGCGTGGTTGACGCGACCGTCGTCGCGAACAAGATCGCGGCAATCCGCGATGCGGTGGAGCGCGTTCGTGACACCCTTCCGAGCGGACTGGAGACGTTCCGGGCAGACCGCACGGCGCGCGAGGTGGTCGTTCTCAACGTCTTCGTGGCGCTGCAGGAAACCGTTTCGCTTGCCGCGCACTGGCTGGCCGACAGCGGAACCAGTGTCCCGGGGAGCTACCGCGAAATCTTTCTCGAACTCGCTGACCGGCAGCGGATTCCGCGTGCTCTGGCGCAGCGCCTCGCTGCCGCCGCGAGCTTCCGCAACCTGGTCGCTCATCGGTACGCGGCGCTCGATGCCGCGCGCGTATACGCCATCGCGTCGAGCGAGCTGCATGATCTGCTCGAGTTCTGCGAGATCGTGAGCCGCGAGACGGCGGGAGACGGAGACTTTCGGCAGCCATGACAATTCCCCGTACAAGTGATCCGAAGGAGTGCGAGATGACTCGATGGTGGGAGTCAATCGTCTTCGCACTCCCATGTTTGATGGTGTTGGTGTTGACACTAATTCCTCTCTCGGCAGCGCAGAAAGCAGCTGCTCAATCGAGTCCAGCGGTGCCCATTGGGCAGGAGGTGCCCGAGCGTTGGGGCTTCTTTTTCGATTCCGGCGGCTGGCACCTCGGATACCAGGCTACCGATGGTCGTGAGGCCATTCGCGAGTACGTCGTGCAAGGTGAGACCATTCACAATTGGCGGAAGCTGGTAACCAGCCATTACTACAACTTGGATGTCACTCCGAAAGTCTTCTTCCAGCGACTGGCGCAATCGGCGACCCAGCGTTGTCCCGGCTTGAAGATCTCGGTGATCGAGGAGACACCCGACACGATCATCTTCGAGTGGGAGAACGGCAACGACTGCGACGGTCAACCACCTCAGCGCCAACTGCACCGGATATCGCGCGGACGTCCGGGGGTTCTATCCCTCCAGTTTGCCGAGAAGAGACCCTACTCCGACGAGAACCGCGATCTTTGGTTGTCGATTCTGAGAAATGCCGTCGTGCTCGAATCCCGACCTCCAGCACCGCGATCGGAACCGGCACCGGCGAGCCGTTCCCTGCCTGCGTCTGCCCTGGGTCCGCGTCCCGCCAATGAGGTCTCGGAGTATCTCGAGACCCTGGGTACGGGCGTGGCGATTGATACCCGAGACCGCGTTGCCCGGTTAGTCATCACGCTGAAGCCGACCAGGCGGCTTCCTCCCTGGGCGTATCTGGAGGCCCATTTCGAGAACCCTGTGCGCGCCTCGGATCCCATCGTGGTCGGGGAAACGTGGGACGCGCGAGACGACAAAGTGCTCATCGGCACCCCGCCGCTGAAGGAGCTGAAATGCTGGAACTACGAGGTGGTCGTTTACGTGTACCAGGACCAGACGAAGGCCAAACTGCTCGGTACCCATCATCAGCGTATTCAGTCCACGGTGAATCTGCAGAAGGCTGATTTCGACAAGAACCTTCAAGACGTCATGAGGGGTGCAAGCTGTCCCTGAGGGCGCGATCGCTGGCAGCCGTCTCCCCTGGTCGCTAGAATTACGCCGGTTCCACATATTGCAGGGGGGTAGAACGAGTGCGTTCGCGAATCATCGGAGTCATCGGCCTCGTGTCCATCGCGGGTTCGCTTGCGGTGGGCTGCGCCGCGATCGAGAAGACGAACACCGCGGAGGAAGAACGCATGCTGGCGGCAGCCGGATTCCAGATGAAGCTCGCCGACACACCGGAGCGCATGAAGAAGGTCGCCGCGATGCCGCAGCGGAAGTTCACCAAGGTGCCGTACAAGGACGGTACGGTCCGCTACCTCTGGGCCGATGCACAGTTCTGCAAGTGCCTCTACGCCGGGACGGAGGCGGCATATGGCCGCTACTGGAAGCTGGCGATGGACTCGGCCATCGCCACCGACGAGGCGCAGACCGCAGTGGCCTCCGAATTGTATGGAGACTCCGGCGCCTGGGGTGCATGGGGCGGGTGGGGACCCTGGTACTGACGTAGGCACGAAAGCTTGGCCGACACGCTGGACGACGGGGGACTCAGGACGCCGCCGGTGCGGGTCGACCTCGAGGCCATCGCCGCGAAGTACCGCGCTGCCGTTGCCGAAGGGCAGATGCGCAAAGGAACTTTCTCTCGCTAGCGGTGCCCAGATTGCAGGCACGGTCATGGCGGCGAAGCGCCGTGATTCTGACCAGCCGCTCTCCGGCAGAGCCGAGGCGCGCACCTTCTGCGCCGCGCTCGCCGCCATTCGACCATGCAGTGGTACACCCGGTGATCGCGACGTCAGGATGTCGCACGCGGGCGCGACGATGAGCCCCATTTCCTTGCAGCAGGTGCCAAGATGACGAATACACGCGGTTCCTTCCCGTCTGCCTTCGATCCGCAAGCGCTGCCGCCGGCGGCGCAGCAGGTCTTCGACTACTGGGTCGACGGCTGGCAGCGCGCGATCCTGTTCTGGGACGTGCTGCGCCGGCGCAGCGACCAGTACTACCGGCAGAAGGCACAGCCGGTGCCGAACGTTTTGAGCTTCGACGCGGAGCTGGTGCTCGACGCCCGCACCTTCGAGCGCCCCGCCAACTATCTGCTGCTGCGCATCGCGCCCCCGACCGGCGTGACCGTGAATCCGGGGAAGCGGCCCTTCGTGGTGGTCGATCCGCGTGCCGGCCACGGACCGGGCATCGGCGGTTTCAAGGCCGACAGCGAACTCGGCGTGGCCATGCGCGCGGGGCATCCGGCGTACTTCGTCGGTTTCACCCCGGAGCCCATGCCCGGCCAGACGATCGAAGATGTCATGCGGGCCGAGGCGGTGTTCATCGAGAAGGTGATCGCGCTGCACCCCGATGCCGACGGCAAACCGTGCGTGATTGGCAACTGCCAGGCAGGGTGGGCGGTGATGATGCTCGCCGCGACGCGCCCCGAGCTCTTCGGACCGATCATCATCCCGGGTGCGCCGCTTTCCTACTGGGCGGGCATCGAGGGACGGAACCCGATGCGTTACTCGGGAGGGCTGCTCGGCGGCAGCTGGCTCACCGCGCTGACCGGCGACCTGGGGGCCGGCAAGTTCGACGGCGCCAACCTCGTCGAGAACTTCGAGAACCTGGATCCCGCCAACACGCTGTGGGGCAAGAACTACAACGTGTGGTCGAAGGTGGACACCGAAGCGGAGCGCTTCCTCGAGTTCGAGAAGTGGTGGGGCGGCCATGTCCAGCTCAATGCCGACGAGATGCAGTGGATCGTCGATCAGCTCTTCGTCGGCAACCGGCTTGCCACGGCCGAGATCGTCACCAGCGACGGCGTCCGCATCGATCTGCGCAACATCCGCTCGCCCATCGTCTGCTTCTGCTCCGAGGGCGACAACATCACACCGCCGCAGCAGGCGCTGGGGTGGATCGTCGATCTCTACGCGAAGGACGAGGACATCCGCGCGGCCGGTCAGACCATCGTCTACACCGTCCACGGGAGCATCGGCCATCTCGGCATCTTCGTGTCAGGTGCCGTGGCGCGGAAGGAGCACGATGAGTTCGCGACCAACATCGACCTGATCGAGGTGCTGCCGCCCGGTCTTTACGAGGCAGTCCTGACGCCGAAGACCGATGCGGCCATCAATGCCGACCTCATCGGCGGTGACTGGGTCGTTCGCTTCGAACCGCGCACCCTCGGCGATGTGCGCGCGATCGTCCGGCCCGACCCCGAGAACGAGCGCCGCTTTGCAGCGGTACGGCGTGTCTCGGAGACCAATCTCGCCCTGTACCGCACGTTCCTGCAGCCCTTCGTGCGCGCGTTCGCCACCGAGCAGAACGCACGGTGGATGCATCAGATCAATCCTTCGGAGCTGCCCTTCGAACTTTTCTCGGACCGCAATCCGCTCATGCACCAGGTCAGCGAACTGGCGGAGCAGGTGCGCCAGCAACGTCGTCCGGTTGCGCCCGACAATCCGCTGATCCAGATGCAGACGATGATTTCGGATCAGATCATCGCTGCCCTCGATGGCTGGCGCGACTGGCGCGATCACACGCTGGAGCAGATATTCCTCAACGTCTACAGCTCGCCGCTGATGCAGGCACTGACCGGCGTGAAGGACGCCGATCAACCGCCGCGCCGGCGTCCGGGCGTCGAGCCGGAGCGGATTGCCCTCATCCAGCAGCGCATCGCCGAGATCAAGGCGCGCATCGCGGAAGGTGGCGGGCGCGAAGCGACCATCCGCAGCATGGTCTACATCGGGCTCGCCGGTCACGGAGTGGACGAGCGCTCCTTCAATGAATTGCGGCGACTGCGTGCCGAGGAGGCCGATCTGACCTTGCAGGAATTCAAAGCGATATTGCGGGAGCAATTCTTCGCGATCCTGCTGGACCGGGACGCGGCGCTCGCTGCCATCCCGAAGATGCTGCCCGCAGATGCCGCGGCACGCACCCCACTGCTCGACGTCATCCGCGCTGTCGCATCCGCGGCGGGCGAGGTCACGGGCGAGCGGGCGGAACGCTTGCGGCAGATCGAACAGCTGTTCGCGGACGGCATCACGGAGCCGGGCGAGCCCCCGGCCCCGGCGGACACTCGAGGCTCTGATCCCGAGCCGGCACACGCGCTGAGGATCACGCGGAAGGGGACGTGAGCAGCAGCGAGCGTCGCGATGGCTGAAGCGCCCCCGCAAACCCGTGGCCAAGCGCTCGCCATCCGGTTACGATAGCGCGCATGCTCATTCGCTTCGACAGCAAGGCCGGACGGCTCACCATGTTCGGCGACGTGGCGGTGCATCTGCTCAAGATGATGGGACACAGCGGCACGGTGCCGAGCGCCATCCTCGCGGCAGACATCCCGGCGGCCATCGCGCGGCTGGAGAAGGCGCTCGAGAACCCCCCGCCGATGCCCGCGAAGCCCAGGCCGGAGGTCGGCGAGAAGCGCGAGGGTGACGACGACCAGGAACCCCGCGTGTCCCTGACGCAGCGCGTCTACCCGCTGCTCCAGCTCTTGCGCAATGCGGCCGCGCAAAAGGTGGACGTGATGTGGGAGCAGGAAGGCGCCGCGCCGCTGAGGTTCTGACTGCAGCCTCTGCGCGGCTCGAACCGGCCTGCTCCGATCCGGCCAGGCAGACTTCTCCACGCGTTAAGGTGAATGCGTCTACATGGCAAGACTGCTTCCTTTCCTGATCTTCATCGGCCTTTGCTTCTGGCTGATTTTCCGCTGGTCCGCGCTGCCGCGCAGCGACCGCACCTATCGGCCGCGACCGCGCTGGCCGGACTGGTTCGGCGCCGGCGAGCAGGGCGACACGGCCGGCACCGTCCACATCGTGCGCCGGAGCGAGCTGGCAGGCCTGCGCGATGCCTATTCGAGCGCGCCGATCGATGCCGCACAGCCGCTCTTTCGCTGCGCCAAGTGCCTGTCCCTGTACCACGGCGAAAGCGTGATCGTCCTGAAGCGCGAGAACGGCGGCTGCTGCACGGTGTGCGGCGGCACCGACCTCGGTCCGGTACGCATCGCCGACGACTGACCGCGCGGCTCTTCCCACCGTCGGCCGCGCCGATGGAATCGGATCGCTATCTACGTCACAGCCTGATCGACTGGTTCTCCCAGGACGACGTGCGCGCATCGCGCATCGCGGTGATCGGCGCCGGCGCGGTGGGCAACGAGGTGGTGAAGAATCTCGCGCTGCTCGGCGTCGGCGCGGTCGATGTCCACGACTTCGACCGGGTCGAGATCCACAACCTCACGCGGAGCATCTTCCTGCGCGAGAGCGATGTCGGCGCATCGAAGGCCGCGGCGGTCGTCGCACGCGCGCGCGAGGTCGATCCAGGCGTCGCGCTCCAGGCGATCGAAGGCGACTTCTGGCGCACGCTGCGCTTGGCGTCGCTAGCGGGCTACCGCGCCGTGGTGTCCGCGGTCGACAACTTCGAGGCGCGGCTCAAGCTCAACCAGATGTGCTGCATCGCCGGGGTCGATCTGGTCAACTGCGGTGTGGACAGCCGCTTCGTCACGGTCGAGACGTTTCCGTTTGCGGGCGACGCGACGAGCGCATGCTACGAGTGCCATCTGCCGCACTCGGCGTACCAGCGCATCGCCGAGCGCTACTCGTGCGGCTGGCTCAGGAAGGCGGCGTATGCGGAGCGCCGGGTGCCGACCACGACCGTCACCGCGAGCATCGCCGGCGCACTGGCTGCCTCGGCGGCGCTGCGGCTCGGCAGCGCGGAGAACCCCGCGGCGCGACGAGTCTTCTTCGATACGCTCGGCGGCACGAGCACGGTGACTGGGCTCGACCGCCAGCCCGAGTGCGCCGGCTGCGGCCTCTTCGTGCGGCGGCCCCGCGTGATCGCCGCCGGAAACGATTGGGCGCGGCGCCTGTCGGAGGCGGCAGGGGGCGAGGCAGTGGCAGCCGTCGCGCTGCGGCTCAGCGATCCCCTGGTCACGGCGTACGAATGCGCGAACTGCGGCGACACGGCCGGCGGCGCGGGCTGCGTCGATCGCCGTGCGGCGGATTTCGACGATCGCATCACGCTGTGTGGTGCGTGCGGACTGCGCGCGGCACGCGTGGAGATCCGCGACGAGCTCACCGCCGGCGAGCTCGTCGAGCGCTTCGGGCGCGCGCCGCCGCCGTCGAAATACGCGCTGGCGGACATCGGCGGCGAATGGATCTGTCTCGATTTCGAGGAGTAGTGAACGATGGCGGAAGAGGTCAAGTTGATGGTGCGCACGGCCGATCAGACACGCAAGGCGGAGCTCACCCTCGGCGGCGGCAGCACGGGCGGCGAGATCATCCAGGCGGCGGTGGACAACTGGTCGCTGCCGGCGGACGCCGATTACACGCTGGTCAACACTAGCACCGGCCGCGCGCTCGCACCTGGCGATTCGCTCGCGAAGAGTGGCGTCAAACCCGGCGACGTGCTCGAGGTGCAGCCGGTCCTGGTCGCCGGCTGAAGCCGCGGGAAACGGGCGACGGCGCGTCGGCATGACGAGCCCCGTTCGTCTGGCGGCGGACGTCGAGCGCCTGCGCGCGCTCGCCGCGGCCTCGCGCGGTCGCATCGACCTGGTCGCGCTGCCTGCGCCCGGTTCGCCGCGCTTCGTGCTCGAACTCGCGTTCGTCACCGCCGGCTCGTCTGCCTATCCGGTCGATCGCCGCACCCATTCGCGGCTCGTCATCGACCTGCCCGCACGCTATCCGTTCATGCCGCCGGCAGCGACCCTCACGACGCCCATCTTCCATCCGAACGTCTATCCGTCGGGCCTCGTGTGCCTCGGCACCAAATGGCTGCCGAGCGAGGGCATGGACCTCTTCGTCCGGCGCATCGTCCAGCTCGTCACGTTCGATCCGATGATCGTGAACACGCAGTCGGTCGCCAACCCGACCGCGCTTCACTGGTACACGCGGGCGCTGCGCAAGTCTCCGCAGGCGTTCCCCACGGATCGCGTCGACCTCGAAGTACCGGGTGCGCGCGACGCACAGGTCGGCTGGCGCGATTCGACCGCTGCCGCAGCGGCGCGGGTGCTCCGCCAGTGCCCGCACTGCGGGGCGGGTCTGCGGCTGCCCGCCGGGCGCCGCGGCACCGTGTGCTGCCCGAAATGCGCGCGCGACTTCGAGACCGATACGTGATCGAGTGGCGCGAGCAGCAGACCGAGCTGCCGCTCGCCCCGCTCGCGAGCCTCTCGCGGCGTCTGCGGGCCGACGATGCCGCGATCATCGAGGCGCAGTGCTCGGAGGCTTGCGTAATCGTGGTGGACCCCCCGGGGCGCCTGGACGTGGAGCGCCACCTCGCGGCGAGCAGCGACGAACAGGGCGGGCTGCTGGTGGGGGAGGTGT
Organism: Burkholderiales bacterium; assembly: GCA_016791285.1. The sequence goes on from JAEUMX010000405.1 coordinate 15,527, forward strand.
TCACGCGCGGCGACGGCACGATCGCCGCGGTGCTCGTGCGAGCGGGCGTTGCGGCGCTGGATTTCGCGAGCTCCGGGGTGTCGCTACGCATGGAAGCCGGTGTCTGGACGCGTGCGCGCGAAGCGCTGCGCGCGCAGGAGCTGATCGTCGGCTGGTATCACAGTCACCCGGGGTTGGGTGCCTTTTTCAGCATGACCGACCGCAGGACGCAACGCGCGTTCTTTCCGCACACGTTCAGCGTCGGCTGGGTGCGCGACCCGTTCGCCCGCGAGGAGTGCTGGTACCTCGGCGCGGAGTCGGAGGCGGTACCGATGGCGCGCGTGCTGACCTTGCCGAAGAACTGAATCCGGGCGATCGTTCGCCTCGAGTAAGACGCACTCGTCAACCGTGCTGGATGACGCCAGCCACCTTCGTGACCTTGTACGCGGCGAAGACGAGCAGTGCGCCGAGCGCGACGAGCCCGAGACCTTCGCGGTGAGTGTCGACCTCCCGCACTGCCTCGATCAGTCTGCAATCCGCGCATTCCACCACCGGGGCCGGGCGCGGCTCGCTCACGGCGGGGGCGGCGTCCTCCCGGGGCGGCGGGGCTGGAAGAACTCTCGCGCGACGCTGCGAGACCCGTTTGGGCCGCGGGATCGGCTTTCGGTGCTGGGATAGGCGTACCGCGTCCTGTCGCATGGCGGGTGCGGCGACACGATCTCCAGTATGCGCCGGTGGTGCATGCGGGGGGGCGTATCCATCGGTCATTTGCCGTTGCTGTTCGAACCAGTCCGACGGATTCTCCGCGTGCGAAACCGTGGCAACGGCGAAAGCGAACGCGCCGAGCACGATTGCGGATGTCGAGTAGATGTCAGTCTCCCTTATCAGGTGGGGTCGTACCGACCACGTCTATTGCGACGGGAGCTGTCCCGTGAGCGCCTGGCGGATCGCCCTGAGCGTGCCCTTCACCTTGGCGGCGTTCTCGCTGCCCATGCGGATCAGCAGCTTCTCGCCCGCCGAGAGCGCCTCCAGCTTCGGGTCTTCGAACTGATACAGCACGCGCGGCTGCACCAGCCTGATCGGCCCTGAGACCTCCGGTGCGGCGAGCAGGTGATCGATGACTTCGACCAGTCGGTCGTTGAAGTAGCCCGCGGGGTAACCGAGCTCCCGATACGCCTGCTGGAAGAGCGGATAGAGCCGCACGTATGCCGCGACCACCTGCTTCGGGTCCGCGCTCTGCATGAGCCGGATATACGGCGCGTAGCGCGCGTAATTATCCCGCCCGAGGTAGACGCTCCCCGACTCACCGCTGGTGATGAAGGGACCACCCGGCGGTTTCATGGGCGAAAGCCGGGACGGCACCTGTCGGCGCGGCAGATTGTCCACCGTCACCACGATGCGCCGCACGAGATCGCTCACATAGAAGAACTGCCCGGGCGCCTGGCCACCGTAGAGGCTGGTGAGCGCTTCCTGCAGCGCGGCGTCGCTGTCGTCGAGAGACAGCGCAGGCGCTTCACCGGCCCGCTCTGTTGCGCCCTGGCCGAGTTGCTGCTGCGCAGTCTCGATCGGATGCAGCACCTGTGGTTCAGCCGGCGCGGGCGGTGGCGGAGGCGGCGCGGGCGGAGGCGGGGCCTCGGCACGGGGCTCCTCGGGCAGCGCGGGCGCAGTGCGGGTGGGCGGCTCCTCTGCGCCCTGCCGCCATAGATACGCGGCGAGGGCGATGATCAGGCCGGCAAGGAGCAACCACAACCATTTGGCTTTACTCATGGCGGTGCGGGTGGGTCGAGCTTGGGATGTGCCAAGTATAGCCCACCGCTGGCAGAGGTTCGCTATTGCGGCGCAAGACCGCCTTCGCTATGGTTGGCGCCGTACCCTCTTGTTCCCAGCGGAAGAATGAAGATCTCCGTCCTCGGCATCGGCAAGGTCGGGTCCACGGTCGCCTTCGTGCTCGCCGAGGAGGGGCTCGCCGCCGACCTCGTGCTCTGGAACCGCAATGCGGCCATCGCCCGGGCGAACGCCCTCGACATCGAACAGGCGTGCGCCTTTACGCCGTACCGCGTCGCGATCCGCGCGGGCGGCATCGAAGATACCGCGCGCTCGGACATCCTGGTCATGTGCGCGAGTGTTCCGACGCCGTCCCAGATGGTCGACCGCGGCGAGCTCGTCGCCGGCAACGCGTCGCTCATGCGCGACCTGGTGCCGCAATTCGTGGCACTGAGCCCCGATGCCGTGATCGTGAACGTCACCAACCCGGTCGACGCCATGACCTGGCACATCCTCGAGCTCTCGGGATTCCCCTGGCAACGCGTGATCGGCACCGGCACGCTGGTCGACTCGGCGCGGTTTCGCGACATCCTGAGCCAGCAGGTCGGTATTCATCCGCTGGACATCCGCGCCTACATCCTGGGCGAACACGGCGACAGCCAGTTCGCCGCGCTCAGCATCGCCACCGCCGGCGGCGAGCACATCGACGCCACACCCGCTCGCTACACCATGCTCGATCAGGCCAAGCAGACCGCGTTCGAAGTGCTGCGCACGAAGGGGTATACCAACTACGCTGTGGCCATGGCGGTGCGCAGCATCGTGGAGGCGATCGTGCGCGACCTGTGCGCGACGCTGCCGGTCAGCGTGCGCATCGACGGATTCTGCGGCGTGACCGATACGTGCCTGAGCCTGCCCGCCGTCATCGGGCGCGGCGGCGTGCACTTCACGCTCTCGCCCGACCTGAGCGCCGCGGAGCAGGAGGCCTTTCGGCGCTCCGCGGCGGTCGTCCGCAAGGCGATCGAGGCGACGCGCGAGGGTTGATTCCGACCCCCGCCGGTCGCCCGCACGGGTCAGCTTTCTTCGGCGTCGACCGTGCTCTCGGCGTGCTTCGCTCGCGGCTCCGACGCGTCGGACACTTGCAGCTTGCGCAGCCGTGCGGTCTTCTTCTGCTGGTGCGACTGCATGCGCAGCAGCACGTCGGTCAGGAAGCGCAGCGTTTCGCGGATATAGGGTCCCTTGTTGAGCATGACGCACTCCGCGCGGCTCGCCATCGCGGCGTCGGTGACCTCGGCGCGCGAGGGCAGGCCGCCCTTCGCGAGCGATTCGAGCACCTGTGTCGCCCAGATGACGGGCACGTGCGCCGCTTCGCACAGCCACAGAATCTCCTCCTGCACCTCGGACAGCCGCTCGAATCCGACTTCCACACCGAGATCGCCGCGCGCCACCATGATGGCCACCGGCGGGCGGCGCATCGCACCGAGGAGGAGGGCGGGGAGACGGTTGAATGCCGCCTGGGTCTCGATCTTGAGCACGACTCCGAGCCGCGGCGCCTCGATGCGAGCGAGCTGCGCGTGCAGGGCGTCGATGTCCTCCGGGCGCTGCACGAAGGAGAACGCGACCATGTCGCCGTGTTTTGCCACGAACGCGAGATCCTCGATGTCCTTGTCCGTGAGCGCGGGCAGCCGCAGGATCGAGTCGGGGAGGTTGATGCCCTTCTCGCCGCGCAGCTTGGCCACGCCTCCCACCGCACTGGCGATCTCTACGCGCAGTCGGTCCTCGGTGACGCCGCGGATCACGCCGCTGATCTTGCCGTCGTCGAAGAGAATCCGCTCGCCCACGCGGACGCTGTGAAACACTTCGGGCAGAGAGCAGCTGAGCGTGGCCGGTTCCACGACATTGCCCTCTTCGTCGTGCACTGCGTCGCGACCGGGTTCGTCGCCGCGCACCACGTCGAGCAGGTCGCCTTCGCGCAGCGGCATCCACTGTGGCGCGGGCGGGAGTGCGCCGATCGATCCCTTGGCCACCGTCTTGCCCTTGCGCACGAGCTTGAGCGGCGTGTCCGGCACGACGTAGGCGGTGAAGTCGGTTGCGCAGGTGCACTCGCCCTTCCTGGCGGCGACGACTTGCAGCGAGCGTGCGCGACCGCGCGTGTCGGTGAGCTCGATCACGTCGCCGGCCTTCGCTGCGCCGACGATGTCACCATTGACCGGAATGCCGGGCTCGTCCTGCTCGACCTCGTCGGGCTCGGAGACGAAGCGTACGCGCGCCGGTTCGACCACCTTGCCGAGGCGATCCCGCTCGGGGCGCCACTTGGCGACCTGCGGCCCGGGCGCGATGTCTCCGGTGCGCAGCTTGGGGCCCGCCAGATCGAACGAGACGCGGCATGACCGTCCCGCCTCGCGCTCGGCGCGCCGCAGGTGCTTCAGCATGCGCTCCCACACGCGCGGCGAATCGTGTGCGCAGTTGATGCGCGCGACCTGCATGCCGCCGGCCACGAGATCGCGGATAAGGTCCGGATCGTCGGCCGCCTCGCTCGGCATCGTCACCATGATGCGCGTCTTGTTGCCTGCGCTGCACGGACCGAGGACAGCGTTGGCGTGCTCGGCGAGTACCGCATCGCCGGTATCGAAGTTGATGGCAGGCGCGGCCCGGGTCTGCGTGGGCGCGGGTTGCCCGCGCAGCGCGTAAAGCGCCGCGAGTACGGCATTGAGCGACGCCAGAACATGCGCCTCCATCCGCCCCAGCGAGCTCAAGCCCAGGCGGCTCAGGTCGTCCTGCAGGGGCCGCACGTCGTGCCGGCGCACCGCCAGATAGTGGATGAGGTTGTAGGCGCTCTCGCGCAGTTCGGGCGCGGTCAGACCGAGCTCGAATCCATATTCATCCTCGGCCGCGAGCGCCGCGCGGTGCAGTTGCTCGACCCCGCGCGTGGCGCGCTCGATCAGCAGTCCGCGTGTGATCTCCTCGTCGGTATAGCGCTTGTG
>JAEUMX010000406.1 GCA_016791285.1 Burkholderiales bacterium
CAGAACGAAAAAGCCTTGCCGTTGCGCTCTCGCCAACCTGCTCGCGCAGTGCATCGGCCACGCTTATGATCGCGTTCGGACCGATGCGTCCGATCTTCTTCTCTCTGATCCTGCGATCGTTCGCTACGACTGCCATGCAGCCCTCCCCCGTGCCTCCAGTTCCGTCGTGAATTCGCGCATACTCGGACTGGAGGCGGATGCCCCATCGTGCAGCTTAAACGACCGGACGGGAGCAAATGTTGATTCAGATCAACCGTCGAAGCTTTCAGTCGACGGGCTCTGCCGGGACCGATCGCATCTCGTGCAGAAGCCGGACGGCTTCGACCTTGAACGCATCGGCTTCGCCGCCTAACATAGCGCGCTTTTGGTGGCGCCGCGGATCGTTTCCGGCCAGAACAACTTGAATCGAGAACACGACTTCCCCGACAGCTTCCTGTGGGGTGCGGCCACTTCGGCCTATCAGATCGAGGGTTCGCCGCTCGCCGACGGTGCTGGCCCAAGCACGTGGCAGCGCTTCGCCCACACGCCCGGCAGGATCTGCAACGACGACACGGGCGATGTCGCCTGCGATCACTATCGGCGCTATCGCGACGATCTCGCGCTGATGAGCAACCTCGGGCTCAAGGCGTATCGCTTCAGCGTGTCGTGGTCACGCGTGATGCCGGAAGGCCGCGGCGCGGTGAATGCAGCCGGCCTCGACTTCTACGAGCGCCTGGTCGACGGTCTGCTCGAGCGCGGCATCGAGCCGATGCTCACGCTCTATCACTGGGATCTGCCGGCCGCGCTGGACGATCGCGGCGGCTGGCTCAATCCGGACATCGCCCACTGGTACGCGGAGTACGCCCAGATCATGTTCCGGCGGCTCGACGGCCGCGTGAAGCTCTGGGTCACCTTGAACGAACCGTGGGTCGTGACCGACGCCGGCTACCTGCATGGCGTGCATGCCCCGGGTCATCGCAGCCCTTACGAAGCGCCGATCGCAAGCCACCATCTGCTGCGCGCGCACGGCAGCGCAGTGCGCGCCTATCGCGCAGAAGGCAGGCATCGTATCGGCCTCGTGGTCAATCTGGAGCCGAAGTACCCGGCTTCGCAGAGTGCGGCAGACGTGGCCGCCACGGCGCGCGCGGACGCCTACATGAACCGTCAGTACCTTGATGCGGTCTTTTTCGGCAGCTATCCGGCGGAGTTGCGCGAAATCTTCGGCGCGGCATGGCCGGACTGGCCGCAGGAGGACTTTGCACTGATCCGCGAGCCGATCGATTTCCTCGGCGTCAACTATTACACGCGCAGCGTCACTCGGCACGACCCCGTGGCCTGGCCACTCGCCGCTGCGCCAGTTCGCCAGAGTCAGTCCACGTACACCGAGACCGGGTGGGAAGTGTACCCGCAGGGTCTCACCGACGTGCTCGTCTGGGTGAAGGACCGCTACGGCAATCCGCCGGTGTACGTGACCGAGAACGGTGCGGCGTTCTACGATCCGCCGGTCGTAGCCGGCGACGTGCTCGCCGATCCGCTGCGCGTGGACTACCTGCGCCGACACTTGCGTGCGGTGCGTGCCGCACGCGCGGCGGCATGCAATGTGCGGGGCTACTTCGCTTGGTCCTTCCTGGATAATCTCGAATGGTCTCTCGGTTTCTCCAAGCGCTTCGGTCTCGTCCACGTCGACTTCGAGACCCAGCGCCGCACGCCGAAGGCGAGCGCGCGCTTCTACTCCCGTGTGATCGCGACACGCGGAGGTGTCCTCGATGAGCTCGATGGTTGATGCATTGGACGTGATGCGCCCGACCTCCGATCCAACGACAGGCAGAAAGGCGTGGCCATCGGTGACGCCGTTTCGACTGCTGATCGCGGCGCTGCTGCTGGCGGCAGCCGCGATCGCCATTACGAGTCGCATCCTTCCCACCACGACAGACATCCCCGCGCCCACCGTGAGCACGAAACTGCCCCCGCTCTTCGACGACCTGGAAGAGCGGACCTTCCGCTATTTCTGGGACACGGCCGACCCCGCCACGGGGCTCGTCCCCGACCGCTATCCGACTCCCTCGTTCGCGAGCATCGCAGCGGTCGGATTCGCGCTCACCGCCTACCCGATCGGCGTCGAGCGCGGCTGGGTCACGCGCGAAGCGGCGCGCGAGCGCGTCCTCACGACGCTGCGCTTCTTCCATTCCGCGCCGCAGGGCGAGAGCGGGAGCGAAGCGGCGGGCTACAAGGGCTTCTTCTACCGCTACCTCGACATGAAGACCGGCCTGCGGTCGGGGCCGATCGAGGTCTCGACCGTGGACACGGCGCTGCTCCTGGGCGGCGTGCTCTTCGCCCAATCCTACTTCGACGGCAGCAACGCGAAGGAAGCAGAGATCCGGCGACTCGCCGACGAGATCTACCGCCGCGTCGACTGGCGCTGGGCGCAGGCGCGCCCGCCCGCCATCTCCCACGGCTGGATCCCGGAAACCGGTTTCATCGAGCACGATTGGCTCGGATACAACGAGGCGATGCTCGTCTACATCCTGGCGCTCGGCTCTCCGACACACCCGGTCGAACCGGTCGCGTGGGACGTATGGGGGCGCGGGTACGAGCACTACTGGGGTGAGCTGTACGGGCAGCCGCACCTCACGTTCACGCCTCTGTTCGGCCACCAGTATTCGCACGTCTGGATCGATTTCCGCGGCATCGTCGACGGACCGATGCGCCGCGCCGGTCTCGACTACTTCGAGAATTCCCGGCGGGCGACGTATGCGCAGCGCGCGTACGCGATCGCGAACCCGATGCGCTGGACCGGCTACGGCGAGAACGTCTGGGGCCTCACGGCGAGCGACGGGTCGGCGGACGTGGAGCTGGAATTCAACGGCGAGATGCGTCGCTTCCGGACCTACAGCGCTCGCGGCATCGGAATGGTGTACTCTGTCGATGACGGCACCATCGCGCCGACGGCGGCAGCGGCGTCGTTGCCGTTCGCGCCCGAGATCGTCATCCCGGCCGTCGAGGAGATGCACGACCGCTACGGCGAGCACATCTACGGTAAGTACGGCTTCCTCGATGCCTTCAATCAAAGCTTCGATTACGACGTGCCGCTCACGCACGGGCACGTCGTGCCGGGGTTCGGATGGGTGGACAACGATTATGTCGCCATCAACCAGGGGCCCATCATCGCGATGATCGAGAACTATCGCACGGGGCTGGTCTGGCGCTACACCAAGACCAATCCGTACATCCGACGCGGTCTCGAGCGGGCCGGCTTCACCGGCGGCTGGCTCGACGCGCCCACTCGCGTCGCGAAAGGGTCGGGCGGCTGAGTCTCGGCACGAGCGCCCGGTAACCCAGGGCGGCGGTCGTCCATGCTGCACAGCGTGTTTCGTATCCTGCTGTGGTTCGGGCTTGCGCTGGCAACCCCGTGCGCGTTCGCGGCGGCCCCGCAGGGAGGTTCGATGCAGCTCCTCGATGACTTTCACGACCTCTCGCCGTGGCGGGCCGACGCCTCCAACGGTGTCGAGGCCACCCTGCGTGCGGTGCCGGGGAGCCAGGGCCAGGCGCTGTGCCTGGACTTCGATTTCGGTGCCGTGTCCGGTTACGCGGTGGCTCGGCGCGAGCTGCCGCTCGACTTCCCACAGAACTTCGAGTTCGTCTTCGGGTTGCGGGGCGACGCGCCATCCAACGCGCTGCAGTTCAAACTCGTGGACGCGAGCGGCGAGAACGTGTGGTGGGTAAACCGCCCGAACTTCGCGTTTCCGCACGAATGGCAACGCATGCGCTTCAAGCGCAGGCATGTCGAGTTTGCGTGGGGGCCTGCGGCGGATCGCGAGCTGCGACACACGGCGACACTCGAGCTCGTTGTCGCGCGTGGTCAGGGCGGCGGGAAAGGATCTGTGTGCTTCGAGCAGCTCGCGTTTCGCGAGCTGCCGACTGCATCGTCCACGCCTCCGACACCGGTGCTGCGTGCAACGTCCTCGCTCGCGCCAACGACGCCAGCGCTGGCCCTCGACGGGTCGCGTGACACGGCCTGGCGCAGCGATCCCGCGGCGGGTAGCGAGCAGATTCTCACGGTCGATTTCCGGGAACCGCGCGAGCTCGGCGGGCTCGTGGTCCGGTGGTTACCCGACCTGCACGCGTCCCGCTATGACATCGAGTTCTCCGACGACGGAACGCAGTGGCGCACCGTGCGGCGCGTCGCCAACGGTAGCGGAGGCACCGACCCGCACCTGCTGACCGAATCGCAGACGCGGTACCTGCGCCTGCGACTTCTCGACGGGCCGGCAAAGGCATATGGACTCGCGGAGCTCGACGTCAAGGATCTTGCATTCGGCGCCTCGCCCAACGCCTTTTTCGCGGCCCTCGCCAAGGACGCGCCGCGCGGCCACTACCCGCGCGGCTTCGCCGGAGAGCAGAGCTATTGGACCGTCGTCGGCATCAA
>JAEUMX010000313.1 GCA_016791285.1 Burkholderiales bacterium
ATAAGTGAGCGAGCCGTACGCGATCAGGTGTTCGACCTTGTCACCGTGCAGCCCGGGCGGTGGCGGCATCGTCGGCGCGAGGGACGCAACGCAGACGAGCAGCACCATCAGGATGCCGATCGCCTGCCACAGCCTGAAGTATCGTGCGTCCTGCACGATCAGCGTCCCGTGCAATGGCGGGCGCGCGCGAGGGGGAGATGGGTACCCGGGATCACTTCGTCGTTACGACCTTCCATTCTCCAGAGGGCTGCTTGCAGAAATTCCACCGCGCGCGGTTCTTGATCTGTTTCGTCTGCGCGAAGGTCTCGACACGACGGCACGCGCTTCCCTGCCGGGTGAAATCCTTGATCACCTTCACGCTGCCGAAGTTGCCAGTCGCCGAGTTCTTCCACTCCTTCGTCTGCCCCGCCGTCCCGCTGTCGAGCGCCTCGTCGAGCGTGCGCTTGTACATCTCGCGGTCTTCCGGGGTCATGGTGCCGAGCGGGGTGTCTTGGATGAACCACATATTGGCGGACCATACCGCGGGTGCAATCAGCAGCGCGGTAGCTGCAAGCAGTGCCCGCAGCCCTACACGAATCGGAAACGGCATAATGCTCTCCTTCGGCGTCTGAGAAACAGCTGCGATTCGTAACATAGGCCCGTGGGGACTGCAAACGAGAGCATCTGCCGCAAGTTCAGGCGGCGGCAAGGAGCGCGGCGACTCAGACGTTAAGCGGGGATGCGGGATCCTCCGTCTGCGGCGGGCTACCTCGCTACTTCATAGTGATGTATTTCTCTTTTAAACAGTGGCTTAGACTTATCGTGAGGTACAGCGTTGAACATCATTTACGCCCTCACTTATAGCCTAGAGCCCAGAAATTACGCACCGTCCCACGAATAGCCGGCTCCACCGAACCGCCCCCCCTTGCGGATCAGGTGAGCGCCGCGCCACCGTCGGCGCAGACGCCTTCCACCGCCGCCGCCACTTCGTGCAAAAAGGAGTTCCGATCTGGCGACGGCGTCACGTCGGGGATCGGCGCCGCGCGCTCGTAGATGCGTTCCCCGATAATCGAGGCCCGTGCGTAGCTGGACCCACGCCCTGACTGATTGAACGCCGTCTGCCAGTCCGACATCCGCTCGGCGCGAACGCGTCGGGTGGCAAGGTCTAGCATCTTGGCAGACAGCGCGTTGGCAAGGCCGTCGAAGACCTGCTGCTTGTGCGAGTCGTCGGTGGGCTCGGCCGGGTCCCAGCGGAGCGGGTTCTGAAGCAGCAAATACAGACGATCCTGTAGTTGCCTGCGAAGATCCGCCACCGGCTTGAGGTTGTCGTACTCATCGGCCCACCCCGGCGTGCTGAGGCGGCGGCTCAACGCCCAGATGCGCTTCCAGTGCTCCTTGCCGACTCCAGGCCTATAGGCGAGGCCCAAGCGCGGCCACCAAGCATCGTGGAAGCTCTCGGCCGCGTTCTTCACCGCCAAGACGAGATTCATGCGGTCGTACACTGGCTTCGCGGCGACGGGCGCGGGCTTCTCCACGATGGCGTCGATGGCGGCCAGGAGGGCCTGCAGCTGACCGATGGTCCGCTTGTGAGCCTTCTTCGAGGCGTCGAGGTTCTCGTCGATGCTGCCGACGAAGAAGCAGGCCTCCTTCAGCCGGCAGCGGAGGGCACGTTCCGCAAACGGGCCCAGCTCCTCGCCGATAGAAGCCAAGACGTTCTCGGCAGAAGCAAGGACGTGCTGCTCCCTGGAGGCGACGTTGGGCAGATTGTCCCCCTTGACCTCATCGAAGTGCGTGAACACGAAAAGCAGCTTGCTGGCGCTGCCCGACGTGATCATTTCCTTCATGGCCGCCACTGGTGCGGCCTGCATCGGCTGCACTGCGTTGTCGACGAGCACGATGGCGTCCGTCGACTCGATGCGGCGCGTCAGCGACGTCGAGATAGCCGCGACCGACTTGGGCGTGTGTCCCAGGCCTTCGCCGTCGAGCAGCACCAGCTTTGGCTGCTGGCCACCGTTCCATGCCGGTAGGAAGGTACCCGCGACGCGGACGCCGTTCACCAGCGGAGTCAGCAAGCGCCCGAAGCGCGGAGCGTGGTTGCTGGCGAAGCGCGTGATTGTCCTAATGAAGCTTACGCGGTCATCCGTCTCCCATGACCACGACTGTGGCCAGCCCTGCCTGTTGCGCCGCACGGCGCCATCGGCGAGCAGCGAGAAGCGAAGCTCAATCTCGTCCATGATCTCGTCGCTGATGCGGTGGAACTCGTCGTCGCCGCGCAGCCGACGATCCAGCCCCTCCTCGAACAGCTCATCGACGACCCGCTGATCCTTTTCGTCGATGGCACCAAGCTCGGCCTTGAGCAGGTCGCCGTGGCGGACGGCAACGCTGCGCAGGGCGGCCAGCGTCTTGGTCAACAAGGCGTTGGTGGCTTCGAGATCGATGGCGCTGTCGGCGGCGGTCTCGTCCGTCGGCTCCACAACTTGGTCGTCGTCCTCATCGTCGGCGTCGCCGGTCTGAGGTCCGTTGCCAAGCACGTAGTTGAAGCGAAACCGCTGATTCACGTGCATCAGCAGCTTGCGCAGGACTTCGCTGTCGCTGTCGCCACGGTAAGCGGACAGCACGGCCTCGGAGATGCACTCGTTCAGGTGCTCGCGGACCTCGTCGATGGGAAAGAACGTGACCACGGCCCGGTACAGATCGGTGGCAAGCACAACCTCCGTTTCGTGAACCGTGGTCTTAGCCGTCGACGTGGACGGAAAGCGCTCGGTCTCAGGGTCGGTGCCGATCAACTGCCGCAGCAGCGTTGTCTTCCCGGCGCCGGTGGTTCCGAGGAGCAGCGCCCGCCGGTAGTCCGAGTCCTTGGCCGCGGGCAGTGGAAGAATTGACTCGCGGATCGCGCTGAAGTCGGTTTGCTCCGGCTCCATGCCGCGGTAGAAGATTTCGACGACTCGAGGGTGGAACCGCTTTTCCGCCTCCGATCTTGCCGACAAATTCCAATAACTCTCTTCTGCCAGTAGCTGATTAAGGTGATCCTTCAGCTCGTTGGCTTCGGCTTCGTCAGACGTGCCAAGCCCCCAGCGGTTCCGAAAACCAGGCCTGCCAGTGTTCGGATCGACCCGAACCGGATGGCGAAAGATGACCGCCCACGCACTCCGACCCCGCGACCTGCTCAGGGCGGCCACAAAACGCCTTTCCATGCTGCCACCTCTCGTTGTTCCGTTGTTGTTCCGGACCACATCATAGGTGGGTCGAGGTGGGCGGTCAAGCGGAATCGGAACAACCGCAGAACAACGCGTCAGTGACGGCGGCGCTAACCTTGAATATCTCGCGGGGCGAGGCGAGCCCTCCCTGGATCCGGCCTCTTCGCGCCATATTTCTAGATGCCCGATTTCGCTTCTTGGAAACGAGCTCCGGAATAGCTCAGCACCAAACCCGTGTACAACCCACTGATTTACCGGGAAAGCAGCGCTAGACGTTGAACCGGAAGTCTGCCCGAAAGCCCCCGGCGTTTTTATGTGTCCGCATTCCATCGCCTAGTTTGTACCCGGTTTTGTACCCGGTTTCCTGATTCCGTCTGCCAGTTGTCGCACTTTGCCGCCGCATCGTCAACGCCGGAGAAGGCGCAACCGTTCGGGGAGCGATCGAAGCAGAACCTCGCCCGCCTTGCCTTCAACCGCCCTGCGGTAGCCCGCGCCTGAATTGCGCTACCGTTGCTGATCCTCTGTGGCACCTTGCGTTGACTCCGGCGCTTGCCTCGGTCATAGTCCTCATCATCCCCTGGCGAACTTTAGCCAATGCGGCGCGCCATTCTCCTCCTAGCAGCCTTAGCGGCAGCGGCGACGTGTAACGTGTGGGGCCAGGGCCCCGAGGGTTCGGCCCTGCTCAAAGCATGCGGCGCCACCTTAAGACAAGCTGATGGCGGTCAGCTTTCGGAGGAGGACAGTATCGAGTCGATATTTTGCATCGGGTACGTCTCGGGCTTCCTGGATGGTATGTCGCTCACCGCCACTCTGACAGGCGGGCGTCCAAACGTGTGCTTACCCGAGCGTGGGATTACTAATGACCAAGCGATTCGCATCCTTGTAAAGTATCTTCGCGAGAACCCCGAAACCCTGCATAAGAGCGGGCGCATGTCACTGTATATCTCGCTTGGGAAGGCGTTCCCTTGCAAGTAACTGTCGCGTCTCTGCTGTTGGTTCTGCTTGTCGTGCCCGCGGTGGCGCAGTCTGACTCGGTATTGGACGAGGCCCTTACCCCGCTCTACGGGACCCTCAGCACCAAAGCAGTGAAGCAGACTTCAGAGGGCACGCTTCAGGGTTGTTCAGTCAATTTCCAGTTGATGTTCCGCGAATGGACTTACAGCCAAGGCCGACCTTTCATTGCTTCCGGGTCGCTTAGCTATCACACGAACAAGGCCATGGGGATGGTCTTTGGGCTGAAGGTCGTGCTTGCTGAGATACGCCGCAAAGGCAGCAATTCCCAGCACATTTTCGCCCCTACGCACTTCGCCTATTTGGAAGCGAAGAAGGGAAACAACGCCAAGGCTCATGTCCAAACCGCACCGAGCGATACTGCTAACGAGGGGAGGCTCTATATTTTCAACGCATACCTTCCCGAGTCCCTCGAAATAATGGAGGCCATTATGGACGGCGGGCCGGTGACCCTAGTCTTCAACAGGAAGAAAGGGGAAAGTGACATCCGGGTTCCCATTGACCTGACAGTCCTAGACACTAACGACGGGGGCGAACGTAGGACCGGATTCGAAACGGTTGCGGAATTCTCGTCCTGTCTCAGTGAATTCCTCGCACTAGTGGAGAAGCGGCTGGAAAAGAAGTAACCCGACCTTCGGCGTCAACAGGGGCGGTCGCTCGCCGACGCCGACTACTTCATAAACCTAACCCTTTGGGAAAGCCCCACGCAGCGCGCCGCGCTTGCACTACGTCCCCGAAGCAGCTCGATACCGCTTGCCAATCGTTCCGATCGAGCGTTAGCACCCGAATGCTGCCCGTTCCCTTCACGAACACGAGCACCGCCGCCGTGCCGGTCGGCAGCCGCTTGCTGAATGGCAGGTCGGTGTGCGCGCCGAACGCGGGTCGCCGGTTCGCGCTGCGAGCCGCAGCAGAACGCGGGGGCTTTCCCGAGGCGGCACGGCGACGCTCCGCCCACGCGGCATGACCGGCGCGCATCGCTGCGAGCGACCGCGCTTTCCCCTCGGGCGTCTTCGGCCCGGTCGAGAGCCCGCCATGGAAGCGGCATCTGCCGTTCTCGTACAGCTCCTTGCACTGGCAAGGCAGGCCGCGCCGGTTCTTAGCGCCGCAAGTGAGCCAAAGTTTCATCTCAGACTCCATGCAGCAAAGATTTTCGGCTGCACCCCATCACGCGCGCGCGCATTGCCGTCGGTTCGGGTCGCGACGCCCTCGTTTTCGGCATCTTGTGAAACCGGGTGAAACCATGAAACCGTCGGCTGCAATCCCAATGCTGGCGAGAGATTCCGAGGTTCCAGCCTTCGTTGCGCAGGTGAAACCGTTGAAACCCATAAGCCGGCCAGAGCGGTTCGCTGCTCGCGTTCGAGCTACTTGAGGACACGAGTCTTGTACTCCTTGGCTTCGGTAGCGGCTTTCTTGAGAATCGCTTGGACCTCCTCCGGCTTGCGGTACTGATACCGATCGAGGTCGAGGTATGTCAACCGGACGCTCAATTTCTGGATGAAGCAGGACGCGGTGGCGGAGAGCATGCGTCGTTCGTCGACTGCTAGGAATGCGACAGCCTCTTCTTCCTTCAGGTTGTGAACGACAGTCGTCGAGAACGTCGCCGCGTTCTTCTTCTGAAGGTCGTTGACTACTGCTTCAGTGTCGCTTCTGGTACACGCCCGACCCAACATTCGTCCAAGGTAGATCGCATAGATGCGACTCTCCGCAAGTTCGTCAGCGGACTCGTCCTGAACGATGACCTCCCAATTCTCCGGGTTCGCGTACCGCAGCTTGTAGCCGTACATCGGGATGAGCGGGTACTGCTCCGCCTTTCCCCCTTCGGGCAAGTGCTGTTTGATGGCGCTGACTGGGACCGCGAACGGAATGCCAATGACTGATGGCGGCGCTTGGGGCGCACGCTGGCAGCCTATGAGTAGTGCGAGACCGGCGGCGGAGCAAATGAGTTTGATCACGGCGCTGCGCCCGGAGCACAGTGTGCGTGCGACGCCTAACGTAGGTTTCATTGGTTTCAGAGGTTTCACGGTTTCAGCAGTTTCGCCCGTTCAGGTGGTTTCGCTAGTTTCGGTAATGTGATACTTGGCGTCTCTCAGAACGAGCCGGCCACCGCGCACCATGCGGGACAACCTAGACTTGATTGTGCCTTGGGGTTTGCCAGCCGCATCGAAAATTTCTCGCATCGTCATCGGTCCGCGGCTCCTCAGCAGCTCGATGATTGCTTTCCCGGTCTCGCTCGACTCGTCCTGCTGTTGCTTGGCAATGGTGAGAGTCCAGCGACACCGATCGCCATCCCATGTCATCGGGAGTCGCTGCTCTTCAACGTCCCGCCCTGTCACGCAAAGCTCGGCGTCGTTGCTCTTGCGGCCGCGCTTCAGCACCATGATTGTGTCGGCGCAGCCAGTAAGGCCGGTGGTGCCGCTTATCTCGTTGAAGGGGTCCTGCTCGTCTGGCATCTTGCGCAGGTGGTGAACAATGAGGATCGCCACGCCGAATTCGTCGGCCAGCGCTTTCAACCCTTCCAGGGCGGCGTAATCCTCGTCATAGGCGTTTCCATTCCGTTTGGCCCTCGGTTTTACCTTTGCCAGCGTGTCGACGATGACAAGTCGGGCCTCGTTGCGGTGGACCTGGAGCCACTCCCGGATGTAGCCCAGCCCGCCGGCATCAAGCCGGGGCCAACAACCTTGGCCCGTGAGTTCGAGACGCGCTGAAACTGATTCGCCCTCGCAGACTTGCAGAATTCGATCCTGCAAGCGGCGTTGCGTGTCTTCGAGTGCGAGGTACAGCACATCCCCGTCTCGGCCTGCCACGTCGACGGCCGTCTGCAAAGCCCACCAGGACTTACCCGTCTTGCTCTTTCCTGCGAGTAGCGTCAGGCCCTCCGGCAGGACGTTCGGAACTATCCAGCGCGGTTCCGGGAATTCGCGCTGCACCAGTTCCGCCGCGGTCACGATGTTCGCGAGCGGATTCGCGGATGCACCGCCGTTACGGCTCGCAGAACCGTTCGTTCGCTTATCGTCGCGTCCGCCCTTTCCGTCGCCTCCTCCGGCGCCGCTGCCGCCTCCTGGCGCGCTTCGGGGACCGTCCGAATGGTTAGGGTCGGACGCATCTGCGCGGTGGCCTTGCGCGCTGCTGTCGGCGTCCCTATCGAGCCTCTCTCGCGCCCGCCTAATCTCGCCCTGCAACCACGCCCGCCCGTTCTCTTGGGGCTTCTCTCCGAGTGCATTCGCCGGGTCCATGAACACCCCGATGATTTCCTCGTCGCTGTGGCCCGCCTTGAGCATGGCGCGGATCACGCCGAACACGGCTTCGCTGCGCTGCCCCTTCGGTTTGCCCTCGCGGATCAGGCATTTCATGCGGGCGCTGACGCGCAGGTTGTCCACGTTTACCGGCGGCTGCTCGGGGGCGTGTGCTTGTGCTTTGCCTTTCTTCCCGATCAGGTCGAGTAACCAGTCCGGGGCTGGCGGCACTTCGCCGCCGCGCTCGATGCGGTACGGGTTGCCCGACGGATGGATTGATGGCGGTGCGATGACGTAGCCGCCGTCGCCCTTGATGTCTATTCCGGGCGCGAGCTTGCGGCACCGAACGCTCCTGCCTTCCGGCAACCGCAGATAGATGTGCTGTCCGCCACCGCCTGTTTCGACGACGTAATCGCTCGGAAGGGCACCGTAGCGTGCCTCAAGCGCGGCGAGTGACTCATTGCCGCCGTTGCGCGGATCGACATCGACCACGAGAAGCCGGGAAGCGGAACCGGTGGCGACGCCGATGTTCGCATTCGGCGAGCCTCGCCACCACTTGCGGATTGTCGCTAAATCCGTCTTCGCGCCTTTGACACCCCCCATGGTGAGCGGTGTCTTGTCCCGCGCCTCGCACGGCAAGACAGACCAACCCCGCGCTGCATATAGAAGCGCTGCATCGAGCAGCACAAGCACACTCCCCGTGCGGACCGGCGTACGTCCGGCGACTACGCTCAGGCTGTTCATGCTCGGTCCCTCTCGACGAGACGGGCGGACAACCCGAAGTCCGGGTCCACCTCGTATTCGTACTCGCCGGAATCGACGAGCGCTTGAACGGCTTGATCCCGCTGCTTCAGCGTTAGCCCAAGTTCGGCCCACCGTTCACGCGCGTTCTCGTCTCTTGACAAGCTAATCCAGCAAGACCGCTGCGAGGCCCGCACAAGCTCGATTGCGGCTTGCGCGAAGCTCGATTTGGCGTCCCGCGTGCTAGACTTGCTTCCGCTTGATTGTGTTTCCTGAGCCGCCCGGTCTTCGCCGAGTGCGGCTTTCTTGTTGGTGGACATGGGATCAGCCCTCCGCCGATTCGCGCATGGCAGCTAGTGCCCGCCGCAACTCGCCGACGTTCCACGCCGTGGCGCGAGGACCTGTCTTGATTGGGCGAGGCACTCGGCCGGAGCCCACCATCCGCCACACAGTGGCGCTTGAGACGCCGAACAGCGCCTCGACGACCGGCTGGCGCACGTACGCGGCGTCAGGAAGGGAGTCGAAGTTGGCGAGCGCTTCGGCGGAGTTGGTGCGAGGCGGCCGGCGTTTGCCGCTACGACGGGGGCCGAACGGGGATTCGGTTGTTGCGGAAGAAGAGACAGGCATGACGGTGGCTCCAAAAAAAGAATTGGGCTCCGGCCGTCACGGCCCTTGCAGTGGCTACGGGCATCACGCCCACATCTGCGAGCACTCACGATAAGCGAGTGCTCACATTATTTCGCAACTCGTGTCAGAGGCGCAAGTAATTTTTCGCAGGAGGTCTCGCGGGGTCTTGGCTGCTTTGCCATTCCTTCCTGCGACACGCAGAGTTATGCTAATAGCATAATCCCCTCCCGCCGGTTCCAAAAAAAATTCGCGGGCAGGTCTGCACCTACCGAGGACTTGCACGGGGCGGGGGGGGGTACTTAGAGGACGAGCACCCCCCTTTTCGGCAGCGCGCGCCGTCATGCTGTCGCCCCGTTAGCGCGGGTACGGGATTCCAACCAAGCGAGAAGCTCGGAGCGGCGGTAGCGGACGTTCGTCATGCCGCCCGGTGTAGTGCGATCGCCTTCCATTCTTCGCCCGGTGCAGATCGTAGCGGTACAACCTTCGCACCTTCGCGCCACGAATCCAGCATGTCTGCCCATTGCTGCATCATCTTGGCGCGGTCGGCCAGATAGTCGGCGTGGTTGTACGTCCGCCGCACCGCGTTGGGTTCAGCGTGGGCTAGCTGGCGCTCGATCCAGTCCGCCGGGTAGCCCATTTCATTCAGCCACGTACTTCCGGTCGTGCGCGTGGCGTGGGGGCTGTACCTGCCCGACCAGCCCAGATATTTCAACGCCTGCCGCAACGTTGCGTCGGTCATGGGCTTGGTGCGGTCATCACGGTGCGGGAACACATGCCCCCGGTGCCCGGTGAAGCCCTGCACGACACGCAGCAGTTCCACCGCCTGCCGCGGTAGCGGAATGACGTGCTCCGTCCGCTTCTTCATCCGGGGTGCGGGGATGCGCCAGAGCGCCGCGTTTAGGTCGAATTCGGCCCACTGGGCGCCCATGACTTCGCTCGGCCGGCACAGCGTCAGCCACATTAGGCGAAGGGCCGATACCGTCTGAAAATTGCGCTCGTAGCCGTCCAAGTCCCTCAGCAGCTTCCCGATTTCCTCGGTGCTCAGCGGGCGTTTGTGCTGCGTCTTGTTCGCCGGAAGCGCCTTGCGCACCGGGAACACCGGGTCCGCGTCGGCACGCAGCGTTGACACTGCAAGCTCGAACGTTCCGGACATGCTGCGCTTGGCTTCCGCGGCGACCGTCGGCCCGTTGTCCTTGGCGACAGTGTTCAGCACGTCAAGGATGTGACTCGGCGTGATCTGGCGGACGGGGAGCGCGCCGATCTTTGGGAATACCGCTCGCGCCAGCATGTCGAGCCGCTTGGCCTTGGTGACTTCCTCCCAGTCCTTGAGCCCGACCCATTCGCGCGCCACTGCCTCGAACGTCGTCGCCGCCTCGTGCTCGCGCTTGATCCGGTCCAACTTCCGGCTGTGGGCGGGGTTAATGCCCTGCCGGACGAGGGCGCGCGCCTTAGCGCGTTCCTCGCGTGCTTCGGCCAAGGTGAAGCGCCCGCCCGCACGGCGTGCCCTCGCTTGCTCGTCCCTCTCCGCGGGCGGGACGTAGGTGTAGTCCCCGATGGCAAAGATGCTTTCCCTGCGTCGCCCTTCGCGGACCAACTCGAAGCGGTACCGCCAAGCCTTCGTTCCGTTCGGCTTTACCTCCAAGTACAGCCCTCTCGCGTCCGTGAGCTTGTAGGGCTTGTCCTTGGCCTTCGCGTTACGGCATTGGGTATCGGTCAGCATGGCGACTCCTTGTCACAGCACCGTACCCGGTCAATCCCAAGCGACTTGGCGGTGCGTACCCGGTAGCATACCCGGTTGTTGATGAGATGCCAAGACGTGTTTTGGCACCTACAGACACGATAACTCTCATCAAGTACAGGTACTTATGGAGAATGTGATCCGAGGTGAGACTAGCTGAGACGCTAACCGCGGTTTAGACGTTGAACCGGAAGTGCACTACGTCACCGTCCCGCACGATGTATTCCTTGCCCTCGAGCCGCATTTTCCCGGCCTCCTTCGCGCCCTGCTCGCCGTTGCACCGGACGTAGTCGTCGAAGCCGATCACTTCCGCACGGATGAAGCCGCGTTCGAAGTCGGTATGGATGACGCCTGCCGCCCGAGGCGCGGTGTCACCCCGGTGGATGGTCCACGCGCGCACTTCCTTTTCGCCCGCAGTGAAGTAAGTCTGCAAGCCGAGGAGATCGTAGGCGGAGCGGATGAGCCGATTGAGCCCCGGCTCCCGCAGTCCGAGGTCGGCGAGGAACACCTCTTTATCTTCATCGGAGAGATCCGCGATCTCGGCTTCCAGTGCGGCGCAGATCGGCAGCACCGGCGCCCCCTCGGCGGCGGCGTAGGCGCGCACACCGTCGAGCAACGGATTGCCCTCGAAGCCGTGCTCGTCGACGTTGGCGACGTACATCGCGGGTTTCGCGCTCAGCAGGCAAAGCGGATTCAGCAGCGCCTGCTCGTCGCGGTCGAACCCTGCGCTGCGCACCGGCTTCGCCTGATCGAGGTGGGCCTTCGCGCGCTCGAGCACCGCGAGCTCGCGTGTGGCCTGCTTGTCGCCGGCTTTGGCAGGCCGCAGCACGCGCGCAATCGCCTTCTCGACGGTGGCGAGATCGGCGAGCGCCAGTTCGGTGTGAATCACCTCGATATCGGAAACCGGGTCCACCGCACCCGCCACGTGGGTGACGTTCTCGTCCTCGAAGCAGCGCACCACGTGGGCGATGGCGTCGGTCTGGCGGATGTGCGCGAGGAACTGGTTGCCCAGCCCCTCGCCTTTCGACGCGCCGGCGACAAGTCCCGCGATGTCGACGAACTCCACGACCGCTGGAATCACCTTCTGCGGTCTCGCGATGTCCGCGATCGCCGCGAGACGAGAGTCGGGCACTTCCACCACACCCACGTTCGGTTCGATGGTGCAGAACGGATAGTTCTCGGCGGCGATGCCGGCCTTGGTGAGCGCGTTGAAGAGAGTCGACTTGCCGACGTTGGGCAGGCCGACGATGCCGCACTTGAGACTCATGAACGATCTTCCGGTGGTGTGTCCGCGGGGGCTTTCACCTTCGTGTGCAACTTGAGCATCGCCGCTTCCAGATCGCCGCGCGCGATGAACGGCCACACGTCGAGGCTCCTCTCGATCGCCTCGTCGATCAGCGCCTGCTCTTCGCCCCGCGGCGGGTGCAGCACGTAGTCGACCACGGTGGCACGGTCGCCAGGATGGCCGATGCCGAGCCGCAGGCGCCAGAAATCGCGGCTGCCCAGGTGTGCCGCGATGTCCTTGAGCCCGTTGTGTCCCGCCACGCCGCCGCCTTTCTTCAATCGCGGCGTGCCGGGCGGCAGATCGAGCTCGTCGTGCACGACCATAAGATCTTCGGGCGCGATCCGGTAGAAGCGCGCAAAGGCGCCGACCGAACGACCGCTCGCGTTCATGAAGGTCTGCGGCAGGAGCAGCCAGCAGTCCTCGCCCCCTGCAGGTAAACGGCCGACGCTGCCATGAAAGCGCGACTCGCCGCGGAGCCCGACACCCGCCTGTGACGCCAAGCGCTCGACGAACCAGTAACCGGCGTTGTGGCGGGTGGCTGCGTATTCCGGACCGGGATTGCCGAGTCCGACGACAAGGCGCATCGACTGCGGGGATCGAGGTGGGTCGCGCAAAAGGCCCGTCACAAAGTCGCCGCGGAGACGGCGGCCGACGGGCCTGGGCTCGGTTGCGGAAGCCGGATTACTTCTTCTCGGGTTCCTTCTCTTCCTTCTTCGCCACCAGCGGCACTTCCGTGGCAGTCGGGGCACCGGCTTCGGCCTCCTCCTCGACCGCGGCCCGCGGCAGGACGCACGTGGCAACCACCGGGTCCTCGCCGCCTTGCGTGGCGATCGCCACCCCCGCCGGCAGCTTGAGCGCGGACAGGTGGACGGAATCGCCCGCATCGAGCTGCGCGAGATCCACTTCGATGAACGCCGGCAGGTTCTTCGGCAGGCACACCACCTCGAGGTCGTTCATGACGTGGCTCACGATGCCGCCGGCAAGCTTGACGCCCGGCGCGATCTCGGCGTTCACGAAGTGCAGCGGCACCTTCACGTAGATTTCCTTGTCCTGGGCGACACGCTGGAAGTCGACGTGCAGGATCTCGGCGCGAAACGGATGCATCTGCACGTCCCGCAGGAGCACCGCCTGCTTCTTGCCGCTCACCGCCATGCTCAGGATCGACGCATGGAAGGCTTCGAGCTTGAGGTGCTGATACAGCGCATTGTGGTCGAGCTCGATCGCCATGGGCGCGGCCTCGCCGCCGTAGACGATGCCCGGAACCTTGCCGCCACGGCGCAGACGGCGGCTCGCACCCGTACCTTGCGCCGATCGCGGAAACGCGACGACTTCGATTGCTGCCATTTCACTCTCCTAGGTTGCGCACTCCGCCAGCCGCGACCAGCCGCGAGATGCAAGAAAAAAGTCGTCCGCTCACTCCATGAAGAGCGAGCTGACCGAATCCTCGTTGCTGATGCGAAGCATCGTCTCCGCGATGAGCTCCGCCGCCGACACGCAGCGGATGCGTTTGCAACGCCTGGCGTCGTCGCGCAGCGGAATGGTGTCGGTCACGACGAGCTGATCGAGCTTCGAGGCATCCACCCGCTCCACGGCCCCTCCCGAAAGCACCGGGTGCGTGCAGTACGCGACGACCCGTTCGGCGCCGTTGTCCTTCAGCGCGCCCGCGGCTTCGCAGAGCGTGTTCGCCGTGTCCACGAGGTCGTCCATGATCACGCAGGTGCGCCCCTCGACATCGCCGATGATGTTCATGACGGTGGAAACGTTTGGTCGCGGACGCCGCTTGTCGATGATCGCGAGATCGCTGTCCAGCCGCTTGGCCACTGCCCGTGCGCGCACCACGCCGCCGACGTCGGGCGACACCACGATCATGTTCGGATACTCGTGCTTCCACAGGTCCGCGAGCAGGATCGGCGTGGCATAGACGTTGTCGACCGGGATGTCGAAGAAGCCCTGGATCTGATCGGAGTGCAGGTCCATCGTCAGCACCCGATCCACGCCAACGGTGGTGAGCATGTTCGCCACCACCTTGGCCGTGATCGGCACGCGCGCCGATCGCGGCCGCCGGTCCTGCCGGGCATAGCCGAGATACGGGATCGCCGCCGTGATGCGGCCGGCCGAAGCACGCTTCAACGCATCCACGATCACCAGCACTTCCATCAGATTGTCGTTCGTCGGCGCGCAGGTCGACTGCAGCACGAACACATCCTTCCCGCGGACGTTTTCCAGGATCTCCACCTGCACTTCGCCGTCGCTGAAGCGACCCACGTTCGCGCGCCCCAGGTTGATGTGCAGATGACGCACCACGTCCTCCGCGAGCTTCGGGTTCGCGTTGCCGGTGAACACCATCAGACTGTCGTAAGCCATGCTCAGCCACCGGGCGGCAGGTGAAAGGAACGCGGCCAGCTTCGCGCGCCGATAGCGCCAGGCGACTCACCGCGGCCGGACGGGGTACGGCAGCGCCGCCTGGGACGTCGGGCTGGGGAGGTAGGGATCGAACCTACGAATGCCGGAATCAAAATCCGGTGCCTTACCACTTGGCGACTCCCCACTTGTTCACTCTGCAAGGCCGTGCAGGGGATGACGATCGAGACCCTGCGCCACGAATCCGTTCATGCTCGCGGGCAGGACGCCGGCAACCCGCCGCGCCGCCGCCTCCGTCTCGAACTCCGCGAAGACGCAAGCCCCTGAACCCGTCAGCGCGGCGAACCCCGCCTCGCGCGCCTCGCGACGCAACCAGTCGAGGTGCTCGGCAACTTCGGGATAGGTCCGACACACGACCGGCTCAAGGTCGTTGTGCCCCCGCACAACCGAAAAGGCCGTAATTGTGACGGGCGTCGAGTTTCGTGTCAAATCAGGATGTTCGAACACTTTCCGGGTCGCCACGGCGAGCGGTGGCACGAGCACGAGGTACCACGCGGGCGGCAGGCTGATCGGCTGGAGACGCTCGCCGATCCCCTCGCCGAACGCGCTCTCGCCAAAGATGAACACCGGCACGTCGGCACCCAGGCGCAGCCCGAGCTCGGCCAGATCGCGCCGCTTGAGACCCACCTCCCAGATGCGGTTCAAAGCCAGGAGCACCGTTGCGGCATCGGAGCTGCCGCCCCCCAGTCCACCGCCCACGGGCAGCCGCTTCTGCACCCTGATCTCGACCCCGCGTCCGACCTGCGCTTCCTGCTGCAGCAACTGGGCGGCCTTGACGCAGATGTCCTCGTCCGCGGGGATGCCGAGCACGCTGTTCACGCGCCGGATGCGACCGTCCTGGCGCATGCGGAACCAGAGCACATCGCCGAAATCGATGAAGCGGAAGACCGTCTGCAGCAGGTGGTAGCCGTCGGCGCGGCGTCCCGTCACGCGCAGGAAGAGATTCAGTTTCCCCGGAGCGGGGTAGGTGACGAGGGATTCGTCCATGGCGACGCCGCGCAAGAGTCGGAAGAATACGATACGCGACCACGCCGCGCTTTGAAATCGGGAACGCGCGCATCGTCGCGCGCCCGCGGCAGTCAGGGCTGCACCTCCCAGCGATCAACCGCCAGCCGGATCTGCAGGCTGCCGTATTCGAGATACATGAGCGCGGGCAGCGCTCCCCACTCGGTGTCGAGGTAGCGCCGAAACTCGATGTTCCAGCCGTCCTGGACGAGCCGCGTGAGCCGGCCGCTCCCAGCGTCGCGCTCGATGCGCGCAGGGTCCGGGTCCGGCGCGGGTCGACCGAGGATCCAGTGCTCGAGACCCGCCAGCGGCAAATCCCAACCGAGGGCAGCGCGCGTGAGCTCCTCTGCGGTGGCTGCCCGTCGTGGTGGATCGCGCCCGGTCACGAGCTCGACGCCGTCTTCGTCCCGCACCAGCATGGCGACGCTGCTGCCAAGCGGCGACGAGAACCAGATCTCGTCGGTTGCCGGCGCGTGCAGCCAGCGCAGGAGCCCCGACATGCCTTCGTCGCCGTGCTGGACCCCGATCCGGCCATCGAGCTCGAAGCGCACGCGATCGGGAGCGAACTGCGCCGGTGCC
>JAEUMX010000422.1 GCA_016791285.1 Burkholderiales bacterium
GGCTCGGCCGCAAAAAGCGCGCGGTAGAACCGCACGCTCACTTCCAGGTCGGCGACGGCAACGTGCACGTGCAGTCGTTTCATGGGGGCGCTCGTTGGAACGGAGATCAGAGTACATTTCGAATATTATCGAAATGTGTCAGTACGTCAACCAGACCAGGAAAGGACCCACTTCCTCTTCGATGGCGAATCGCGGTTCTCTACCTGTTGCCCGGCCTGGCTGTCGCAATCATCGCCGGCCTCATGATCGGCTGGCTCCAGCCGGGATAGGGCGTCTACCGTCTGGCCTTCGGCTTCGGTGCGAGGACCGCAACGGCAGCCGCCGGCATGCAGAGCTCGGGATGTCCGCCGCAGCAGTCGTGTGTCAGGAAGGCGAGCAGCGCCGCCATCTGGTCGAAGCGCGGCGCGTACAGAATGAAGCGGCCCGCGGGGCGGGACGACACCAGCCCGGCGTTGGCGAGCTCCTTCAGGTGAAAGGACAGCGTCGCCGGCGGGATGCCCGTGCGCTCGCCGATGACGCCGGGGCTCATGCCTTCCGGTCCCGCCTCGACCAGCAGGCGGAAGATGGTGAGCCGCGATTCCTGTGCAAGTGCTCCGAGGGCTTTGACGGCGTCCTTCAGGTCCATCGGGCAACGCTATCAAGACGAGGACAACGGCGCAATGCCGTTTGGTCGTCGCCGAGGTAGCGCGGCGCGACAGCGTCGCGGCGGGTATCACGGTCAGCGTCCGCGGCTCGCCGGGGCATTTGCTCTGATCCTGGCCGAGGACACGGGTCGTAGAGCGGGCGGACGTCGCTTTGCCGGCCCGCGGCAGAACCTTTATCCTTGCGTGCCAAAGGGGGGGCACTTGGGCTGGAGCGGGTTCGTGGCGGTTGGGGTTGGCGGCGTGCTGGGTGCCTGGCTGCGCTGGGGGCTCGGCGTGGCGCTGAATCCGGTGTTTCCCACGCTCCCGCTCGGTACGCTCGTCGCCAACGTCGTGGGCGGATTCATCATCGGCGTGGCAGTCGAGTATTTCGCGCGCCACGCGTCCGTACCTGCCGAGGTGCGCCTGCTCGTCGTCACCGGGTTCCTGGGCGCGCTCACCACCTTTTCGACTTTCTCGGCCGAGGCGGTGACGCTCTTCGCGCACCGGCAATACGGCTGGGCGTTGACCCATGTCGGTGCTCATCTGCTGGGCTCGCTGGCGGCGACCGTCGCCGGCATCGAAGCGGTCCGCTGGTTACATGCTCATGCTTAGGGGAGATCCATGAGGGGAGCTTGTCTTCGCGTCTACGTCACCGAGCGGGAAAAACACCGGGGTGAGCTGCTGTACGAATGGATTCTGGAGCAGGCGCGCGGCCTCGGCATTCGCGGCGGCTCGGCCTTCCGCGCCATCGCAGGCTACGGCCGTCACGGCGACATCAAGGAAGCAGGCTTCTTCGAACTCGCCGGCGACGTGCCGGTAATGGTCGAGTTCATCGCGACCGAGGTCCAGGCCGAGCGCCTGCTCGCGCTCTTGAAGGAGGAGAAGCTCTCGCTATTTCACGTCAAGTCGACCGCGGTATTCGGCTCGACCTGAGGCACCCGCTGCCGGATGGTTGAGGAGCTCGCGTGCGGCATCCGTCACTTCGGTCGCGGTAAGACCGGCCGGGCCGATGCCGCGCGTCACGCACAGGTCGGCGGCGGCGCCGTGGAGGTAGACGCCGCAGAGGGTCGCGGAACGCAGGTCGGCTCCTTGCGCGAGCAGACTGCCGACGAGCCCCGACAGCACGTCCCCCATGCCGGCGGCGGCCATGCCCGGGTTGCCGCTCGGGTTCACGTACCACGTCCCGTCTGGAAACGCGCATACGGTGCCCGCGCCCTTCAGCACGCAAGCCGACCGGAATCGCGTCGCGAGCTCGATGGCCGCGGCGACCCGGTCCGCCTGCACGTCCACCGTATGCCGTCCGAGCAGGCGCGCGGCCTCGGCCGGATGCGGCGTGAGCACCGTCGGCCCACCGCGGGCGGTGAGGGCGCCCTGCAGCGCTGCGTCGCATGCGACGAGGTTGAGTGCGTCCGCGTCGAGGAGCAGCGGCAGGGTGCTCGCCAGTGCGCGCTGCACGAGGTCGGCGGCGCTCGGCGAGGTGCCGAGACCCGGTCCGCAGACGAGCACGCTCGCATGGCCGGGCTGGAGCGGAAAATCCGCATTGCGCAGCATGAGCTCGGGCTGCGCGAGATCGACCCGCGGCGCGTCGGCGGCAAGGAGTCCGCAGTAGACGCGGCCGGCGCCGATCTTGAGCGCCGCGCGGCCTGCGAGCAGCGCCGCACCCACCATCCCCTCCGCGCCGCCGATGATGCCGACATCGCCGAACAGTCCCTTGTGGCTGTTGCGGGGCCGCGGCGGCAGGGTCGAGGGCAGAATCGTATCGCTCGCGAGCCACGCCGAAGGCGGCCGGATGGCGACCGTGTCGAGACCCAGCGTGCGCACGTGCACGGTGCCGCAGCAGTCGGGCCCGTCGCGGGTCAGGAGCCCGGGCTTGAGACCGATGAAGGTGACGGTGTGCGCAGCGCGGACCGCCGCACCGAGGATGCGGCCGGTATCGGATTCGAGCCCGCTCGGGATGTCCACTGCCAGCACCGGAGCGGATTGCGCGGCGACGAGCCGCGCCGCTTCGAGGTACGCGCCGCCGAGGTCGCGTTGCAGGCCGATGCCGAAGAGCCCGTCGATCACCAGATCCCAGCGCTTGCCTCGCGGTATGCCCGTCTGCGTGACACCGTCGGCGTCGCGCCAGGCGCCGAACGCGCGGGTCGCATCGACGGAGAGCTTGGCCGCGTCGCCGTGGAACACGAGCGTCACGTCGAACCACCAGCTCCGCAAGTGACGGGCAATGACGAACGCATCGCCGCCGTTGTTCCCCGGGCCGGCAAGCACGAGCACCGAGTACCCGGCACCGGGCACGAGCTCGCGCGCGAGCTCGGCGGCCGCGAGCCCGGCGCGCTCCATCAGCTCGGGCGGGTCGGGCAACGCCGCGGCGGCCTGCTCGATCTCGCGGATCTCGCGGGTGAGATAGATCGGCGTGAAGTCGTGAGCGGGTGTTGCGATCATGGTGGCTTCGAAGTTTATCGGGAAATGAGGGCGCTCTCCATGCGGGTATAATCCGGGTCACTTCGGGTTCGCCGCGCTACCTGCCATGACCCAGCTCCTCCAGTTGCCCGGCCGCAAGGCGCTCTCGGATTTCCGCCTCGACCAGCTGCTCTCCGGTGTGCGCGCCGCGGTGCCCGCGGTGACGGGGATCGGCGCCCGCTTCCGGCATTTCGTGCAGGCATCGCGGGCGCTGTCGACCCACGAGAAGCTCGTGCTCGCGCGCATCCTCACCTATGGACCGCACGCCGACGACAACGGGCGCGGCGGAGATCTGCTGCTCGTGGTGCCGCGTCTGGGCACGCTCTCGCCGTGGTCCTCGAAGGCGACCGACATCGCGCGGCACTGCGGGCTCGAGGCGGCCGTCAGGCGCATCGAGCGCGGCGTCGTGTACATGGTCCGGACTGCGTCGGGCACGCCGCTCGATGCGTCGGATCTGAACGCCATCGCGCCCCTCGTGCACGATCGCATGACGCAGACGGTGCTCCATCGCTTCGAGGACGCCGCGCGGCTCTTCCACGAGATCGCGCCAGCTCCGCTCGCGGGGGTCGACGTGATCGGCGGCGGCCGCGAAGCGCTCGTGCGCGCAAATCGCGAGCTGGGTCTCGCGTTGTCGGACGACGAGATCGACTATCTGCTGGACAGCTTCACCGCGGTCGGTCGCAATCCGACCGATGCCGAGCTCATGATGTTCGCGCAGGCGAACTCGGAGCACTGCCGCCACAAGATCTTCAATGGCGACTGGATCATCGACGGCGTGCCGCAGACGACCTCGCTGTTCGGCATGATCCGCGAGACGCATCGCCTGCATCCGCAGGGCACCGTCATCGCCTACGCCGACAACGCGGCGGTAATCGAAGGCGCGACGATCGAGCGCTTCTATGCGCACCCGGACGGGCGCTACGGCTACGGCGCGGAGCGTACCCACATCGTGATGAAGGTCGAGACGCACAATCATCCGACCGCGATCTCGCCGTTCCCGGGCGCCGCGACGGGTGCGGGCGGCGAGATCCGCGACGAAGGCGCGACGGGGCGGGGCGCGAAGCCGAAGGCGGGACTCACGGGATTCTCGGTGTCGAATCTGCGCATCCCGGGGTTCATTCAGCCCTGGGAGGGCAGCGAGGCGCACGCTTACGGGCGTCCGGACCGGATCTCCTCCGCACTCGAAATCATGCTCGAAGGGCCGCTCGGCGGCGCTGCGTTCAACAACGAGTTCGGGCGACCGAATCTCGCGGGGTACTTCCGCACCTTCGAGGAACAGGTGGCGGGCGAGATGCGCGGCTACCACAAGCCGATCATGCTCGCGGGCGGCCTCGGCAACCTGGCGGCGATACACGCGCACAAGTGCGACATCCCCACGGGCGCGCAGCTCATCCAGCTCGGCGGTCCCGGCCTGCTGATCGGCATGGGCGGCGGGGCGGCATCGAGCATGGGCGCGGGGTCGAACCAGGAGGATCTCGACTTCGACTCGGTGCAGCGGGGCAACGCCGAAATCCAGCGCCGCGCGCAGGAGGTGATCGACCGCTGCTGGGCGCTGGGCGAGGCGAATCCGATCCTGTCGATTCACGATGTTGGCGCTGGCGGGCTCTCGAACGCGCTGCCCGAGCTCGCCCACGGCGCGGGACGAGGCGCACACATTGATCTGCGCAAGGTGCCCTCCGAGGAGCCGGGCATGAGCCCGGTGCAGATCTGGTGCAACGAAGCGCAGGAGCGCTACGTGCTGGCGATCGCGCCGGGAAGCCTTCCCGCTTTTCATGCGCTGTGCGCGCGCGAGCGCTGCCCCTATGCGGTGGTGGGTGACGCGACCGACGACGGCCGGCTGGTCGTCGCCGACCCACTGTTCGGCAATCGTCCGATCGACATGGCGCTCGACGTCCTGCTCGGCAAGCCGCCGCGGATGACGCGCGACGTGCGGCGTGCGCCGCGCGCCCTGCCTGCGTTCGATCTGACCGATCTCGACTTGAGGGACGCGGCGCACCGTGTGCTGCGGCTGCCGGGCGTCGCCGACAAGACGTTTCTGATCAGCATCGGCGATCGCACCGTGGGCGGACTCACTGCGCGCGACCAGATGGTCGGTCCGTGGCAGGTGCCGGTGGCCGATGTCGCCGTCACGCTGATGGGCTATCGCACGCATCGCGGCGAGGCGATGGCGATTGGCGAGAGAGCGCCGCTCGCCCTCGTCGATGCGCCGGCATCCGGGCGCATGGCGGTGGGGGAGGCGATCACCAACATCGCCGCGGCGGTGATTCGAGACATCTCCGACGTGAAGCTCTCGGCCAACTGGATGGCGGCGGCGGGGCACGGCGGCGAGGATGCCGCACTGTTCGACACCGTCGCGGCGGTGGCGCTCGAGCTCTGCCCGCGGCTGGGTTTGGGGATCCCGGTCGGCAAGGACTCGATGTCGATGCGCACCGCATGGCGCGACGGCGATGCGGAGAAGGCCGTCACCGCGCCGCTGTCGCTGGTGGTTTCCGCGTTCGCCCCGGTGGAAGACGCGCGCTCCACGCTTACCCCCTGCCTGCGTCTGGACCAGGGTCCCACGCGCATGCTGTTCGTGGATCTGGGCTTCGGCCGCAACCGTCTGGGCGGCTCCGCCCTCGCGCAAGTCCACCGGCAGGTCGGCGACATCGTGCCGGACCTGGACGAGCCCTCCGCGTTGAGCACCTTCTTCGGCGCGATTCAGCAACTGCATCGCGGCGACCGCATTCTCGCGTACCACGATCGCTCCGACGGCGGGCTCTTCGCGACGATCTGCGAGATGACATTCGCGGGGCATTGCGGCGCGGTGATCGATCTCACAGGGATCGCCCGTTCACGCCAGGAGGCGATCGCGGCGCTCTTCGCGGAAGAACTGGGTGCGGCGCTGCAGGTGCGCGAGCGCGACGTGCAGGAGGTGCGCGACATCTTCGCGAAGGCTGGTCTCGGCGCCGCGCTGCACGACCTTGGCACGGCGACCGCAGAGGGCGTGCTCGAGATCCGGCTCGCGGGCAAGCCGCTCCTCTCGGAGCGCCGCCGCGATCTGCAGCGGATCTGGTCGGCGACCACTTATCAAATGCAGCGGCTGCGCGATCACCCGGCCTGTGCGCAGGACGAGCACGACCGGCTTCTCGACGAGCAGGATCCCGGCATACAGGTGCGGCTTACCTTCGACCCGCATTACGACGTCGCGGCCTTCTACGTCGGCTCCGGCGCACGGCCGCGCGTTGCGATCCTGCGCGAGCAGGGCGTGAACGGGCAGGTCGAGATGGCGGCGGCATTCGATCGCGCGGGCTTTGCCGCCGTGGACGTGCACATGAGCGACATCATCGCGGGTCGCCTCACGCTCGAGGGCTGCATCGGGTTCGCGGCGTGCGGCGGCTTTTCCTACGGCGACGTGCTCGGGGCGGGGGAGGGCTGGGCGAAGTCGATCCTGTTCAACCCGCG
>JAEUMX010000429.1 GCA_016791285.1 Burkholderiales bacterium
TTGCCAGCCGAGCCACCCCGTCACCTGCCCGATGCGCTTGACCGAGCCGCTGATGAAGCGGTCTTCCAGCTCGATCATGGCATAGTCCGCGGCGTTCGGTACCCCGCCGCCCCCGAAGTGCCACGTGGCGGTGGTGGCGAGGTAACGCCAGTTCCAGGTCTGCAGAGGCGCGGAGCCATTCCACGTTGCCGGAACGAACCGGAAATTGGAGTAGAACTGCCCGTTCCCATTGCTCACGCAATGGCCCGCGGTGGCGATGACGCGGTACTGGATCACCGCTGCCGAGCAATAGGACGTCCCGTTGGGAGTCGAGAAATAAAGCTTGCCGTGCGTTACGTGCGGATACGTGAGCGCATTGGCCTGGGTGTCCGGCACCATCGCCGACAAGGTGAAGTCCGCGCCCGACGTTCCTCTGTCGACCGGCGCGGGATCACCGGCCGCAGCTTGTAGCGCAAGCGCCTCCGAGTAGAGACGCGCGGCGCCATCGGGGGTCACCTTCACGAGCGGCGGCGAGCCGTCGCTCGAGGCTTTTTCCCCGGCGACCGGTGCCGCCGCAAGCGCGCGTGCCCCCGCAGCCGACGCAATCATCTGCATCGGCTTCGCCGAGGCAAAATCAGCGGCGGTCAACGCAGCCTGCGACGCCTTCGGATTGTCATTCTTGAGCACCACCACACCCGAGCCAGCCAGCGCCCCTTGAGCGAAGATCGCGGAGAGCGAGGCCAGCGCACCGGCGGTTACGGACCTGCGAAGTAGAGAAGCTTTCATGATGGATCCCCTTGCAATCGTTTTGAATGGAAGACATCTGTTTCGAAGCCACGCGCTCGATCGGATTGCCCCGCAACCAGACGCTACCGCAGTGGTCCGCGGCTGCCTCCGTCACTCGTCGCGCATCGCGCCGGGCGTCGTGATTTCGCGACCCATTCTCGGCAGGCGCGACTTACATATCTCTTACAGATATGCCTTTCGTATACTCCGTAGCGACTAGATCTGATGGACTAGTGTCGTGCTTACCGCTTGCTTGGGCCAACTCATGTTTGCGTATGTCATGGGTGCTTCTTGCCCTGGCGAGCGCCGGCAATATCCCGTGAACGTGCTACCATGCATGACTATGGTCATGGTCACTTTCGTGGCGGGAACGCCTCCGGCGCGCCGGGCACTCGAGTCACCGTGAGCGTATCGACCAATCTCTTCGCCGAGTTCCCGGCGCGCTCGGATCAAGAGGCGTTCGGCGAAATCCTCGCCCGCCCTGGTCTTCGCATCGAGCGCATCGTCTCGTTCGGCCAAGCGAGCCCCGCGGGATTCTGGTACGACCAACCGGAGGGCGAGTGGGTAGTCGTGCTCGCCGGCGCCGCACGGCTTCGTTTCGAGGACGAGCCGACGCCCCGCACCCTCGCGCCCGGCGACCACGTACACATTCCGCCGCGCTGCCGTCATCGGGTGGAGTGGACGGATCCGGCACGGCCGACCGTCTGGCTCGCGGTCCGCTACGGCTAGCCGTGTAACGCGACGGGGCGCCCGCCATGCCCTTCGACCAGCGCCGCGCGGCGGTCGTCACCGCGGGCTTCGCCGCCTTTCTGAACCTGTACCCGCCGCAAGCACTGCTGCCGCAGCTCGAACAGGCGTTCGGCGTCGCCTCCGGCGGCGCGACGGTGACCGTCGCGGCAGGGCCGCTGTCGGTCGCGCTGCTCGCGCCCTTCGCCGGCATCGTCACCGATATGGTCGGGCGCGCGCGGGTGATGGCGATCGCGATGGCGGGGCTCGGCCTCGCCACCATCCTGAGCGGCACCGCGCACTCTCTGGGCGAAATGCTGTTCTGGCGTCTCGTCTGCGGCCTCTTCGTGCCGGGCATCGTGGCAGCAGCGGCCGGTTCCCTGGGGGATGATCCCGACCCCCGACACGCCGCGCGCGCGGCCGGCCAGTACATCGCCGGCACTGTGCTGGGCGGTTTCTCCGGGCGCTTCCTCGCGGGGATCGTGGCGGAATATCTGGGTTGGCGCGCGGCGTTCTACGTGATCGGCGGGGTTACGCTGGCCCTGCTGCCGCTGGTGATACCGGGCATGCGCCTGGCGGGGCTTCCGCACCCCCCGTCCCGGCCGCGCGAAGCGCTGCGCGCTGCCGCTTCGCACCTGCGCAACCCGCGCCTCTTTGCTGCATTCGCCATCGGATTCGGACTGCTCTTCTCGCTCGTCGCGACGTTCACCTACGCGGCCCTGCATCTGGCTGCGCCGCCTTACTCGCTCTCGCCCGCCGCGATCGGGACGATGTTCGCAGCCTATCTCGTCGGGGTGGTGCTGACGCCTTTCACGGGTCGCTGGGTCTCGGCCCACGGCCGCAGCACGGTGGCCACTGCGGCCATGGCCTTCGCGATACTCGGCATCGTCCTGACGCTGGCGGGCGGCGCGCTGGTGATCATCGCCGGGCTCGCGGTGAGTTGCGGCGGCATCTTCATGCTGCAGGCGCTGGCCACGGGCTTCGTTCCCAGCGTCGCGACCCATGCGAAGTCTGCCGCGGTCGGTCTCTATACTTCCGCCTACTACTTCGGCGGCAGCGTGGGCGCCATCGCCCCCGCGCTCGTCTGGCAGCGCTTCGGCTGGCGCGGTTGCGTTGCGCTCCTCGTCGTCGTGCATCTGGCACTGCTGCTGGTGGCAAGACGACTCTGGAGTCCCGATCCCCTGCCGGAGTAGACTCTGCGCTCGGCT
>JAEUMX010000447.1 GCA_016791285.1 Burkholderiales bacterium
AACCCCGCTGCCACGCCGCCTCCATTGCGCAGCGCACGTGTTCCGGCGACAATCTTCGGCTTACTTTCGATTCCCGCGCGCGGTCCTTGGGCTCGCGCTCAACTTCGCCGATGAAATCCGCCGACATTCGCAAGGCATTCCTGAGCTTCTTCGAGGGTCACGGGCACACCGTGGTCGCGTCGAGTCCGCTCGTTCCGATCAACGATCCCACGCTGCTTTTCACGAACTCGGGGATGGTGCAGTTCAAGGACGTGTTCCTCGGGCAGGACAAGCGCCCTTACACCCGCGCTGCGAGCTGCCAGCGCAGTCTGCGCGCCGGCGGCAAGCACAACGACCTGGAAAACGTCGGGTACACCGCACGTCATCACACGTTCTTCGAGATGCTGGGCAACTTCAGCTTCGGCGATTACTTCAAGCGCAATGCGATCAAGTATGCGTGGGAGTTTCTGGTCGACGAGCTGAAGATTCCCGCCGACCGGCTCTGGGTCACGGTGTACGCCGAAGACGACGAGGCGGCCGATATCTGGCTGAACGAAGTGGGCGTGCCGGCGGAGCGCGTGGCGCGCATCCCGACCCTGGACAACTTCTGGCAGATGGGCGACACGGGTCCGTGCGGCCCGTGCACCGAGATCTTCTACGATCACGGGCCGGAGGTCGAAGGCGGCCCGCCGGGATCGACCGAGGCGGAGGGCGATCGCTTCATCGAGATCTGGAACCTCGTCTTCATGCAGTACAACCGCGACGAGCACGGCACGCTCAATCCGCTGCCCAAGCCGTCGGTGGACACCGGCATGGGGCTCGAGCGCATCGCCGCGGTGCTGCAGGGCGTGCACTCCAACTACGAGATCGACCTGTTTCAGGATCTCATCCGCGCGGCCGCGCGCGAGACCGGGGCGAGCGACCTCGACAGCAACTCGCTCAAGGTGATCGCGGATCACATCCGCGCCTGCGCCTTCCTCATCACCGACGGCGTCATACCGGGCAACGAGGGCCGCGGCTACGTGCTCCGCCGCATCGTTCGGCGCGCCATCCGTCACGGTTACAAGCTCGGCAAGAAGGAGCCGTTCTTCCATGCGCTGGTGCCCGACCTCGCGCGCGCCATGGGCGAGGCCTATCCCGAGCTGGCCGCAGCGCAGGAGCGCGTGACGCAGGTACTCAAACAGGAAGAGGAGCGCTTCGCGGAAACACTGCACCACGGCATGGCCGTGCTCGAGGGTGCGCTCAAGCGCGAGGACCGCATGCTCGACGGCGAGATGGTGTTCAAGCTCTATGACACCTTCGGCTTTCCGGTCGACCTCACCGCGGACATCGCCCGCGAGCGCGGCATCACGGTCGATTTCGCGGGATTCGAAGAGGCCATGCAGCGCCAGCGCGAACGCGCACGCGCCGCCTCCCGGTTCCAGATGCAGACCGGCGTCGACTACGTCGGACGTGCGACGGAGTTTCACGGCTACGACACGCTGACCCTGGAGGCCGAGGTCGTCGCGCTCTATCGCGCAGGCACCGCGGTCAAGTTCATCGAGGCCGGCGAAGAAGCCGTCGTCGTGCTCGACCAGACACCCTTCTACGCCGAGTCGGGCGGACAGGTGGGCGACACCGGCGAGCTGCACGCGGGCAACGGCACGTTCACCGTCGGCGACACGCAGAAGATCCAGGCGGAAGTGTTCGGGCACAAGGGGTTGCTGCGTACCGGGCGGCTCGCGGTGGGCGACGAGGTCGTGGCGCACGTGGATCCGGTGACGCGCTCGCGCACGATGTACAACCACTCCGCGACGCACCTCATGCACGCGGCGCTGCGCAAGGTGCTCGGGACACACGTCACGCAGAAGGGCTCGCTGGTCGATCAGTGGAAGACCCGGTTCGACTTCTCGCATCCTTCGCCGATGACCCC
>JAEUMX010000476.1 GCA_016791285.1 Burkholderiales bacterium
ACTTTCATTTCGTCGAGACCCGGGGTGCATTGCAGAGAGCTGCCGCAGGCGCCACCGGGGTGAGCGGGGACTGGCTGAACGAGATCCACCCCAGCCCCGACGGCTATCGCAAGATCGCCGCACGGATCGGCGAGAAGGTGAGAAGCCTGCTCGCGCGTTGAATAGCCCGTGCAGGGAAAGAAAAAGGGCCGATCGCGAAAATCGGCCCTTTCTTTTTCTGGCGCGGCGGCGCTACGCCATCGCCTTGATTGCCGCGGAGAGCCGGCTCTTGTGACGCGCGGCCTTGTTCTTGTGCACGATCTTCTTGTCGGCCACCGAATCGATGATGCTCATCGATTCGTTGAAGACCGCCTTGGCGGCTGCCTTGTCGCCGGTCTCCACCGCCTTGCGCACCTTCTTGATCGCGGTGCGAAGGCGGGTGCGAAGCGCCGCGTTGTGCGCGTTGCGCACGACTGCCTGGTGGGCACGTTTCTTTGCTTGGGCGGAATTCGCCATGGGTCG
Source organism: Burkholderiales bacterium (assembly GCA_016791285.1). The sequence goes on from JAEUMX010000476.1 coordinate 502, forward strand.
ACCTCGAAGCCTGGAATCCTGGGGAAAGCCGGCAATGGTAAGTGGGTTGCTGGTGATTTGCAAGCCACACGATCGGCTAAGATAGCGCCCCATGAATTTGCTCAAGGCGCTGGCGACCGTGAGCTCGATGACGTTCGTGTCGCGGGTTCTGGGGTTCGTGCGCGACGCCATCATCGCCCGCGTATTCGGCGCGGGACTCTACACTGACGCGTTCTTCGTCGCTTTCCGCATTCCGAACCTGCTGCGCCGTCTCTTCGCCGAGGGTGCGTTCTCGCAGGCGTTCGTGCCGGTGCTGGCGGAGTACAAGACGCGGCGCGGGGAGGCGCAGACACGGGTGCTGGTCGATCACGTCGCGGGGCTGCTGTCGGCGGCGCTCGTCGTGGTGACAATCGTTGGTGTGCTCGCGGCGCCGCTCGTCGTGTGGGTGAGCGCGCCCGGGTTCCACGCCAGCGCGGACAAGTTCGACGTGACCGTGTCGCTGCTGCGCGTGACGTTTCCGTACATTCTCTTCATTTCGCTCACCGCGCTCGCGGGCGGCGTGCTCAACACCTACAGCCGCTTTTCGGTGCCGGCCTTCACGCCGACGCTGCTCAACCTGAGCTTCATCGCCTTCGCGCTGTATGCCGCACCGTATTTCGACCCGCCGATCATGGCGCTCGCCTGGGCGGTCGTGGTCGGCGGCGTGCTGCAGCTTGCCTTCCAGGTGCCGTTTCTGGCGCGACTCAAGCTGCTGCCACGTTTCTCCCTGGGCAAGCGCGATGAGGGGGTATGGCGCATCACCCGGCTCATGGGGCCGGCGCTCTTCGGGGTCTCGGTCAGCCAGATCTCGCTGCTCATCAACACGATCTTCGCGTCCTTTCTCGTAAACGGCAGCGTCTCCTGGCTGTACTACGCCGACCGGCTGATGGAGTTTCCGGCGGGCATGCTGGGCGCGGCGCTCGGGACCATCCTGCTGCCCAGTCTCTCCAAGACGCACGCCAACGCGGACGGCACCGAGTTCTCGAAGCTCCTGGACTGGGGACTGCGCCTTACCTTGCTGCTCGCTGTTCCGGCCGCGGTGGCGCTCGCGCTGCTTGCCGTGCCGTTGATCGCAACGCTCTTCCAGTACGGAAAGTTCGATGCGACCGACGTGCTCATGACCCGGCAGGCGCTCGTCGCCTACAGCGTCGGCTTGATCGGGATGATCCTCGTGAAGGTACTGGCGCCGGGGTTCTACGCGCGGCAGGACGTGAAGACCCCGGTCAAGATCGGCATCCTCACGCTCGCCATGACCCAGGTGATGAACCTCGCCTTCATCTTCCCGCTGCGGCACGCGGGACTCGCGCTCGCCATCGGGCTTGCTGCCTGTCTGAATGCAGGTCTTCTTTTTCGCAAGCTACGCAAGCGCAGCTACTACGTGCCCCAGCATGGCTGGCGGCGATTCGGCCTGCAGCTTTGCGCGGCGGTGCTCCTGCTCGGCGTTACGCTATGGCTGGCTGCGGGCGACGCGGCGTGGTGGCTTGCGGCGTCGGGCAGGGAGCGCGGCGTGAAGCTGGCATGGGTGGTGGCCCTGGGGGCGGCCGTCTATTTCGCGGCGCTATGGGTAGGCGGTGTGCGGCCGCGGCACTTCTCCAAACGGACGGCCTGAGACGGCGCAGCGGCAACGTCAGGTGTGTGACATTGCTTCGTCGACCACCTTGTGCGTGAGGCGCGGGGCGAACATCTCGATAAACCCGTACATATAGCCGCGCAGGTAGGTGTTCTTGCGGATTCCCATGTGCGTCGTGCTCGACTCGAACAGGTGGCTCGCGTCGATGGCGCGCAGTTGCCGGTCGCGGTCCGGATTGAACGCCATGTACGCGACGATGCCCACGCCGAGCCCGAGCTCGACGTAGGTCTTGATCACGTCGGCGTCGATGGCGGTGAGCGTCACATTCGGGACGAGGCCGTGCGCCTCGAAGGCCTGGTTGATCTTCGAGCGACCCGTGAAGGCGAAGTCGTAGGTGATGATCGGATAGCGAGCAATGGCCTCCAGCGTCAGCGGTTTTACCTTGAGCAGGGGATGAGCGGGCGGCACCACGACGCAGCGGTTCCAGTCGTAGCAGGGCAGCATCACGAGCTCGGAGAAGAGCTCGATCGCCTCGGTGGCGATGGCGAGGTCGGCCTCCCCCGAGCTCGCCAGCTCGGCGATCTGCATGGGACTGCCTTGCCGCAGGCTCAAGCGCACGCCGGGATAGCGCTCGGTGAAGCGCTTCACCACCGGGGGCAGCGCATAGCGCGCCTGGGTGTGGGTAGTCGCGATGGTCAGCGATCCGGTCTGTTCGCTGGTGAATTCCTGGGCGACGTTCTTGAGGTTGGTGGCGTCCCGCAGCATGCGCTCGGCCACGCGGATGATGTCCCGACCGGGCCGGGTGATCTCGACGAAGCGCTTGCCGTGGCGGACGAAGATCTCCACACCGAGTTCGTCTTCGAGCAGGCGGATCTGCTTGCTGACCCCGGGCTGGGAGGTGTAGAGCTTCTCGGCTGCCGCCGAGAGGTTGAGCCCCTGGCGGGCGACCTCGCAGATGTATCGTAGCTGCTGCAGCTTCATCGCAAATACGAATCCGATATAAACAATGGCCTAAATATTCTTAAGGCCGAAATGATGACGCTGGTAGCATCACAGGTCAATTTTGGGGAGGGCAGGTCTCGCGCCGGAAATGCCCGAGTGCATATTGCCACCTCCCTCTTGAACTCACCGGGGTCGCGTTCTCGCGATGCTCAAGCACCAGGAGAATTACTGAATGTCTTTGCCGGAGAATCTTGCCAACGTCGAGGAGATCGGCCAATTGGGCGCAGCAGTCGAGAGCTTCCTCGGTGGCGGCATGGACCCCGACAAGTTCACCGCTGCGCGCCTGCAGATGGGCGTCTATGGCCAGCGCCAGGAAGGCGTCCACATGGTCCGGGTGAAGGTCCCCGGCGGACGCGTCTCTGCGCGGCAGCTGCGCGGTGTGGCGGAGGTCGTCGAGCGCTACTCACAGAACGGCGTCGCCCACATCACCACGCGCCAGGACCTGCAGGTCTACTACGTGCCGCTCGCGGAGGTGCCGGCCGCCCTGGGGACGCTTGCGTCGTTCGGGCTGACGACGCGCGAGGCTTGCGGCAACACGATCCGCAACATCACGGCCTGTCCGCTCGCGGGCATTTGCCCGAAGGAGCACGTCGACGTCACGCGCTTCGTCGATGGCGCGGTCCAGCACTTCCTGCGCAACCCGCTCAACCAGCAGATGCCGCGCAAGTTCAAGATCAGCTTCTCCGGCTGCGAGGCCGACTGCGCGCAGGGGCTTTTGCACGACCTTGCGGTGGTCGCCGTGCGCGACGGCGATCGGTTCGGGTTCAAGGTTCTCGCCGGCGGCGGACTGGGCCACAAGCCGCACGAGGCGATTGTGGTTGAACCGTTCGTCGAGGAGCGCGAGCTCCTGATGGTGATCGAGGCATTGATCGCACTCCACAACCGTTACTCGGACCGGATCAAGCGGGCCAAGTCGCGCATCAAGTTCCTGGTCGACCGCTTCGGCCCTGAAGGCTTTATCGAGAAGTATCGCGAAGAGCTCGCGCATACGCGGGCAGGGCTGGCCAATCGATCGTATCCGACCGGCGAGTGGAAGGCCGGTACCAGCGGCGAAGCACCGGGACCGGGTGCGCCGCGCCGGGTGTTTCCGCAGAAGCAGACGGGACTCGTGGTCGTGCCGATCGCGATACCGCTGGGCGACCTGCGTGCCCGGCACTTGCGCGCCCTGGCCGATCTGCTGGAGCAGTTCGGTCTGCCTGAGCTGCGCACGACACAGGACCAGAACCTCATGCTGCCGCACGTCCCGAGCCGAGAGGTCGAGGCGGTGCGGCGTGCGATTCGTGCGGTCGGATTCGACTTGCCGCAGGCGGGCGACAACGTGGTGGCGTGCCCTGGCACGTCGACCTGCCGCCTGGGAATCACTTCATCGACGCTCGTCGCGCCGAAGCTCGGCGGTGGCAGCGGCGATCTGCGAATTCGCGTTTCCGGTTGCCACAACGGTTGCGCCCAGCCGGAGACCGGCGACATCGGCATCTACGGCGAAGGCAAGCGCCTGCACGGCAAGCTCGTGCCGCACTATCAGACCTACTTCGGCGGCAGCGGCGTTGGCGGCGGTCGCCTTGCGATCAAAGGACCTTCGGTCCCGACGCAGCGCGTGCAGGCAGCGATCGACCGCGTGCAGCAGGCGTACGCGACCGACGGCACGTCGGGGGAGCGCTTCTTCGACTGGGCGCATCGCAAGGGCCAGCAGTATCTGCGCGACCTGCTCGCCGATTTGACGCAGGTCGAGGCGCACGAGGCCGCACACCTCGCACGCGACCACGGCGATACCGCGGACTTCCGGGTTTTGCAACTCGGTGGCGGCGAGTGCGCGGGCGCGAGCCAGGTGACCGCCGGTGCCAACTTCTTCGAGGCCGCGCATGAGCGGGAGTATCGGGACGCGCTCTTCTTCCAGCGCAAGTACGCGGAAGCCGCGAAGTGTGCCGAGGCGATCGCGCGCAGCGTAGGCCAGGCCCTTGCGCAGATCGCGGGCGGGCGCAAGCAGGATGACCTCAAGGCCCTGGCAGCGGAGATCGCCGAACGCCTGCCCGAGCGTGGGGACATCGCCGCGAAGCTCGCGTCGTTCGCCGATGCGCTGGCGCAACCGGATGAAGCGATGACCGATGCGACCGTGGCGCCGTTCTTCCGGGCGCTCGACGAATGGACCCTGGCGGTGGCGGATTACTGCCTGCAGCGCGAGCCCACCCTCGATCTGACCGGGGCGCTGCCGAAGCCGGCCGTACGTTCCCCCGCGAAGGCGGCGGTGGCACGGGCGGCATGAGTCAGTCTGTGGAGACAGAGAAATGAATCTGCATGAGAAAGTTCTGAACGTTTCGACCCTGCTCGAGCAGATCGGTCAGCGGTACCTGCCGGCAGCGTTTGCGAACAGCTTCGGCGCCGAGGACGTGGTAATGACCGATCTCATCGCGCAGCACGCGCCGGGCATAGAGATCTTCACGCTCGACACCGGACGTTTGCCCGAGCCGACGCATGCGCTGATGCGCGAGCTCGCGGATCGCTATGATCTGCCGATCCGCGTCTTCTACCCGGATGGGGCGGAGCTCGAAGCGTTTGCCGCGGCGCACGGCGCGAATGCCTTCTTCGACAGCGTCGAGCTGCGCAAAGGGTGCTGCGAGGTGCGCAAGGTGCGTCCCTTGCGGCGCGCGCTTGCCGGCAAGCGCGCGTGGATCACCGGTCTGCGGCGGGAGCAAAGTCCCACGCGTGCGGCGATCGCGGTGAGCGAGTTCGATCAGGAGCACGGACTCCAGAAATTCAACCCCTTGGCCGACTGGACGCGCAAGGAGGTGTGGGCGTACATCCACGAGCACGAGCTTCCGTACAACACCTTGCACGACGCGGGCTACGCCAGCATCGGCTGCGCGCCGTGCACGCGTGCCATCACGGTGGGCGAGGACGAACGCGCCGGCCGCTGGTGGTGGGAAGATCCCGCGGGCAAGGAGTGCGGTCTGCACGTCGCACGGTTTGCGACCGCGCGCGTGACGATCTCCGCCGCGCAAACGAGTCCGGCACAGATCGACGACAAGGTCACGTCATGAAAGCGGTCGACGTGCAAGAGATCGGCATGCTGGCGCAACCCTCCGCGGCAACGGCGCGGAAGGGGCCGGGTGCGGCGTTGAGCCACCTCGACGTGCTGGAGAGCGAGGCGATTCATATCCTGCGCGAAGTTGCTGCCGAGTGCCGCAATCCGGCGCTGCTCTTCTCCGGCGGCAAGGACTCCATCGTGCTCCTGCGGATTGCCGAGAAGGCGTTTCGTCCGGGGCGCTTTCCCTTTCCGCTGCTCCACATCGACACCGGTCACAACTTTCCCGAGGTGATCGAGTTTCGCGATCGCCGCGCCGCGGATCTCGGCGAACGGCTGATCGTGCGCTCGGTCGAGGATTCGATCCGCACCGGTCGGGTCGTGTTGAAGCGCTCCGACGAGAGCCGCAATGTCCACCAGTCGGTGACGCTGCTCGACGCGATCGCTGAGTTCCACTTCGATGCCTGCATCGGCGGGGCGCGGCGCGACGAGGAGAAGGCGCGTGCCAAGGAGCGCATCTTCTCCTTCCGTGACGAATTCGGTCAGTGGGATCCCAAAAATCAGCGCCCGGAGCTCTGGAGCCTTTACAATACGCGGGTGCACCCCGGCGAGAACATGCGCGTATTTCCGATCAGCAACTGGACCGAGCTCGACGTGTGGCAGTACATCGCGCGCGAGAGGCTCGCCATTCCGAGCATCTATTTCGCGCATCCGCGCGAGGTGGTCCGCCGATTGGGGCAGCTCGCGCCGGTGACGCCGATCACACCGCCGAAGGCCGGCGAGACCGCGCAGACGCTGTCGGTGCGCTTCCGTACGGTCGGCGACATCACCTGCACATGTCCGGTCGAGTCCTCCGCCGCGACGCTGATCGACATCATCGCCGAGACGGCGACGACGCGCATCACCGAGCGCGGCGCCACGCGCATGGACGATCAGACGTCGGACGCATCGATGGAGCTGCGGAAAAAGGAAGGTTACTTCTGATGTCCGCGTTCGAGTCCGTCTCGTTTCGCGCGAGCGAGCTCCTGCGCTTCATCACGGCTGGCAGCGTCGACGATGGCAAGAGCACCCTGATCGGTCGGCTGCTGCACGATTCGAAGGCGATCTTCGAGGACCAGCTGCACGCACTCCAGAAGACCACGCAGAAGCGGGGCGCGAACGGCGTGGACCTTGCGCTGCTCACAGACGGCCTGCAGGCGGAGCGCGAGCAGGGCATCACCATAGACGTCGCCTACAGATACTTCGCGACGCCGCGGCGCAAGTTCATCATCGCCGACACGCCCGGCCACGAGCAGTACACTCGCAACATGGTGACCGGGGCCTCCACCGCCAATCTCGCGGTCATCCTCATCGACGCGCGCAAGGGTGTGCTGACCCAGTCGCGGCGCCACGCCTTTCTCGCGAGCCTGGTCGGCATCCCGCACCTCGTGGTGGCGGTGAACAAGATGGACCTGGTCGGCTGGTCGCGGGATGTGTTCGAAACGATTCGGGGCGAGTTCGGCTCGTTCGCGGAAGGGCTGGGGCTGCGCGACATTGGGTACCTCCCGATGTCTGCGCTTCACGGCGACATGGTGGTGGAGCGGGGCGACAACCTCGATTGGTATCGCGGTCCCACGCTGATGGAGTATCTGGAGAGCGTGGAGATCGCCCACGACATCAACGAGCGCGACTTCCGCTTTCCCGTGCAGTGGGTGTGCCGACCGCAAGAAGAAGCCTGTCACGACTTTCGCGGCTACGCCGGCCGAATCGAGTCGGGCGCCATCCAGGTGGGAGACGAGGTCACCGCGCTGCCGTCCGGATTGACGAGTCACGTCGCGCAGATCGTCACGCTGGATGGCGAGCTGGCCCGCGCGGCGGCGCCGCAGTCGGTGCAACTCACCCTCGACAGCCCGCTGGACGTCTCGCGTGGCGACATGATCGTGAAGTCGGACGATCTGCCCCGGGTGACGCAGGAATTCGCGGCCCGCATCTGCTGGTTCGACGCCCAGCCGCTCGACCTGGCACGCAAGTATCTCGTCAAGCACACGACCCGCACGGCCAAGGCGCTCATCAGGGCGATCGAATACAGGGTCGACGTGAACACTTTGGAGCGCCATCCCGCCACCAGTGTCCGGTTCAACGAGATTGCGCGTGTCGCGATCAGGACGCTGCAACCCCTGTTCGTTGACCCTTACGCAACGAACCGGGCGACCGGCAGCTTCATCCTCATCGACGAGACCACCAACAACACGCTCGCTGCCGGAATGATCGAGGGTTAAGGTCGATGGGCAAGGTCTACCTCGTCGGTGCCGGTCCTGGTGCGCCGGATCTCATCACCCTGCGTGCGGCGCGGCTGCTCGAGCGCGCCGAAATCGTCTTCCACGATGCCCTGGTGCATCCCGATACGGTGGCGCTCGCCCGCAGCGCGGAGAAGATCGCGGTGGGCAAGCGCTGCGGCAAGCGCTCGACTGCGCAACGGTTCATCAACAAGCGTCTGATCGATGCGGCGCGCAAGCACGATGTGGTCGTGCGGCTGAAAGGCGGCGATCCGATGCTGTTCGGACGGGCTCAGGAGGAGATCGCCGCGCTCGAGGCAGCCGGTATCGCCTGTGAGATCGTGCCCGGGGTCACCGCCGCGCTGGCGGCGAGCGCACAGATGGGCGTTTCACTCACGCGTCGCGGCCTGGCCCGCTCCGTGACCTTCGCCACCCCCCGCGTCGGCACAGAGGAAGAAGAGAGCGACTGGGCGCCGGCGGTCCTCGGTGCGGACACGTCCGTCCTGTACATGGGAGTCGGACAGGCGGCTGCGATTGCACGCTCGCTGCTCGATCGGGGCATGTCGCCCGCCACACCCGTTCGGGTGGTTGAGAATGCCTCGCTGCCGGGCATGCGCGAATTCCATCTCGCCCTGTCCGAACTCCATCTCGCGGCCGAACAGGGCATCACCGGACCGGCGTTGATCATGTTGGGCGAAGTGTTCGCTCCGCCAGCGTCCCGTTCCATCGAAGCCGATCCGATCGAGATCCTTTTGCCGCGCACCCGTCTCGCCTGAGACGGCGCCACTCCCCGTTGTCGTCGTCCCTCCACATCTGCGGCCTGCGTTCGCGCATTCGAAAGCGCATAAAGAAATAGATTTATATTCGTTAGCGCTCCGTCATCGCACGGCTATAGTCCTGGGCGTCGGCGCAGGGCGGCAACGGTCGCCCGCGCCCCTCCACCCTCGTACTTTAGTCAAACGGAGATCGCATGAAGCTCAAGAATGTGCTGCTGCTCGTGATCGCGCTCGCGCTGTCGCTGCCGGTGCTCGCCGAGACCAACATCCTCAACGTGTCGTACGATCCGACGCGCGAGCTGTATCAGGATTTCAATGCTGCCTTTGCCAAGGCCTGGAAGGCCAAGACGGGCGAGCAGGTGAGCATCCGGGCCTCGCACGGCGGCTCCGGCAAGCAGGCGCGCGCCGTAATCGACGGCCTCGAGGCCGACGTCGTCACGCTCGCTCTCGCCTACGACATCGACGAGATCGCAGCGAAGGGCAAACTTCTGCCGGAGGACTGGCAGAAGCGGTTGCCTCATAACAGCGCCCCCTACACGTCCACGATCGTGTTCCTGGTGCGCAAGGGCAACCCCAAGCACATCAAGGACTGGGACGATCTCGTGAAACCGGGGGTCGCCGTGATTACGCCCAACCCCAAGACTTCGGGCGGGGCGCGCTGGAACTTTCTCGCGGCGTGGGGTTATGCAATAAAGAAGTACGGCAGCGAGGACAAGGCGAAGGCGTTCGTCGCGGCGCTTTACAAGAACGTACCGGTGCTCGATTCGGGCGCGCGCGGCTCGACGACCACCTTCACCGAGCGCGCTATCGGCGATGTCTTCATCTCCTGGGAGAACGAGGCGTTCCTGGCGGTGAAGGAACTCGGGCCGGAGAAGTTCGAGATCGTCGTGCCGTCGGTCAGCATCCTCGCCGAGCCGCCGGTGACGCTCGTCGACAAGGTCGCGGACAAGCGTGGTACGCGCAAGGTCGCTGAGTCCTA